>JADGRE010000203.1 GCA_017881185.1 Pseudomonadota bacterium | reverse complement strand
AGACAAGGTCTTGATGGGCACCGAGCGCCGCTCGATGGTCATCAACGACGTCGAGAAGAAGCGCACCGCCTGGCACGAAGCCGGCCACACCGTGGTCGGCCATCTGTTGCCCAACCACGACCCAGTCCACAAGGTCTCCATCATCCCGCGCGGTCCGGCGCTCGGCGTGACCATGTCGCTGCCGAAAGAAGACCGCTTGGGCTTCTCGCGTGACTGGGCGCTCGATCGCATCGGCATGGCGCTGGCCGGCCGCGTGGCCGAAGAGCTCGCGCTCAACGAGGTCACCACGGGCGCTGCCGATGACTTCCGCCAGGCTACCCACATGGCCCGCTCCATGGTCACGGAGTGGGGCATGAGCGAGAAGATGGGCCCGTTGGCCTACCTGGAGCGTGAAGAGTCGTTCCTGCCCTTCATGCCCGGCCCGCGCCGCGGCGAGTACTCCGAGAAGACCGCCTGCGCTATCGACGACGAAGTCCATAGCATCGTGACCAAGCAGTACGCCCGCGTGAAGGAGCTGCTGCAGGGCCACATGGACCAACTCGGTGCGATGGCCACCGCCTTGCTCGAGCGCGAGACCCTCGATGCCGAGGAGATCATCGCCGTCATGGACGGGCAGCCACTGCCCGAACGCAAGCGCATCGAGATCCCGCGCTATGCGGAAAAAGCGCGCAAGAGTAAGGACAAGCGCAAAAGCTCACTCTTCACGCCGCGGCCCCGTGAGGTACCTTCGGGTTCGTAGTCGGTTGGGGTCTTGGGGGGAGCTCGACGGGACGCACGCCGGGACGCACGCCGCGCGTTCCGGCGGGCGGCTTTGTCTCTGACGTGCGAAGGAGCGGCTGGGGATGGTTGCTAGCAGGACTTCGGAAAGGGCGTGCCAGGTGTGGGGGGTGCTGAACGTGACGCCCGATTCGTTCAGCGATGGCGGGCAAGCCGTCACGCCGGACGACGCCTTCGCGAAGGCGCGGCGCTTGGTGGGGGAGGGCGCCGATGTCATCGACGTTGGCGGCGCTTCGTCGCGGCCACCGGGTGCCGCCTATGGTGCGGGTGCCGCGGCCGTCAGCGTCGCCGAAGAGCTGCGGCGCGTGTTGCCCGTGGTCCAACGCATCCACCGCGAGCTCGGTGCGCGCGTGTCGATCGACACCGTGCATGCCGAAGTTGCGCAGGCCGCGATCGAGGCGGGTGCCAGCATCGTCAACGACGTCTCTGGAGCCACCACCGACGCGCTGCTTCAATTGGTGGCACGCACCGGCACGGAGCTCGTGCTCATGCACAATCGCGGCGACGGTAGCGTGCACGGGAACAACGCCGCCTACACGGACGTTGTGCTCGAGGTCGTGACAGCGCTCGAACACGCGGCAGCACGGGCCAAGGCGGCAGGCATCGCTGTTCAGCGCTTGTGGCTCGATCCGGGTCTTGGCTTCGCCAAGCGCGCCGAGGATTCGATCGCGCTGTTGGCCCAGCTGCCGCGCCTCACGGCGCTCGGCTTTCCCGTGCTCGTCGGTCCGTCGCGCAAGGCGTTCATCGCCGCGGCAGAGCGCGCTGCGACGGGCAAAGAATCCACGCCTGCAGAACGCCTGGGTGGCACCTGTGCTGCGGTCACCTGCTGCGCGCTCTTGGGCGCGCGCGCGGTGCGCGTGCACGACGTGCGTGCATCACGCCAGGCGTTGGCGCTCGCCGAAGCGGTCGCCAACGCGCGCCATATCGGTGGACAGGAGGCGTTTTGCTGAGCGAGATCGGCACGCGCCTCATCCACTTCTTCGCCCGGGATGCCACGCTCATCCTCTGGGACCTGGCTGACATCGGTCTGGTCGCGGTCATCCTCTACTTCGTGCTCTTGCTGCTCAAGGGCACGCGCGCGATGCAGATGGGTATCGGCCTCGTGCTCGTGTTCATCGTGTACCAGTCTGCCAAGCGCCTGGGCCTCGTCACCCTGTACACCATGCTCGACACGGTGCTGACCTCGCTCGTGCTCATCATCGTGGTGATCTTCCAGCAAGACATCCGGCGTGCGCTCGTGCGCTTCGGCCGCAAGCCGTTCTTCGCGTCGACTGGCGTCACCATGGAACATCAGGTCATCGACGACGCCGTGAAGGCGGCAACGTCGCTCGCGCAAAAGCGCATCGGTGCGCTGATCGTGTTCGAACGCGAAGGCTTGCTCGAAGACTTCATCGAGTCTGGCACGCTGCTGGAAGCCGCAGTTTCTAAAGAGCTGCTCTACAGCATCTTCATCCCCAGCCATGAAAACCCCATGCACGACGGCGCGGTGATCATTCGCGAAGGACGCATTTGGCAGGCTGGCGCGTTCTTGCCGCTCACTGCCAGCACCAAGCTCGACCGCAACCTCGGCACCCGCCACCGCGCTGCCATCGGTTTGTCCGAGGAGACCGACGCGGTGGTCATCGTCGTGTCCGAGGAGCGCGGCGAAGTCAGCCTGTGCTTCAACGGCAACATCGTGCGCAACCTCGATGCCGCACTGCTGCGCAAGGTGCTCCTGGGCCTGTTCCAGAAGCGTCAGAAGCGCAAGACCGGCAAGCACGATGGCGCCGACAAGCGCGACAGCAAGGAGCGGGTTTCGCGCGTGAGTGCACCGCCGCCCGCCGCTGATCCATCGACCGACCCCAAGGAAAGCTCGGAGGCGTCGTGAAGGAAGCGGTGGCGCAACCTGTGCTGCGCGGGCTCTTGGTGCGGCTGGTGATGGACAACCTGCCGCTGAAGTTCCTGGCGGTGGTGTTGTCGGTTGCGCTGTTTTCACTCGTGCACAGCGACACCGACGCGCAGCGTTCGTTGTACGTGGACGTCGTCGCGCTCTTGCCGCCGCCGCGGGCGCAGCGTCAGCTCGTCAGCAGCTTGCCTACGCAGGTGAAGATCACCTTGCGTGGCAGCCGGTCGCGCTTGTCCGCGCTGCAGCGCGAAGACTTCGCGCCCATCCAGATCGACTTGCGCGACGGAGTGCGCCGCACCTACTACTTCGACGCTTCGGCCATCGACGTGCCGGGGGCAGCGCGGGTCACCGTCATCGAGCCCTCCAGACTCGATCTCGTCTGGGCGGCGAGCGCCGAACGTAAGGTGCCGATTCGCACGCGCCTACGCGGAACACCGGACGAAGGCTATGTGGTGAAGAAGCCGGTCGGCTTGACTCCGTCGGTGGTGAGTATCGCGGGGCCAGCCGACGAAGTGAAGGCTATCACCGAGGTCTTCACCGAGGAGCTGGCCGTCGACGGGCTGGGTCTCGGCGGCCACGATCGGCGCGCGCAACTCGAACCTCTACACGGACACGTCAGCTACGTGGACCAGGCGGCGTGCGATGTGCACATCGAGATCGTCCCCGAGCTTGGCGAACGCGTGCTGCGTCATCTCGACGTCGCTGCGTTGGGTGCGGCTGAGGTGAGCTTACGACCGGCGGTGGTGTCTTTGACGCTGCGCGGCCCCGTTCGAGCGCTTGCGGAGCTCGAGGCCGAGGAGATCGTGCCCTATATCGAGCTGGGCGCGCTTGGAACGATCTCCGGTACGCAGGCAGTTCCGGTGCACGTGCGTGGCGTCCCCGAAGGCTTCGAGGTGGCCCACGTAGTACCCAGCGCGGTGCTGGTCAAGCGCAAGAAGTGAGCGCAGCGCTCTCGTCTCGCGCCGAGTGACGCAGCACGCACGTCACTCGTCCGCGCCGCCGACACCGTACTGCCGACACTTCTTGTAGAAGTGCGAGCGCTCGGTGCCGAGCGCTTGCGCGGCTGCGCTCTTGCTGTTGCCGTTGGCGGCGATGGCTTCGAGCATGATCTGGCGCTCCAGATCGTGCAGGAGCTCGCGCAAGCTCTTGCCTGGTTCGTAGACCGCCGTGCGCGTGGTCTTTGGCGCTGCGCCGGGCGTAGAGAGCACTTCGCGGATCGTGGCCGCCGACACGGTCTCGTCGCGATACAGGATCGCCAGGCGTTCGATCAGGTTCTCGAGCTCGCGCACGTTGCCGGGGAAGTCGTAGCTCTGCAGGGCGGCCAGCGCTTCCGGCGACAGCTGCAGCCCGAAACCCTTGCGCCCCTGGCGCGTGAAGTGCGCGATGAGTGCGCCGATGTCTTCGCGTCGTTCACGCAGCGGCGGCACACGCAGCGTGACCACGTTCAGCCGGTAGTACAGGTCTTCGCGAAACTCGCCGTCTTGCACCATCGCGGCGAGATCGCGATTGGTCGCAGCCAGCACACGTACGTCGACCCGCAGCGTGCGGGCGCCGCCGACGCGCTCGAACTGGCCTTCCTGCAGCACGCGCAGCAGCTTGACCTGCATCGGCATCGGCATGTCGCCGATCTCGTCGAGCATCAGTGTTCCGCCGTCGGCCAGCTCGAAGCGCCCTTTGCGTGCCGCGACCGCACCGGTGAATGCGCCCTTCTCGTGACCGAAGAGCTCGCTCTCCACCAGATCTTTGGGCACTGCGCCGCAGTTCAACTTCACGAACGGGCCTTTGGAGCGGCCGGAGCCCGCGTGGATCGCGGCAGCTACCAGCTCCTTGCCGGTGCCGTTTTCGCCCATGATCAATACGCGGCCATCCGAAGGCGCGACTCGCGCCATCAGACTGCGCAGCCTCTGCATGGCGGGGCCATCGCCGATCAGCGATTTCTCTTGCCCCAGATCCGCCTGCAGGCGCCCGTGCACTTCCTGCAGCTGCGCGTAGCGCAAGGCGTTCTGCACGGTCAGTATCAGGCGCTCGCGGTGGATCGGCTTCTCGAGGAAGTCGAGCGCGCCAAGCTTGATGGCGCGCACTGCGTGCTCCACGGTGCCGGTACCGGAGATCACCAAGGTGGGCGTGGCATCGCCGCGCTGACGCATGCGAGTGAGCATGTCCAGGCCGTCCATGCGCGGCATGGACAGGTCGGTCAACACCAGGTCGAACGAGCCCTTGTCGAGCAGCTCGAGGGCCAGCTCCGCGGAGCTGGCTGTCTCCACGTCGTACGACTCGCCGGTTAGCATCCGGGAAAACGCCGTGAGCAACTCGCGTTCGTCGTCGACAATGAGGATGCGTGCAGCCATCGCGCCAAGGATGAGGGCAGGAAACCGCTCTGAATTTACATGAGTATCGTGTGGCGTGCTCGACGAAAGCATCTCGCGCCCCGGCCGTTTGGTGGGCCAGACTGCTGTTGGCGCTGCGGCAGCGTGTTCTTTGAGGTCTGGCTGGCCGAGTGGGCTATTCCGTGCAGGCTGCCGCGCGGTGTGACAGCGGTCTGCTGACCTCGTAGCGCGCTGAGATTGGCGAGCGCCGCGCTAGACCGCTGCCATGACGCGGTTTCGTCCGGAGCGTTTGGCGTCGTAGAGCGCCGCGTCCGCCAGGCTGACGAGGTCCGCAGGCTTGTCGACCAGCGCGTGGGGAAACGCGGCCACCCCCAGGCTGGCCGTGATGACGATGGGCTGTCCCTCATGTTCCAGCTGGCGGCGCTCGATGGCCGCACGCACGCGTTCCGCTGCGAGCACGCCGCTTTCGGCAGAGGTCTCCGGCAAGATGAGCGCGAACTCCTCGCCGCCGTAGCGGGCGATGCTGTCGTGGCAGCGCAAGGTCTCCTTGAGTGCCTGCGCCACCGCGATCAGCGCGCGGTCTCCCGCCGGGTGGCCGAAGCTGTCATTCACGGCCTTGAAATGATCGAGGTCCAGCAGCACGAAGCTGAAGGCGCGGTCGTAGCGGCGTGAACGCAAGAACTCCTCGTCGAGCCGGGCCATCAGCTCTCTGCGATTGAAGACCTCGGTCAACGGGTCGAGCTGGGACAGGCGCTGCAGCTCGTGGTTCGCGTTGATCAGCTTCGCCTGAAGCTTGCGGACCTTGAGATGCACCGCGATGCGCGCCACGAGCTCGCTGGGGTCGACGGGCTTGATGACGTAGTCCGAGGCGCCGGAGGTGAGCGCCTGCATCTTGCGCAGCTGGTCTTCTGCGCCGGTGAGCACGATGACGGGCACGCTCTCGAGCGCCGGATCCGTGGCCTTGAGACGCAGGAACTTCAGCCCGTCGCAGCGCGGCATGTTGAGGTCGCAGACCACCAAGTCGACGGGCTGCTCGCGCAGCGTCTTGAACGCCACGAACCCATCTTCGGCGAACAGGCACTCGTCGCAGAGCTGCGCTGCGCGCAGCAGCTCTCGCACGTGAGCGCGATTGGTGCGGGCATCGTCGACGATCAACACCGTGGTCTTGTTTGGCGCTTCGTTGTGTGGCGCCGCCAGGTCGTTGGTCAGCTCGGAAGGCACAGATGCGGCGGCGATGGTGTGCATGTTCAGCCCTCCACTCGATTGCGTCCGTTGTGTTTGGCCCGATACAGCGCGGCGTCTGCGGTCTCGAGCAATGCACTTTGGTCGATGCCTTCGTGGAGCTCGCCCAGGCCGATCGACACGCTGACGCTGGGCAGCGTGCCGTGTTGCCGCGTGGTGATTACCGCGGCGTTGACCGCTTCCCGGATGCGCTCGGCGGCGATGCGCGCGCCGGCAAGCGTGGTGTTCGGCAGCACGACGACGAATTCTTCTCCGCCGAAGCGAGCCACGAAGTCGCTCGGCCGCAGCTTCGCGCGCAAGGCCTGGGCGATCTCGACCAGCACGCGGTCTCCGGTGGGATGACCGTAGGTGTCGTTCACCCGTTTGAAGTGGTCGACGTCGACGAGCGCGATCGTAAGCTGTTGCTGGTTGAAGCGATGCCGGTCGATGATGCGCGGCAAGGTCTCCTGCAGCCAGCGCCGCGAGTGCACGCCGGTCAGTGCATCCGACAGCGCTACCGCTTCCAGCTGCGCGCACAGCTCCATGTTCGCTTGCACAGTGCTGTTGTTGGCACGCACACGCTCCGCGAGCTTGAGCATCAGGCGCACTGCGAACAGGTGGGATGCCCGCACAATGTGCCAGAACATGATCTCGTCGATCGCCAAGAGCAGCGCATCGGTGTGTGCGATGACGGTTGCGCCAGCCGCCTGGTGGTCGATGGTGGAGAGCTCTCCGACCGTGTCACCCGCGACGAGCGTGGCGATCGCTGACTCCAGGTGGTCCGGTAGGTGAACCCGCAACTCACCCGACAAGATCAGGAACATCCTCTCGTTGAGCTGGCCGGCCACCAGCAGCGCCTCGCCCGGCGTCAGCTCGTGAATGGTGCAGCGCGCAAGGATGGTATCCAGCAGCTCGCCGCTGAGCCCGTGCAGGATCTCGATGTTGGCGAGCCGTGCGCGTACCTCGACCGGATCGCGACCGCCCACGTGCGCTGCGGCCGGGGCGCAATCGCCCCGGTACAATGGTGCCGTGATGGGGCGCGCCGCAGACCGGTTGCGCGGCGTCGACGGCAGCGCACCTCCAGCGTTCTTTGGAAGCTCCGACATGGGACTGCCTCAGCTCCCGCTCTGCGTGCGCAACGCCTCGTAGCCCAGCGCAAAGTCGGTGAGATCGCGCGACGCACACGCCGCCGCATCGAGTCGTACGCCGAAGCCGAACGGTGTGGCGCCCACGGCGCCAGGCTCACGACGCCAGATCACGTTGCCGCGCAGATGGACCATGCTGATCGACTCGGGCGCGCGCAGCTCGATCCAGACCTCGGTGCCCGGCTTCGGCGCATCGAGCGTGCGCAGGAACAAGCCTTCGCGGCTGATGTTGTGGGACAAGCCGTAGGTCGGCTGCATCACGCCGGCCGGGCGAAACGCACAGATCGTGGGATACGCGAGCCGGCTCGAGGCACGCAGGTCGGTGGCGTTGCCGCGCGCGGCGTCGTCTGCGAATTGGAGCAACTTGCCGTTGGCGTCGAACGGCAGCTTCGCGCCGCTGCTGCGAGCTTCCGAGCTGTTCGCGGGGACGACCAGCGCAGGCAGCTCGGGCTTGCGCGCTGCCAAGCGCACCGCGCGGATGGCAGCATCGGCACCGAGCGGAGGAAACTCCTCGGTCGCGACCACGAGCGAGAGCGCCGCGGCGCTGCGCGCCAGATGGACCAAGTCGCGTGCTTCGGAGGCGTAGGCCACGTCGAAGCCCGCGCGCCGCAAGGTCTGGCCCAGCGTGCGGCGCATGCCGATGTCGGGTGAGGCAACCAGTGCGATTCCTTGACTGGGCACGTTGCTGGGCTCGCGCGGCTTGTAGGCGAGCATGTTCGCCAGTCGTCGCGTGATACCGCCTCGATCGCCGGAGACCAGGGCGTCATCGGCACCGCAGGCGAACGCGCCGCGATACAGCGCCTCGCTGGCGTGCGGCACTACGGCGATGACGGGGACCGTCAGCAAGCTCGCGCGCTCGCGCAGCCGGCTCACCAAGGCTTCGAGGTTGCCCTCGTGGGACACGAACACACAGCGGGGTTCCTGCGAGTGTTCTTCCATGCGTCGGGCGACGAGGTCGAGCGAGGTGTGGAAGTCCAGCTCGGTGCTCGCGTGCGACGCCGCCGCGAGCAGACACTTTTCATCGTTTGCATTCCAAGACCCGACAGCTGCTGCGTACATGACTGGCCCCACCTGGTTGTGCTCGAGTCTGTGCGACTCGCTTGTCCTCAGTCAAAGCAGAAAGCGTGCCGCTCTCTCTCTCCGCCGCCGCCGCCGGGCCGAACGCCGCTCGCGCGCCCAATCGCGCCCAACCGGTGGCCGAAACGACCACGCCAGTGGCCTTTGGCACCACGGGGGATCGGGGAGCGAAGCGGGATCCTCGAGGGCAGGTGGTTTCGTCCTCTGTGAGTGGCGAAATCAGCCCACACTGCAACCCGCCGTTGCCGTGAGCATTTGGAAAACACGAGCAAATTCAATGTCATGTGGCGTGACTAGCGAAGCCAGGGGGTGTCGGCACGGTCCCTGCAACGAGGTCTGATCGTAACCCAGAGAGAGAGAGCCTCCCAATGACCACCGCAAGCCCACGCACTTCTTGGATCGTCAGCGCGCTCGTAGTGCTCCTGTACTGCATCTGTAATGTCGGCACGGCGCAGGCCTATATGTTGAAGAAGACCAAGACCGGTGAGCAGGTGCGTTGGTCGAGCGCGGTCGTCACGATGTACGTCGACGAGAAGCTGGACGAGCTCTTCGGTAGCGCGAAGGTGCGCTCGGCGCTGGCCATGGCCACCGACGCGTGGCGCGGTTTGCCGGGAGTGCCTGACCTCGCCATCGCAAGCACCAAGGCCGGTGCGTACGACACCGATCAACGCCACAACGGCATCTACCTCGTGAGCCCTTGGCCGTACGAGCATCAGCAGCTCGCGGTGACCGTCAGCACCTACGATGAAACTGGTGAAATTCTCGGCGTCGACGTGCTCATCAACGCCGAGCACCAGTTCGCGATTCTCGAGGAGGGCACCGACACGGTCGGCACGAAGGAGCACGATCTCAGTGCGGTGCTGACGCACGAGCTCGGGCACGTGCTCGGTCTCGGCGAGAGCCCCACGGATCGCAAGGCCACGATGTGGCCGTACATCTCGGCCGGCGAGGTTCATCAACGCTCGATTGCGAAGGACGACGAGGATGGCGTCATCGCCGCCTACGCCGGTTCCAAGAGCCCGGCCGCTGCTGGCTGCGGCCAGGCGAGCGTCGTCGGCGC
>JADGRE010000202.1 GCA_017881185.1 Pseudomonadota bacterium | reverse complement strand
CGCGTGTTCAAGGAGCCGGATCGTTTCATGATCGAACGCGACCACAGCGCGCACCTGGCCTTCGGCGGCGGCATCCACTTCTGCCTGGGCGCGCACCTGGCGCGCATGGAAGCGCAGATCGCCATCGGCACGTTGGTGCGACGCATGCCCAAGCTCGAGCTGGTGAGCGAGCAGATCGAGTGGGGCGAATCGTTGTTCCGCATTCAAGCGCGGCTGCCTGTGCGCTTTGCGCTGGCGTAGTGCTCGGCGCGCGCTACGCGTCAGCTCGGGTCGGGCGTGCCGTGTGCGTCGCGCGTTTCGTGGAACTTCGTCAGGTCGAGCTCGAAGCGACCGCCTGGCAAGGGGCGGATGATGTCGACGAACTCTGCGCCGAAGCGTACCGCGCTGGCTGGGTACTGGTGGTAGGCATACACCGTCTGCATGAAGGTGCCGTCCATGCCGGTCATGCTCGCCAGGATGCGGATGTCGCCACGCTCCAAGTCTTCCGCGCTCTTGCCGTACAAGGGGCTGTGCTCGTCGATGCGGTGAATCACGAGCCAGCTCATGAGCAGCACGGGCATCGAGTTGCGATCGAGCTTGAGATCGAAGAAGCGTCGCAGGCGCTTGCCTTCGCTGGTCGAGGCGTCCATCAGCGCGCTGACGCGCATGGAGCCCTCCACGATGTCACTGCCGCGCTCGTTGGCCACGCGAAACAGCAAACACGGTAGCCCGTCGTGCTGCGCGATGATCGCGGTGCGGCTGAAGATCACGCCGGCGCTGGGCCGCGCGAACTTGCTGAACACGATGCCGGTCACCAGTGCGAAGCCGAGCAGCCCCACCAGCGCCTCGATGCCGACCAAGGTGTGCCCGCACACGCCGTGCGGGTGCATCACGCCATAACCGATGGTGGCCAGGGTCTGGACGCTGAAGAAAAAGGCATCGAAGAAGGAGCCCGGCCGCGCGCCGTCGATGCATTGTCCAAGACCCAAGTACAGGCTGGCGAAGGCTGCGTTGACGCACAGGTACAGGCCCGCGCAGAACGCGATCAGTTTGCGCCACTGCGAGCGCAGCAAGAACGCGTAGGCGTCATTCAGGTACGCGCGCTGCTGGCCGACCCGCACGACGGAGGCTTGCAGTGTGGCAGGGATGTCGGGTCGTTTGGCCATCACGCCCCCGATTATGACTTGGGTAACAGGCCGCGTGCAGCGGTCTCCACGAACAACTGCACCATGAAGCGCACGATGAACGCGACGATCACGATCACGTACGACAGCGCGGGAGTGACCCCCGCCGCGAGGCGCGCGCCCGAACGCATGGAGATCAGCAAGACGAGGTTCATCACGAACTGGATCGCGAGCAGGAACGACACGACAGGCGAGGCCTCGGTCGCAGGCGCGTTGCCCGGCGGCGTCGGTAGGCACCACATCAGCGTGAAGAAGAGCAAGGTGGCTGCGGGCACGAGCCAGCTTCGGTAGAACAGCACACGCACTGCCACGGCGCGGCGCTCCGGTGCGTAGGCGCGCACCAGGGTCGTGTAGGGCAGACCCATCGCGAGCATGTCGAGCAAGAAGGCGCCCGTCTGCATGAGCATCGCGATCAGCACGTCGAGCGCGATCTGCGTCGCCGTGGGGTGACCTTGCACGATCAGCTGCAGCGAGCCGCCGAAGAGCAGGGTCTTGGTGTTGGGGATGATGCCGGAGAGCGCCGCGCAAGGCAGCGCGCTCAGCAAGAAGAAGCGAAACGCGTTGCGCAGGTCGTCGCGCGCGAACGCGGGAGCGCTGGTGTTGGGATGCAGCGCAGTGGCGAGCGTCGCGAAGTAGCGTCGCAGCGCGCCGCCTTCGCTGGTCTCCCAGGGCATGGGCGGCGCGGCGCCGGTCGGGTCGCGCCGGAGGCAGGCGTCGCAGCGCTCGCTGCCGGCATGCCAGCACAGCTCGCAGTTGTAGTTGCCGCAGCGCGGGCAAGTGTAGGCCGCCGCGCGCTGCGGGTGCTGCGCGCAGTACGCGCCTTCGGGTGCGCGGTGCTCGGGCTCACTGGGCGACATGCGCGGAGGTTGTGCTCAGAGATCCATGAACATCAGCGCGGGCTCTTCGAGGTGCGCAATCACGTCGTATGCGAAAGCGGCACCCACATGCCCGTCGACGATGCGATGATCGAGCGATAGCGAGAGCAGCATCACTTGGCCGATCGCGATTTGCCCGTTCTGTACGATTGGACGTTCCTTGATGCGGTGGATGCCGAGAATGCCGACGTTGGGGAAGTTCACGATCGGCACCGCGAAGAGGCCCGCTTGCTTGCCGAGCGAAGTCACCGTGAAGGTGGAGCCGGACATGTCTGCGACCGTGAGCTTGTTGTCGCGCGCGGCCTTGCCCAGGCGATTCACTTCAGCCGCCAGCTCGAACAGGTTCAGCGCCTGCGCATCGTGCACGACCGGCACGACCAGGCCCTGCTCGGTGGCGGCGGCGATGCCGAGATTGCAGCGACCGTGCAGCACCAGCTCGTTCTTCTCCACGTCGAGGCTGGAGTTGAGCATGGGGTTCTTCTTGAGCGCCGCACACACGGCCTTCAAGATGAACGGCATGTAGGTCAGCTCGATGCCGCGCGCCTGCGCCGCGGGCTTGAGCTTGTCGCGCAACTGAATCAAGCGCGTCGCGTCGCACTCCTCCACGAAGGTGAAGTGCGCGGCGGTCGTCTTCGACTCGTGCATGCGCTCGGCGATGCGCCGGCGCATGCCCACGAACGGAAGGCGCTTGTCGGCTGGCGCGTCGCCGGCGGCACGCTTGCTCGCGACGTTGCTGCTGACGGCGGCGGCGCTCGCCGCCGGCGCGCCCAGCGTGCCCGAGCTGCTGGCACTGCGTACGTCTTCGTTGGTCACGCGCCCGCCCGCACCCGTGGGGGCCACGCGACGCAGGTCGAGCCCGAGATCGCGCGCCAGCTTGCGCGTGGCAGGCGTGGCCAGCGGTTGCTCCACGAAGTGCTCGGGTTGTTCGGCGCCTGCAGCTTGGGTCTTGTCTTCGTGCGCCGTCTCGACCGTGGCGCGCTTTTCGGCAAAGTAGCTCGTGCCTGGCAGCGACTCTTGAATGTCGCCCACCGCGGAGGCCGCCGGCATCTTCGAGGGATGCCCGCCGTGCGCGCGCGAGCCGTTGCCGGTGTGAATGACCACCAGCACGTCGCCGACCTGCACTTTGCTGCCGACCGCGGCACGCAGCTCCTCGATCTTGCCGGTCTTGGGCGCACCGATGGTGACGGTGGCCTTGTCGGTCATGACCTCGACCATCACCTGATCTTCGCCGACCTGATCGCCCTCTTTGACGTGCCAGGCGACGATCTCGCCTTCCATCACGCCTTCGCCGATGTCCGGCAGCTTGAACTCGAAGCGGGCCATGTGCTCTCCGTAGCCTCTACGCCGAGAGCCGCAGGCTGCTCGGCGGGTATGTGAACCAGAGTCTACGCCGAGAGCCGCAGGCTGCTCGGCGGGTATGTAATTAAAACCGCGCGGTTTCGAGCAGGGCGGGCACGATGCGATGGGCGAGCGGAAGGTATTCGTTTTCCAGGGTGTAGGGGAAGGGGGTGTCCCAGCCCGTGACCCGCCGCGGCGGCGCCTGCAGGTGCGTGAACGCCGTCTCGCAGATCTGCGCGACCATCTCGGCGCCCAGCCCGCAGGCCTTGGCCGCTTCGTGCACGATCACCAGGCGCCCAGTCTTCTTCACGCTCTGCACCACGGTCTCGGTGTCCATGGGCCACAGCGTGCGCAGGTCGATGACCTCGGCCTCGACGCCTTGCTCTTTGACTTCTTCCGCAGCCGCGATCGCTTCGAGCAACATCGCGCCCCAGGCCACGAGCGTCACGTGCTCGCCCTCGCGCACGACCTTGGCGCGCGACAGCTCCACCGTGTACTCGCCCTCCGGCACATCCATCTTGAGCGCGCGGTACACGCGCTTGGGTTCGAAGAAGAGCACGGGATCGTTGTCGCGGATCGACGCGAGCATCAGCCCCTTGGCGTCGTACGGATTGCTCGGGCACACGACCTTGAGCCCCGCGGTGTGCACGAAGATCGTCTCGGGGGACTGCGAGTGGTAGTGCCCACCCTTGATGCCGCCGCCGACCGGCACGCGCACCACCATCGGGCAAGTGAACTCGCCACCCGAACGGTAGCGGTACTTGGCAGCCTCGTTGATCAGCTGATCGACGGCCGGGTAGATGAAGTCGCCGAACTGGATCTCGGGCACCGGCCGCAAGCCGCCCATGGCCATGCCGATGGCAGTGCCGATGATGCCCGTCTCGGAGAGCGGCGTGTCGATGACGCGCTCTTCGCCGAATTCCTTCTGCAACCCGGCGGTCACGCGGAACACGCCCCCGAGCTTGCCGACGTCCTCGCCCATCACGACCACGCGGTCGTCGTTCTGCATCTCGAAGCGCAGCGCGTCGTTGATGGCGCTGACCATGTTCATCTGTGTCATGGCGGCTCCTTTGCGCTCAGTGCCGCTTGCGGGTGCGCGGTCCGTCCACGCACTGTGCCTGTTGCTGCGCGAGGTGCGGCGGCATGTGCTCGAACACTTCTTCGAACATGCTGGCGATCGACGGAGGCGCAGCGGCTTCCGCCTTCTCGACGCACACGTTGATCTCGGCGTTCACGCGTTCCTCGAACGCCAGCTGCTCGGCCTCGGACCAGCATTGCAAACGTTCCAGGTGACGACGCAGGCGCTTCACCGGGTCGCGCTTCTGCGCTTCCTCGCTGTCCATGGCCTCGCGGTAGGCATTCGGGTCGTCCGAAGACGAGTGCGGACCCGCGCGGTAGGTGCACAGCTCGATCAGCGTGGGCCCGCCGCCGCTGGCAGCACGCTGCACGGCTTCGCGCGTGATGGCGTACACCGCGAGCGCGTCGTTGCCATCTACCCGCACGCCGGGCACGCCGTAGGCTAGGCCCTTGTCCGCGTAGGTGCGCGAGCGGCTCTGGTGCTCGGAGGGAATCGAGATCGCCCAGCCGTTGTTGCGCAGCAGAAAGAGCGTCGGCAGCTGGAACACACCCGCGAAGTTCATGCCGGCGTGAAAGTCGTTGCTACTGGTCGCGCCGTCACCGAAGTACGACGCGGTCACGACGTCTTGATGCTTGATCTTGGCGGCCCAGGCGAAGCCCGCGGCCTGCGTGATCTGCGTGCCGATGGGCGCCGTGATCGACGTGAAGTGCGCCTGGCGCGCGGTCACGTGGTCGGGCATCTGCCGGCCCTTGGCCAGATCGTTGACGTTGCCGAACATGTTGTCCATGTACGACTGCAACGGGAAGTTACGGTAGAGCGCGGCGCCGATCTCGCGGTAGCAGGGGAAGATCCAGTCCTGCTCGCGCAGCGCTGCGGCCGACGCGATGATCGCCGCCTCTTCACCTTCGCTGCCCACGTGAAAGCCTATGCGACCCTGACGCTGCAGCTTCATCAGCCGCACGTCGAGCAGCCGATTGCGCATCATGGCTTCGTACATGCGCCGCACCAGCGCAAGCTCGAGCTTGGGGTCGGTCTCGGGATCGGCTTGCCCGTTGTCGTCGAGCACCGAGAACAATTTTCGTGAAGGCGCGTTCGGCGGGATACTGCCGGGCTTGACTAACACGTTCATTGATTCACCACCTCCAGCCGTCTCTTGCCGTAGCGATCTGCAACTGCGTTGCGCGTGCTGCGCCCGCTCTGCAGTGCGCCCTTCAAGAAGGCTTCTGCAGCGCGGTAGCTCGAACGTACGAGCGGCCCCGCGGCCACGAATTTGAAGCCGAGCTGCATGCCGGCCTGCTGATAGCTCTCGAACTCGCTCGGGTCCACATAACGCTCGATGGGTGCGTGCTTGGGCGTCGGCCTTAGATACTGACCGATCGTCAGCACGTCGACGTTGGCTTGTCGCAAGCCGGCCATCGCGTCGAGCACCTCTTGCGCCGTCTCGCCGCAGCCCACCATGAGCGAGCTCTTGGTGACCTTCGCACCGGCTTGCCGCGCCCAGCGCAGGGTGTCAAGCGAGCGCTCCCACGAGCAGCGCGCATCGCGCATCTTGCGCTGCAAGCTCGGCACCACTTCTACGTTGTGCGCATACACGTCGGGTTGTCCGTCGCGCACCACGGTCTCTACGTCTTGGCGCCGGCCGGCGAAGTCGCCGACCAAGGTCTCCAGCAAGAGTGAAGGGCAGCGCTGGTGCGTGAGTGCGACCGTGCGTGCCACGTGCTCGGCGCCGCCGTCGTCCAAGTCGTCGCGGTCGACCATGGTCAGCACCACATAGGCGAGCTGCATCTGGCTGAGCGCGCGCGCCACGTGCTCGGGCTCGCGCGGATCGACCACACCGCCCGGGTTGCCGCTGGTCACCGCGCAGAACCGACAACCGCGGGTGCAGGTGTCACCCAGGATCATCAGCGTGGCGGTGCCTTCGCGCCAGCACTCACCGATGTTCGGGCAGCGGGCCTCTTCACACACCGTGTGCAGGTCCAGGCGACGAAAGCTCTCTTTGAGCCGGGCGTGGCTTTCGCCGCCGGGCATCCGAACCTTCAGCCACTCTGGTTTTCGTTCAGCCAGACGCATGGTCAACGACTCACGACTCACGACTCACGACAGCGGCCCGAACGTGCCAGTCCGCGGCCGACCCTAGCGCCTCGGGGCACGGTCGCACCATGCTTAATTATAGCAGAGGTGGCCTTTGCCGACACCTAAGCGGGGCTTCGCCGTGTATCGCTTGTGATACTGGTCCTTGGGGCGACGATTCGCTGCGGCTAAGCACCACTCTAGCCAGCCCGCGCCAGGTTCCGTACGATGCACGGATGGCAGCTGACCGCTCGGAGCAGCCCGGGCTGCAGGTGTGTGGGCCTTCGGCGCAGCTGATGGCGGCGGAGCTGCAGGCTTCGCCGGTGCACGGCCCGACCCCAGCGGCCGCGCTCGAGCTGCAGCTGCAGGGCATCTACGTGCCTACGGACCAGCCGGCTGCCGTGGGCAGTGTGCTCACCGTGAGCCTGCGTTGGGCAGACGGCGCGGCGCCCATCAAGACCGTGGCGCGCGTGCAGGCGCACGTGGCGGGCGACGCGCGCAGCGGCCGCGCGGCAGGCATGTTGCTCGAGCTGGTGGGCGTGTGGGGCGAGCGCGCCGCCGAGCAGATCCGCAGCTACCTGCACGAGGTCGCGAGCGCCGAGTCACAACAGAGCACGCGCGCAAGCGCCGGCGTGCGCGTGCTGGTGGTCGACGACAACACGCAGTACCGCGAATCCGCCGCGCAGGTCATGCGCGAAGCCGGCTTCGACGTGCTCACCGCGTGCAACGGCTTCGAAGCGCTCAGCGCAGCCCTGAAATCCCAGCCTCACGTGGTGCTCACCGACGTCACCATGCCCGGTATGGATGGCTGGCAACTGCTGCGCATGATCCGCGCGCGCCCCACCTTGCGACGCACGCCGGTCGTGTTCTTCACCGAGCTCACGAGTGACGACGAGCGCTTGCGCGGCTATCAGCTCGGCGTCGACGACTACCTCTCCAAGCCCTTCACCTCGGTCGAGCTGATCGCGCGCATCGAGCGCGTGCTCGAGCGTGCGCACGCGGCCGAGCAAGCCGTGGCCAACGGTATGCGCGGCGATCTGTCGAAAGTGTCGCTCCCCAGCTTGTTGTCGTTCGCGGGCCTGGAGCGGCGCACCGGGGTGTTGCAGCTGATGCGCGAGGGCGAGACGGCCACGCTGCACCTGCGCGAGGGCGCGGTGGTCCAGATCGATCTCGTGCAACCGCACGATCGCTTGGCTGCACTGCCACGCTTCATGCACGTGCTCGACTGGGAGCGCGGTCGCTTCGAGCTGACCGATGCGCCCGTGGTCGTTCCCGACACGATCCAGCTAAGCACCTCGTACGCACTGCTCGAGCACGCCCGCTTGCACGACGAATCGGCCAACGATTCTGGTTCGTAGCCCAGACGGGTCAGGTGCGCGGGTGATCCACCGCCGTCCCAGGCAGGGCATTCAGCTTCCTTGACGCTGAACGTTTGCGCAGCTAACGTCGCCGACCCTGCACTTGCCAACCGAGGTGTCGCGTGAGCGCCGACTACAAGCTGTACCTGACCTACCGCAGCGAATACCTGGTGCTCGGCGACCTGTGCGTCGGCGTTCGCGACCGGCGCACCAGCGCGTGGTTGCCGTTGCACGCAGCCGCCTGCGCGCACGTGCTCGGTCCGGTCGATTCACTCGAGGCGAGCCCGCTCTTGGCCGTGAAGCTGCGCGTGGGCGAGCACCTGTGTCTGCGCTCGCCGACCCGTCGCATCGTGACCGGGCCCATAGTCGCAATCGAAGAGCCCTCGGCGAGCTTGTTGCGCGACGCCGAGCGCAACTGGAAGGCGCAGTTCGAGCCCAGTGACCTGCGACACAGCGCAGTCATGCTTGCCACCAAACCCTAACGGCTTCAGGCGACAAACCATGACCACCACACTCATCACAGGCGCCAATCGCGGCATCGGTCTCGCACTCACGCGTTTGCTTGCTGCACGCGGTCACAAAGTCATTGCAGTGTGCCGCACGGCGAGTCCCGAGCTCACAGCGCTCGGCGTGCAGGTCGAGGCGGGAGTCGACGTGACCGCCGATGCGGCGCTTGTGCAGCTTGCGTCGCGCTTGCAGGGCACCACGCTCGATTGGTTGATCGCCAACGCGGGCATCTTGCGCGACGACTCGCTGCGCAAGCTCGACTTCGATCCGATCCGCGAGCAACTCGAAGTGAACGCGCTCGGACCGCTGCGCACGGTTGCGCGCTTGCAGCAGTGCCTGCACGAGGGCAGCAAGATCGCGCTCATCACCAGTCGCATGGGCTCCATCGGCGACAACGGCTCGGGCGGGATGTACGGCTATCGCATGTCGAAGGCTGCGCTGAACGCTGCGGGCATGTCGCTTGCGCACGACCTGCGTGCACGAGGCATCGCCGTGGCGATCGTGCACCCGGGTTACGTACGTACCGACATGACGGGACAGACCGGTAACGTCGATGCCAGCGAGTCCGCGCGCTTGCTGGTGGAGCGCATCGAAGCGCTCAGCTTGCAGAGCTCGGGGACGTTCTGGCACGCGAGCGGCGAGCGCTTGCCTTGGTGAGCATTGCGACGAGTTCGCCTGCGAAGCTGCCGGTCACCGCGTCGCCCGCGTGCGTGTCCGCGCTCTCGATGCCGTGGAAGGGAATGTCTCCGGCTTTCAACTGGCGCGGACCGAGCAGCAGCTGCACCAGCACGGACGTTCCGTCGGCGCGCGCGCCGATGAAGCGGATGGCAGGGACAGCTGGCCCCGGAGAACTCATGTCGGTGAAGTCACCCGCGCTCGTCAACACGGAGCTGAGCTTCTCCAGCTTGCCGTTCGATCTCCTCGGGCAGCGATCCGCCGGCCAGCTCGCGGTCCACGAGCAGCTTGGTCAGGAGCTCGCTGTATTGCTTGGCGGCGCCGATCATGTGAACACCTTCCAGCCCACTGCTCGGCGCGGTGCAGGCGCGGGGAGATCTTCGCCCGCGGCGGCCGCCGCGAACGCGATCACGGCTCGCACATCGTCCTCCTTCAGCGACGGGTAGTCGCGAAGGA
>JADGRE010000405.1 GCA_017881185.1 Pseudomonadota bacterium | reverse complement strand
AAGATCCTCAAGCCGCGCTCAGCGTAGTTGTTGTCTAGCGGAAGCTTCGGGTCAGAGAGAAACACGCGCAGAGCAGCGCGTTGCTTGATTGCGTAGCCGACCGCTGTGCCCATCGCGCTCTTGGGCGGATGCTGGCCGCTGTGATTGTCGAGCCATGCTTCCAGGCGCGTGAGCACGGCACGGCTGTCGAGATCGCGCAGCGCGAGATGGGCTTCGCTGCCGAGGATGTCGAGCTCGGCGGCATGACTCTCGATGCGGTACAGCTCGACGATCAGCTCGAGCGCTTCTTTGGCAGCCGGCGCGGTCCGCAGGGCTTCGAAGAATTTCCTGCGCGCATGCGCCCAGCATCCGACGCGCGTGCGTGAGCTCTCGTCGTCGTCGACGGTCACGCCGTTGTAGCCCGCGTAGCCGTCGATCACTAGAAATCCCTTCGTGTCTTGCAACAGTGCCTTGGCGACGGCGCCTTTGCGCGTTGCGTCAAAAGTGTAGGCAATCGCGCGCTTGCTCATCAAGCCCCAGATCCAGCCTTGCAAGCACTTGCCCTTCGACTGCACCGGCAATCGCGTCTCGTCGGCGTGCAGATACAGGTCGTGCTTGGCCGCCTTGAGGATGCCTTCGTAGATCGGCAAGAGCAGCTCAGCGCCGCGATGAAAGAAGCTGCACAGCGTGCTGCGCGCGATCGAGCAGCCGTCGCGCTGCATCGCGCGCTCGATGCGATACAGCGGCAGGCTGTCGTCGCACTTGGACGTGATGACGTGCGCGTAGACGCCAGGCCCGTAGTGCCCGCCCTCGATCACGCTCGCTGGTGCGAGCGCTTTGACGATGTGCTCGCCATCCTTGGAGGCGAGTGTCTGCAGCGCGTACTGCACGACAACCAGATGCTCGCGCACGTGTTCGATGCGCTCGATCGTCTCGCCGTCGCTCAGTTCGCGAAAGTCTTCGAGCGCGTAGCCTTCGGGAAGCTGCGTCGCAGCGATCTCGACTCGCTCGTGCACGACGGGAAGACCCTTGCGAAGCGCACGCTTGCTGGCGCGCTTGGGCTCGGACTTCTTGCGCGCGACACGGCGCCGCTGGTGCCCGAGCGCAGGCTCCTCACGCGGCATCGGTGCGCCCTCGACCGTCAGCTCGTCGGCTTGCACCGCGCGGCGCACCTCACTGTCGATTGACGGCAGCTTCTCCGAGCGCTTGCCGAACAGCATCCGCTGAAACTGCGCCACTTGTTCGGTCAGGCGCGCGAGCTCGGCATCACGCTGCTTCAAGTGAGTGCGTAGCAGCCGCACGATGTAGCGCACCGCAGGGTCCAACTGCGCTTCGAGCGCGTCGAGGTCTTCATCCTCTGGCACGCACCGAGGTAGATCACGTCGCGGGCGGCGTGTCGATCCCCATCGTGCTGGGCTGCCAGTGTCGCGGCGCTTTGACGCGCCGAATGTCGATACCGTCGAGCAGCATGGTCAGCTGCGTCGCGTCCAGCGCCACACGCCCATCTGGGGTCGGCGGCAGCGGCTTGAAGCTCCCCTGCTCCAAACGCTTGTACCAAAGCACGAAACCACCGCGCTCGAACGCCAGCACCTTGGCGCGGTCACGACGGCGCGAGACAAATACGTAGAGGTGACCGCTGTAGAGATCTTCGCCGGCTGCGCTCACGAGCGCGCCGAGTCCGTCGAAGCCTTTGCGCATGTCGGT
Source organism: Pseudomonadota bacterium (assembly GCA_017881185.1). Taxonomy (GTDB): domain Bacteria; phylum Myxococcota_A; class Polyangia; order Polyangiales; family JAFGIB01; genus JADGRF01. The sequence continues at coordinate 931 of JADGRE010000405.1, read as the reverse complement.
CGGCTCGGTGAAGACCAAGATCTTCACCGAGCGCGGCAGCCCGATCACTGCGCCTCGCCACCTGCGACGCTCAGCAGTGCGCCGAGGAACGCCGCGTCAGGCAGGTGCGAAAATCGAAGCTCCGCGTGACCGACGATCACTGCGCACGCGTGCGACGACGCCGACTTGTGCGCGACGACCTCGACAAACTTCGGCGCTGCGCTTGAGCCTTCGCGCCCTTCGCGCCGCAAGCGATAGAGCCACGATCGAAACGTGCCCAACGTCAGGCCGTGCGCGTCACAAAACGCTTCCTGCGACAGCTTGCTCTTGTCGAATTTGCGCACCGCGCTCTGCCAATAGCATCGTCCCAATCGTGCCATGTCGGCACCGTCGCTCAGGCTCGCCAGCCGGGCTAGAGGTCGGCGGCTGAACGGTTACCGCCGAGTTGACGAGCGCTGTCGAGCGCTGTCGCCAGGCCACGACCTTCGACGCCATGTAGAGCCCCGATTTTGTGGGGCGCGGAGCCGCACAAGCCGAGGCCAGCAACGGGCTAGACCATCGCCACGCCGATCGTCGGACGTTGCATCAGCGCATCGAGCTGCGCGAGCGCTCGGCGCACCGACGGCCCCCGCCAGCCGTGAGCATCGGTTGTCGCGACGCGCCACACGGGGCGGCGCCCATGCCGCGGCGCGCGCCACCGGCGGCGCTGCTGACCTTGCTGCTGCGGCCACCGCCAACCGGTGCCGACACTGCCCAGTTGCCGGGGCACACGCCCGAAACCCCGTCCTCTGCCAGCAACCCAAGCACTCGCGATCACGCCGATTTTCTGACGATCGAGTATTCGCACCATACGGGGCCGTCAAAACGGTCGCGTTGGGAAGACGGGCGTGGCTGTTTTGCGGCAGCGACGACCACGCCAAGAGCACCGCCGCCCTCTACTCGATCGTCGCCT
>JADGRE010000201.1 GCA_017881185.1 Pseudomonadota bacterium | reverse complement strand
GAGCAGGGGGCGGCGGCCAAGGGGCGCCTGTTCACCAAGCTCGCCAAGGAGATCATGGTCGCGGCGAAGTCGGGGCCCGACCCGACGATGAACCCGCGGCTGCGCTTGGCCATCGAGCAGGCGAAGAAGGCGTCGATGACGCGCGACACGCTGGAGCGCGCGATCAAGAAGGGCGCGGGGCTGCTCGACGAGCAGGTGACTTTCGAGTTGGTCACCTACGAGGGCTTCGCGCCGCATCAGGTCGCGGTGATCGTGGAGTGCTTGACCGACAACAAGAACCGCACCGCCCCGAACATGCGCGTGGCTTTCCGCAAGGGGCAGCTGGGCGCGAGCGGCAGCGTCTCGTGGGACTTCTTGCGCTGCGGCGCCATCGAGGCCGCGCCGCCGGCGGCCGGTGAAGACCCCGAAGAAGCCGCGATCGAAGCGGGTGCGCAGAACGTGGAGCCGGCCGAGGCTGGGCAAAGGAGGTTCTTGACCGAGCCGACCGACCTCGACTTGGTGAGCCGAGCCCTCACCGCGCGCGGCTGGACGGTACACACGCAGGCGTTGGTCTACGTTGCGAAGAACCCGGTCGTGCTTGCAGCTGACGCCCGTGTCGAGGTCGAGGCGTTTCTGGAAGCGCTCGACGCGGACGACGACGTGCAGAACATCTACACGGCCTTGAGCGACTGAACGTGCGCCGCGCGGCTCGGCAGGGTAGGTAGAGCGGCGCAGCGCAAGATGACCGCTCCCACTACACTCGTGCTTCTGCCTGGCCTCGACGGCAGCCTCGAGCTCGCGCAGCCCTTCGTGCGCGCGGCAGCGCAGCACTTCAGCGTGCGGACCGTCGCGTACGACATCGAGCCTGACCAGAGTCAGGTGGGGTTGGCGCAGCGTATTGCGGGGCAGTTGCCGAGCGACCAGCCTTTCGTGCTCGTCGGGGAATCGTTCGGTGGACCGATTGCACTGCGGCTGGCGGCGGCGGCTCCCAAGGGGCTGCAAGCTGTGGTGTTGGTGAACAGCTTCCTGCGGGTCCCAGTCGGCTGGGCGCAAGCGCGTGCGTTGGCTGCGCTTGCGCCTGCGCTGCGCAGGCCGCCGGCGTGGGTGGTGCGCAAGCTCATGGTCGGCAACGACGCGTCCGATGTGCTCGTGAGCAGCGTGCAACGTGCGTTCGCGGCCCAGAGCAACGCAGTGCTGCAGGCGCGGCTGCAGGCGCTCGCGCGTTGTGACGAAACCCAGAGCTACCTGCGCTGCATGGCCCCGATGTTCTACTTGCGCTCCCGCGCCGACCGCTTGCTGCCAGAGCGTGCGCTGAGCCTGCTCGAGTACCTGCGACCAGGCTTGGTGGTCGAGCACATCGACGCGCCGCACTTGCTCCTGCAGGCACGACCCGAAGCGGCGCTCGCCTGTCTGCGCGGCTGGTTGCTCGAGGACAAGGGCCGTGCTTGAAGTGACAGCTGTTTTGCTTGAGCTCGCGCGCCGACAAACGATACTGAGGGGTTAAGGTGAAAGCATGAAGTTCACGGTTGAGCTGCTGACGCGTCGCGTCGACTACTTGCGCTTCCGGCAGGTGTACTTCTCGGAGAAGTTCAATCAGGAAGTGATGCGTGCCGTGAACCTGCTCGAGCGTTCCACGCAAGAGCACGTGACGGCGGCCGACGGCACAGAGCACATCCGTGTGCGCATGGTGCCGAAGGTGGCGCTGCCGGGGCCGATTGCGAAGCTGCTCGGGAACAACCTCATCAGCTATCACGAGCTCACCGTGTTCGATCCGCAAGCGCGTCACGCGCGCTTTGCCATCGAGAGCCCGGCCGGCGACACCGTGCAGGTGACCGGCGACGTGCGCTTCCTCGACGAGCTCGACGGCGTGCGCCTGCGTTTCGAGGGCGACGCGCGCGTGAAGGTGTTCGGTCTGGGCGGCATCATCGAGCGCTTCCTGATCAGCGAAGTGAAGACGCGCTACGGGCTGGTCGAACAGGCGCTGCAGCGCTTCGTGGACGAAGGCCGCGATCTCGAACCGATGCCGCTCGATGGTTGAGCCGCAACCCGGCATCTACGGCTTCGACGACGCCGACGCGCAGCTGACGCTCTTGCCGATGGCCGCGCGCCGTGCGCTGGACGTCGCGCGCCGGCACTTGTCGTTGCAAGCGTGGCAGCAGCTGACGCTGCCGCAGCGGCAGGCGTTGGTGCAGTTGGGAGCTGCCGAGCAAGTCGATGCGCCAGCGGTCGTGCGCTGGCTGCACGGCACAGCGCAACCCATGACCGAGGCCGACGCGTGGGTCGAGCCACCCGCGCACGCCGTGCCGACTGTGGTGCAAAGCGCGCTCGGTTCCGCACGCACGCTGACCGCTGCCCAGTGGCAAGCGCTGCGCGCGCTCGACCGCTACGTGCTCTCGAAGCTGGCGCAGCGCGGTCGGCAAGAGCGCTTGCTGCGCGCCTACGACGAGATTCTCTGACTCAACTCACTGCGCGCCTGGCGCGGGGCAGGTGGTCGGCTTCAGCTCGCAGCTGCGGCTGACTTCGACGCCGTTGTACTTCAGCCAGGAGCGACTCACCGTGGTGTCGGGCGCTTCCACGCTGTCGGTGGGCTCCCCGGCCGTGGGCGTGGGCGTGCCTGCACCGCGCGCTTGCACGTTTGCGAAGGCGTTGCTGAACACGAAGGTGGCACTGGGCTGATCCCACTGGCACTGCTTGTTGCCCGTGCAGTCCGTGTTGCCCGTGCGCAGCATCTCCATGCAGCCGGGGCCTTTGCCCGACTTCACTTGTTGTTGGTCGGGTGTCCACGCGGCGGTGCCGTAGCCCGCGCCCACGTAAGGACAATCGCGCCAGGTCAGCTCGCCGCTGGCAGCCAGCGTGCCGGAGTTGATGAGACAGCGGTTGCTCTGGGTGCCGGCGGTGAGCGTGACGTTGGTGGTGAGGACGTGAATCGGCGAATTCCAGTACACCGCGCCCGCGGTGCCCGCAACAGGACCGGTCTTGCCGGCTGGCAGCGCCATGATCAAGGTGCCGCCGGTCGTGGTGTACGAGCCGTTGACGCCCGGCGAGTTCGTGATGTGATCGACGATCGTCCAGTCGTAGGTGATGTACACCGTGTCGCACTGGATCTTGCAGGTCGTGTGGTTGCAGCGCATGTCGCCAGGGTCGTCGCACTCTTCGCCGGCCTGCACGATGCCATCGCCGCAGTGGCCGCCCCCGCTGTGACCGGCGTCGGTGGGAACCGCAGCATCGTCAGCGCTGGTTGCCGCATCGCTGCCTCCATCCGCAGCAGCGTCGCTGCCGGCCGCATCCATAGGAGGCGTCACGGTGGCATCCGTGGGCACATGCGCGTCGAGCGCCGCATCGACCTGCGCATCGACCTCGACCTGCGCATCCACCTGGGCATCGAAGCGCGAGACCACGCCCGTGTCCGGGCGGCCACTGTCACTCACCGTGATGACACCGCCGGCGTCGGGTTTGTCGCCCGGGTGAGTGTACTGCCCGCCGCCGTCCGTCTGCGCGCCGATGCTGTTGTGTCGCGACGAGAGCGGCGAAGTGTTGAACGAGCAGCCGCCGAGCACGAGGCACAACAGGCCCACGATTGGTTGGTGCTTTACCGCGCTGCTTCGCATCGGACCCCGTTGCCGCAAGCCATTCTAGACGAAACGGCGGGTCCGTAAGCTCCCACGTTGGGGACAGTTGCGCGCGCAGCTTCGCCCCAGCGGTGCGGTCGAGCACAAGTACGCCCGGCACCGGGCTCAGGCTGCCGCGTGCGCCCGCACGCCGCCGCGCACTGGATAGCGCGTCACGCGCTTGGGTGGCGCCCAGGCCGGCTCAGTCGTCTTGTGATGACGCTCGGCCTGCCGAATGCCGACTCCGAGCAGCTCGCCTGCGATCGAACGATACGCCGAGAGCACCAACGGGTCTTCCGCCAGCGCCACCTTCGCCCGCTCGATCAGCTTGCGCGTGCGCTCTGCCACGCCCCTGGACGGCGCGTTGCGCAGCAAGCCCACGATCACCGGGTAGAGCGCGCGCACTTGCGCCAGCGCGAGCTTCGCCTGGTAACGCAGGAACTCGCTCGCGTCGTCGCGGAACTGGAAGTACGCGAGCAGGTTGCCCTCGTAGATCTGCAACACGGGCGAGCCGTTGACGTTCTTCAGCTTGTCGTGGATGCGATCGAACCAGAAGTGCACGTCCTGGGCCGTGAAGTTCTCGAAGTGGTGCGTGTCGCTCTCCCACAGGTGGAAGTCTTCCCAGGTGTAGTTCGACTTCACGCGCTTTTCCTTCTGCATCAGCTTGTAGAGCTTGGTGCCGGGACACGGGCGCATCGGCCCCACTTGATAGAAGGTGGGGCGCAGATCCACGAAGTAGTCGATGTCGCGCTCGATGTTGTCGGGCGTGTGGAAGTCGAAGCCCAGGATCATCGAGCCGATGGTCAAGATGCCGGCGCCGCGCAAGCTCGCGAAGAGCTCGGGTGGCTCCACCTGCGTCTTGCGCTTGCTGTAGCTCGCGCTGTTCTCCCCACCGTCGGTGAGGCCCGATTCGACGCCGATCCAGATACCTTCCACGCCGCACTCGCGTAGCTCGCGCGCGTTGAACGCTTGCAGCGCCTTCATCGAGCCAAACGAGATCCAGCGGAAGCCCCAGGTGGCACGGTCGGAGCGAATCAAGCGGCCGAGCTCACGCACGAAGGGCGGGTCGAGGAAGATGTCTTCGTCGAACAAGAGGAAGGTGAGCTCCTTCTTGCCCAGCGTCTGCGCGTGGTGCTTCATGCAGTCGTAGATCTCGGCGGGCGAGAACACCTGGATCTTCTTGTGGTGGAAGAACGCCGAGGTGTTGCAGAAGTCGCACGCCGAAGGGCAGCCGAGCGACACCAGGATCGCCGGCATGTGCGCGATGGTCCTGCGCCCACCGTACGGGTGCAAGGTGGCAGGCGGCAGCGTGTACTGCGTGATCGGCCGATCGAAAGGCGCATCGCCCAAGAGCTCGCGCATGAAGCGAATGCCTTCGGTGCGGCAGAAGTAGTCGACGTGCTTCAGCAGATAGTCGCGGTGGTTCTCCGGGTCGTGCGGCACGCCTTCGTGCAAGGTCGACACGCCGTAGCCGCCGAGCACGACCTTGGTCTGCGGCCGCACCTGCCGGATGTGCTTCACCATGCGCGCGATGTGCGGAATCTGCAGCGTCTTGGTCTCGATGCAGACCACGTCGTAGCCGTCGGCGATGGCGCGGGTGAAGTCTTTCCAGCGCGGATACTCGAGCACCGTGGTCTGGTTGCGAATGTTCTCGGCGATCAAGTACATCGACCAGGTCGGCAGCTCCGAGGCACGCTCGAGCATGGCGTGACCGCGTGCCAGGCGCGCTCCGAGCAAGTCGCTCGGCGACTGCCCCCACTTCAAGTCATAGGGCCCGTAGGGGTTGGTGATGAGCACGCGCATGTGTTGGCCGCCAGGGATGCTGGGCGTGCCGCACTTGTTCACGTTCGCCGCATTGCTTCCGTCCATGGCCATGACTTCTCTCCTGTGGGTTGGCTCGTGTCACGCCGCGTGAAGTGCTCGTTTCGTCATGAACGAGCGAATCGCCGCAATGATCAGGTCGGGTCGGTCGTCTTGCAGGAAGTGGTTGGCGTCTTCGATGCGCACGGTGGGTGCGTGGTTGGGCAGGCGCTTTTCGAACTGCTCGAGGAACCACGGCACGAACACCGGGTCGCGCATGCCCCACACCAGTTGCGTGGGCACGGTCCAGCCATCGAGCTCGGCGCCGGTCTCGCGAAGCAGCTGCCACGCGCTGTCCTTCGGGCGCATCGGCACTTGGCGCACGGCGGCCAGCTGCGCGCGGCGCGAGCCCCAGGTCGGGTAGGGCGCGAGGTACCCATTCATCACCTCGCGCGTCAGGCGCTCGCGGTGCGTGATGCCCAGCGGCACGAGGTAACGCACGAAACCCGCCAGCCCTTGCACGAAGAGTTCGCCAAAGATCGGGATGCGCAGCGACCACAGCATGGGAAAGCCCCACGGCAGCGGGCGCAGCGCCGCCAGCTCGCGCGGCGTCTCGGCCACGAAGCCCGCGGTGTTCAGCACGACCAGGCGCTTCACCAGCGACTTGTGTCGCACCGCCCACGACAAGCCGATCACGCCGCCCCAGTCTTGCACCACCAGCGTGATGTCGCGCAGGCCCATGGTTTGCACGAAGGCTTCCAGGCGCATCACGTGCGCGCGCATGGAGTAGTCGGCATCGGCAGGCTTGTCGGAGTAACCGAAGCCGAGATGATCGGGCGCGATGCAGCGATAACGATCGGAGAGGCCCGTGATCACGTGGCGATAGAGATACGACCAGGTGGGGTTGCCGTGCAGCAGGAGCACGGTCTCGCCCTGGCCTTCATCGACATAGTGCATGCGATGGCCGCAGACGTCGGCGAAGCGCGAAGTGAACGGGTAGTCGGGCAAGTTCATGACACATCCCTCGGAGCCGACGGCACGGGCGCGAGCCCCGTGGCCGCGTCGGCGCTAGCGGTTTCCAGCTGCAGACTGCGGCGCAAGAGTGGCGCCGCCACGTAGGTGCTCGCGAGCGCCGCGACCACCAAGATGCTGAACATCGGCCGTGGCAAGACGCCGAGCTCCAGGCCGACGTTGAGCGCGACCAACTCCATCAGGCCGCGCGTGTTCATGGCGATGCCGACCGCGAATGCGACACGTCGGGGCTCGCCGCACATGCGCGCCGCGAAGTAGCCACTGACGAGCTTGGTGCTCATCGCGATCAGCAGCGCGACGCCGCACAGGAGCCAGGCCTGCCCGCCGCGCAGCTCGCCAAGGTTGGTGCGCAGGCCGGTGAGCGTGAAGAACAGCGGCACGAAGAGCGCATGCACCAGCGGCGCAACCGAACGCTCCCACTCGGCGGCCAGCGCGCGCTGCCCATGCAGCGCCACACCGACCACCAGGCCGCCGATCAGCGCGAACACGCCGATGGTGCTGCTGACGAGCGAGGCCACGCACACCACGAACAAGATCAAGCCCACCGAGCGCGACGAGAGCCTGCCGGCGTTGGCGCCGAGCTCGGCGTCGAGGATGCGACCCAGCACCGGGCCGACCAGCTTGAACACCACCAGCAAGCCCAGGACGATGGCGCCCAGCTGGGTGATCAAGCTGATGGCGTTCCAGCTGCCACGTGCGTACGCCGCGATGGCACCGAGGACCACCCATCCCATCATGTCGTTGAGCGCTGCGGCGCCGATCGACAGCGCGGCCGTGCGCGTGTGGGTGATGTGCAGCTCGGCGAAGATGCGCGCGAGCACGGGCACCGCGGTGATGGCCATGGCGCACGCGAAGATCAGCTGAAAGCCGAAGGCGTCGTGCACGCCGCCGGGGATGTACGGGATCAAGGCCGGCGCCAGGAAGAAGCCGACCACCAGAGGCAGCGTGAACGCGCAACCACCGATGACCAGCACCGTGCGCATGCCCGAGCCGCGCAGGTGCTTGCGAAAGTCGGTCTCGAGGCCGACCTGGAACACGAGCAGCACCAGACCCAGCTCGGCGATGGCCGACAACAGCGCGCTGCTCGCCGGTGGCATGAGCCAGGCGTGCAGCTTCGGTGCCCAGGCTCCGAGGATGCTCGGTCCGAGTGCAATCCCGGCGAGGATCTGGCCGACGACCGGCGGCTGATGCAGCACGCGTCTGGCGAAGCGGGCGCCCAGCCCCGAGGCGACCAGTATGAAGGCCAGCTGCAGCACGAGCTGCCGCAAGGTGGCCTCACTGCCGTGGCCAGACTGCGCCCCCAGTTGAGCAAGTGCGGCTGCAAAGCGTTCAGGCAATGAGCTCATTCACATACGCCTTCGTATTTGAATGTCCGCGCAACGCCCCCGCTTGGCAAGGCAGCAAGAGCTGTGCGCAAGCAGCGCCTTGCGGCAGCACAACTCGTTACAAGCCCGCAGGGCCCATGAACCTCGCACCCTCCAGGCGCCTGTTACCCCACCTTTCCCCGCACTTGCCCAGAAAACTCCTGCGCAATGTCCGCACTTTGGGCCCGATACCGGTTTGAAAACTGGTCAATTCGTGGCACACGAATACGTCGGCCTGCTGGGTGAGGAAAAGAACATGCGACACTCCTCGTGGTTGTGCGGTTCAGCCGTGGTCCTGGGCGTCTATTTGTCGCTGGGGCTCGCGGCCTGCTCGAGTCCAACTCGCTTCAACCTGAACGGTGCGACGCCCGGCGCCGGGGACGGCGGTGGCGCGGGGACACACGTCGACAGCGGCAACCCGATGATCATCAACACCGGTGACGGTGGCACGGGCAACAAGAAGCCGATCGTGTGCAAGCCCAAGACCTGCGCGCAGCTGGGCAAGAACTGCGGGCCTGTCACCGACGGTTGTGGCGGCGTGGTCGATTGCGGCGCGTGCAAGAAGGGCGAGCTGTGCGGCATCGTCGAGCACAACATCTGCACGGCGCCGGCATCGCTGTGTAAGCCGCTCGCGAAAGCGGCCGCCTGCAGCGGCAAGCAGTGCGGCTACACCACCGACGGTTGTGGCGGCATGATCGAGTGCGGCAGCTGTGCCAAGGGCACTGCGTGCGGTTTGAACAAGGCGTTCGAATGCGGGGCCCAGCCCGTGTCCTCGACGACCAGTTGTCCCGCGAAGATCGCCAGCTGTGCGTCCGTGGGCGCGCAGTGCGGCAAGATCGGCAACGGCTGTGGTGGGCTCATCGACTGCGACGCCGAGCTCGGCGGTTGCACCAACGGCGCGATCTGCGGCGGCACCGCGCCCGAGAAGTGCGGCGCGTTGCCTTCGTGCACGCCGCTGACGGCGGCCGTTGCCTGCTCCGGCAAGTGCGGGTTCGTATCCGATGGTTGTGCGCCGACCAACGGCGGTACGGGTCTCATCGATTGCTCGCAGGCGTACCCGTGTGCCTCGGGCCAGATGTGCGGGGCCGGCGGCGTGGCCAACAAGTGCGGCGATCCGAGCTCGGGCATGTGTCAGCCCGTGGCCAAGGCCACCGCGTGTGGCAGCGCGCAGTGCGGTCTCGCGAGCGACGGCTGTACCTCGAGCTACATGTGCGGCACCTGCGGCGCCAGTCAGATCTGCACCAGTGGCAGCTGCGTCGACGTGTGCACGCCGATCGTCAAGGCCACTGCATGTAGCGGCAAGGCATGTGGCACCGTCAGCGATGGTTGCAACAGCAGCTACGACTGCGGCAGTTGCACCGGCACCAAGGTGTGCGGTCAGAAGACCGCGTTCCAGTGTGACAACCCGCCGCCTGCCACCTGCGTGGCGCTGACGCCTGCCGCCGCCTGCACTGGCAAGGCCTGCGGCGTGGTGTTCGACGGCTGCGGCACCGCAGCCGCCCACCAGATCGACTGCTCCACCGTCAACGGTGGCTGCGCAGCTGGAACCTACTGCGGCATCAAGACGCCGTTCACCTGCGATGCGCCGCCGGCACCCATGTGCACGCCCGCGCCCGCGCTGAAGCCGTGCGCGAGCCTCGGCTGGGGCTGCGGTATGGCGATCGACGGTTGCGGCAACATCATCGACTGCTCGAAGGAAGGCCTCGTCTGCAACGCGCAGACGGAGACCTGCATCGGCTCGCCCGCGACTTGTCAGACGAGCAGCGGCGGTCCCGGTGGTGGCTGCGGCGTGTGCAGCGCCATCCCCGACTGCACCAGCAAGCCGCAGAC
>JADGRE010000404.1 GCA_017881185.1 Pseudomonadota bacterium | reverse complement strand
GGAGCGGCCGGCGTAGCGCGCCACCAGGGCACCCGCAGCTGCGACATAGATCGGCACCGGCGTGTCGGGACGGTCGTAGATCGTCGCCTTGTCGGTTTTGTAGTACTGGCCTTCGAAGCTGACCCGCTCCTGCGTCCAGAGTGCCCGGATCAGCGTGACGGATTCACGCAGGCGAGCGAAGCGCTCCTTGAACTCCGGCCAGGGCTGGCCGGTCGATGGCACTTCGTTGAGCCCTTCGCCGGTACCGATGCCGAGCACGACCCGTTCCGGGAACATCGCGCCCATCGTGCCGAACGCCTGGGCGACGATGGACGGATGGTAGCGGAACGTCGGCGTCAGCACGCTGGTGCCTATGACGACGCGCGACGTTCTGGCGCCCAGTGCGCCCAGCCATGTCAGCGAGAACGGCGCATGGCCGTCGACATGCTTCCACGGCTGAAAGTGGTCGCTGATGAAGACCGAATCGAAGCCGACTTCCTCGGCAAGGCACGAGAAGCCCAGCAACTTGCCCGGCGCGAACTGCTCCGCCGATGCCTTGTATCCGAGCTTGATCACCGCACCTCTCCTGGCTGGCGCCGGTCGATGCCGATGCCGTGGTACCCGCCGCGGAAGTCTATAGACTAGAGGGAAACCGGCAACCAGCCAAAGTGAGGAAATGACCATGCATCTCGGACTTGCCTTGCCCTTCGGCGACATCGGTGGCGATGGCCCGATCGTGCGCGAATTCGCTGAGCTCGCCGAGGCCGAAGGCTACGATGGCCTGACGCTGGCGGACCACGTGCTCGGCGGCAACCCGGCGAACCCCGCCAGCGGCCGTGCGGGTGGGCTCGGCCTGTTTCACGATCCCTTTGTAGCGTTCGGATTCATCGCTGCCTGCACGAAAAAGGTCGAGCTCTCGACCCAAGTGCTAATTCTCGCGCAGCGCCAGACGGTGCTGGTTGCCAAGCAGGCTGCTAGTCTCGACGTGCTCAGCGGCGGCCGTTTCCGCTTCGGCGTCGGCGTGGGCTGGAACGAGTTGGAGTTCGTCGGCCTCAACGAGAATTTCCACAACAGGGGCAAGCGGTCCGAGGAACAGGTCCAGGTGATGAAAGCGCTGTGGGCCGATCCCTACGTTACATTCGAGGGCAAGTGGCACCGCCTCCCAGACGCCGGCATCAATCCCCGGCCACCAAGCCGTAAAATTCCGCTGTGGTTCGGCGGCCATATGGACGTGACGCTGCAGCGGATCGCAAAGTGGGGCGACGGCTGGATGATGCTGTCCGAGCCGCCGGGACCCAAGGCGGTTGCCGAATTCGACAAACTGCGCCGCCTGGTGGAAGCCGAGGGACGCGACCCGGCCTCGGTTGGTCTCGAAGTCTGGACCTCAACCGGCACTGGCACAGAGAAGGACTGGCGCGAGGAAATCAGCTTCTGGAAGAAGGCGGGTGTCACGCATGTCACGCTGCACAACACTTTTGGCGGCTATCACCACAAGCGCATGGCGGGCCGGAGCATGAGCGACCATGTAAATGCCATGCGCCGCTACCGCAACGCCGTCGCCGACCTGCTCTGAGGACCGGCGCCATAAACGCGCTCAGGTATCGGCGAGCGCGGCCAGCATGCGGTCGCGAGCGGCGAAATCGCCGTCGGCGTGGACAGGCTGCAGACAGACATGCGTGGCGCCGGCCGTGAAGTGCGCCCGCAGGCCGCGCCTGATCGTCTCGGCGTCACCCCAGAGTACCATCGCATCGATGAACCGGTCACTGCCGCCGTCGGCCAGCTCAGCCTCGGTAAAGCCCTGACGGAGCCAGCTGTTGCGATAATTCGGCAGCACCATGTAACGCGACAGTTCCTTGCGTCCGAGCGCCCGCGCCTTCGCGGGATCGGTTTCAAGCGTGACCTTCTGCTCCACCGCGAGCCACTTCGAAGACCCGAGGATCGCGGCCGCTTGGGCCGTGTGCTGCGGCGTCACGTTGTATGGGACAGCGCCACGCGACTTGGCACCGCTCAGCGCCAGCATCTTCGGTCCGAGTGCTGCGACCACGACCGGCGGCAGTTCGCCTGGTGGCGCGGACTTGTTGATGCCGTCGAGATAGGCGCTCATCGCCGCCAGCGGTTTCTCGTAGCGATGGCCGCGCAGGCCCTCGACCATCGGAATGTGGCTGACGCCGAGACCGAGAATGAACCGGTCGTCGTAGAGCGCGTTCAGCGAGACCATGGCGCGCTGCGCGGTGAAGGAATCGCGTGCATAGATGTTGGCGATCGAACTGCCGATCACCAACTTCTCGCTGCTCGACAGCAGCCAGGACGCCAGCGACATCGACTCATAGCCCCGTGATTCAGGGTACCACAGGTTCGAGTAGCCATTATTCTCGACCGTGCGCACGAAATCGCGGAGCTGCAATCCGTCAAGTTTATCAGTGCTGTACCACACACCAAGGCGTCCGAGTTTCATGTCGATTGCCTCCGGTTGAAGGTGCGTGCGAGCCGCTATCGCGCGGCCAAAGGGACGAAGCCGTGCGAATTAGCGAGATTGCATCGCTGCGGCGGTCGGCCACCACGTACCCTAATGGACTGGATCCAGCACGACCACCGGTATCTCGCGCTCGGTCTTGAGCTGATAGTCGGCGTAGGGCGGCCAAAATTCGAGCGCCTTTTTCCAAAG
>JADGRE010000403.1 GCA_017881185.1 Pseudomonadota bacterium | reverse complement strand
CAGGCGACGCCGCTGCATGAGCTGCAAGCGCTGGCCATTGCGGTGCGCAGCCGCCACCCCGGCTGCAGAAGCGTCGTAGAGCTGGGTGGGCAAGACGCCAAGGTAATGTTTCTGGCAGAGGAGCGGCACCGCGACGACGTGCAGATGAACGATCGCTGTGCGGCGGGCACTGGCGCGACCATCGATCGCATCGCGCGGCGCATCGGCGTGAGTGAGCGAGACTTGTCGAGCTTGCAGCTGTGCGGGGACCTGCGCGTGGCGGCCAAGTGCGGCGTGTTTGCAGAGACCGACATCGTGAATCTGCTGCAGAGTGGGGCTTCGCGCGCGGATGCGTTGAGTGCGTTGGCGCGGGCGATCGTGGTGCAGAACTTGGCGGTGCTCACGCGCGGGCGTGTGCTCGAGGCGCCGGTGTTGCTCTTGGGTGGGCCGCACGCACACTGGCCGATGCTCGCGCAGGCCTGGCAAGAAGCGCTGCACGAGCTGTGGCAGCGGCGTGGGTTGCCGGTGGGAGCGATCACTGCGCCAGTCGATGGCGATCTGTACGTGGCGCTCGGTGCGGCGCAACACGCGCGCGTGGAGGGTCGCGCAAGCACGCAGATTCGCCAGGTTGCCACGCACAGGTTGCAAGACGAGGCGTTGCTTGCGAGCGCGGAAGATCGCGAGTTGCTCGCCGCGCTGCTGCATGCGGAACGTGCGAGCTGCCTGCCGGGCGGGCCAGTCGACGTGCACATCGGTCTCGATGCTGGCTCGACCAGCGTGAAGATCGTAGCGCTCGACCGAGCAGGCAAGCTGCTCGCCAGTGCGTACGGGCCGAGCACGGGTCAACCGCTGCTCGATGCGCAAGCGCGGCTGCGCGAGCTGTTTGCTCAAGCGCGGCAGGCGCACACGGAGCTGATCGTGTGCTCGCTGGGCGTCACGGGTTACGGCGCGGCGCTGCTGTCGCCGCTGCTCGGCGCGGACGTTGCTCCGGTGGAGACCCTCGCGCATGCCGCGGGTGCGCGCGCGGCGTTTCCCGAAGCGCAAGTGGTGGTCGACGTGGGTGGCACCGACATCAAGGTGCTGCGTTTGCAGGGGGAAGATGTTGCGGAGTTCTTCGTATCCAACCAGTGCTCCGCGGGACACGGCGCATTCTTGGCCAGCTCTGCGCTCGACCTGGGCATTGCTCCCGAGGACTTCGCGCAGCACGCGCTGCGTGCCACGCGCGCGCCACGCTTCAGCGTGGGTTGCGCGGTGTTCATGGACAGCGATCGGGTCAGCTTTGCGCGCGATGGCTACGACGCGAACGAGATTCTCGCAGGACTGGCCTGGGCGCTCGCCCGCAACGTGTGGGAGTTCGTGGCGCCGAAGCCGCCGGAGCAGCTCGGGACGCGTTTCGTCTTGTCGGGTGGCACGCAGCGCAATTTGGCTGCCGTGGTGGCGCAAGCCAATTACTTGCGTACGCGGGTCGCTGGCTGTCAGGTGGTGGTGCATCCTGCGCCCGAGCTGTGCGGGGCCATCGGTTGTGCGTTGCTTGCGCGCGAGCACGTGACGCGCTCACGCAGCGCGACCGAGTTTCGTGGGATGCCGCGGCTGGCGAGCTTGCATATGCAAGTGGAGAGCGACGAATCGTTGCGCTGCACGCGCTGCGAGCTGGGGTGCGCGCGTTCGCGCGTGACGCTGCGCGAGGAGCATGCGCCGACCCATTCGTGGCTGCTCGGAAACTCGTGCGAACGCGGCGCCGAGCTGTCGTCGCAAGCTCACCGTGGTCGTGGCCATGCGCCCGACTTGTTCAGCGCCGAGGCGAGCCAGCTGTTCCGTTGGCCGAGGCACGCCGACGCTGTCGCGCCTGCGCCACGGGCCGCGCGCAGCTGGCCGGTGCTGGGCATTCCACGCGTGATGTGTATGTACCGTGCAGCGCCGCTGGTGCTCGGCTACCTGGAAGCGGCTGGCATGCCGCGTGACCACGTGGTGTGGAGTCCTGTCACTTCGGGTGCACTGTTTCAGGACGGAGCACGACGCGGCATGAATGACCCTTGTTTTCCCGCGAAAGTGGTGCACGCCCATGTGGATTCATTGCTGCGTGGGCATCAGAGCCGAGCACTCGACGCGCTGTTTCTGCCGGCGGTGACACATGCGGTGGTGCCCACCACCGGAACGGCCGACTGCATGTCGTGTCCGATCGTGGCGGCGAGCGGCTACATGGCGCTGGCCGCGCTGCGTCGTGAGCGGGACACCCTCGCGGAGCTGGGGATCACCGCGCTCAGCACCGAGCTGTGTCTGGCGGACCCTACGCGCCTGGACGAGCAGCTGTACCGCTCGCTCGGCGAGTGGTTGCAGCTCGATCGCGAGACGCATCGCGCGGCATTGCGCGCGGGCTTGGCGTTTGCGCGTGCGGGTGCTGAACGACGCCGGGCGCGTGGTGCCCGCGTGCTGGCAGATGCAACAAAACGTGGCCGCGCGGTCGTGGTGGTGTTGGCTCGCCCGTACCACGCCGACCCGGGTGTGAATCACGGCATCGCGACGGCGCTGGCGGCGCGCGGCGTACCGGTGCTCGGGATCAGCTCGTTGCCGCTGGGCGCAGCCGAGCTGCGCGACCTGTCGGGTCTGATGCCGGAGCTGACGAACTCGGGCTGCGCCGAGAAGCTGTGGGCGGCGCGCAGCGTCGTGGCGCA
>JADGRE010000402.1 GCA_017881185.1 Pseudomonadota bacterium | reverse complement strand
GGACGATGGGTTCGGCATTCTGAGAGAGCAGCTGGAAACACAGCTCGACGCGGAATGCGCTGATGTAGTTGCCGAGCACGATGCCGAGCGGCTTGCTCAGCGCATCGAAGATGATTTGCTTGGGCACGAAGCTGCTGAGTGAGCGATGATGCCGTGAGCGCCGCGTAGCGTTTGCGTTGGCGCCCCGACAACGGAACCAGCTTGTAAACGGCCACCCACTTTCGTAGGAATCTGACTCTCGACGCCGATCGCAACGGTCGCGGTGGACTCTGGACATCGCGGTCCGGCTGAAGTTGATCGCTCGTTCATGATCAAAGTTCAGAACGATCCACCGGTGCGCAGGCCCTCAACAGGAGCGTCCACGACTACCCATGGTCGGGCCTGCTGCGCTGAGGCTGTTCGGTTGGCGTGGTGCGACCATTGCAGCTACCAGTTCGCTGTATGCCGCGCTTGCGACCGGGGACAAACACACTGCGGTCATGGGCCTCACAGCCTAGTGCTCACCCGAGGTTGCCGACACTGGCTCCGAGCAGTCGGTGCGAGGTCACCGCGCCTGCTGGTCGCCCGCCCCCCTGCGGCCTGCGCTGGCCCGCAACTCAGCCGGAAATCGAGCGACTATCGTGGGTTGCGATCGGCCCAGGCCGTTTGCGTGCGCACCCGATCGGTCGCGTGGTACGGTGGATATCGTGAGTCGCAAGGCAGAAAGCAAGCCACGGTTTGAGCTGAAGCTCGAACTCGACGCACCTGCGAGTCCAGCGCTGGTGGCGCGGATCGCACGTATGTTTCAGGAGGCGCTCGAGGCCACTGGCGTCGCGATGGACGACGAGAGCGTGACGATGGTCGTCGGGAACCTGAAGGCGTCCGCGACTCTGCGTGGGCGAGACGAGTGCGGTGAGCAGGTGGTGCGCACCATCCACCGCGTCGTGGAGAACCCGGTCAAGACACTGCAAGAGAACCCTTCGGCGCGCTTCGTTGCAGAAGCACTCGCACAGCACGCGACGAGCCTGCGCAAGGTTGGCGGTCGCTTCAAAGTCGGTCGGCGCGTTGTCGCTCGGTTTGACGAGACGCTCATCGGTGCATTGCGTGGCGCGAGCGTTGAGGTGCCTGCGGGTATCGTTCTCCACGGTGGCGACCAAGTCTACTCGCGCGTGCTACGTGTCGGGCGGGTGGACGAAGGTGGTGCGCTCAAGGCGCGCGTGCTCATCAACGGTCGACCGTTGGAGATCGACGTGAGCGAGAGCGCGCGCGAATCGTTCTTTGACGCAGCCAAGAGCGAAGTTCCACAGAGGATCGATCTGCACACGGAATGGCTGCGCGCACCTGATGGCTCTCTGCACATGAACGCCCGACGTAGTTGCGCAGTCGCGACCAGCGACTCGCGCGCGGTTTCGGGCGAGGACTTCGTCGATCGCCTTGCGGGCAGTCTCGATGCAGAGGCGGTTGGCGCGTTCTTGCGAGAAAGCGAAGCTCGCAGGTGAGTGGCGCGATGTTCAACACGATGGTGTTGATCCTCGCAGCGCAGAAGGCGTTGACCGACGCGAGTTCGGAACGAGCGCAGCAGATACAGGCGTGCAGGCGCCTCGTGAGGATGCAGGAGTGGATTCACGTGTCTGCCGTGGTGGCCGCCGAGTTCGCGCCGATGATCCGCAGCGGCGATGAGGAGAAGGTGTACGGTGGGCTCGTGATATCGCCGCTGACGGCGGCGCACGTGTACCGTGCAGCGGAGCTTGCCCGCAGGGTGAAGTCTTCGAAGATGGTCTGTCGCGTCTGCTTGAACCCGAAGTCCGCGGAGACCTGCAAGGAGTGCGGGAACAAGGTCGCCGTCGGTTCCCGAATCAACGACCTGCAGATCGCTGCGACCGCCGAGCTCGACCCAGCGGTTCACGTGCTTTACACGTACGACCGCTTCCTGCTGGAGGACGTCAGGCCCTTGCTGCAGAACTGCCAGGTGCAAAGGCCGCCAAGCGCAAGCGGAGACCTTTTCGAGCAAGCCGCGGCGACGGATGACGCGAACGAGGATGCTGTCGAACGTCCCGCGCGACTACCGCAGCCGAAGAAGTGAGTTGCTCATGACGTCTGTCGTCCGCGCGCAGCGACGTCTAGCGCCGTGACAGCTGCATCGATCGGTCTAGAGTGGGGCCCCACCGCGACGCGCGGAGGCGGAGTTGGTCGTACGACGCATGACCACCGGGCGCACGAGTCCGCTCTTGGTTCATGTACGCGATTCGGCCGGAGTCGCGAGCGAGTGCGTGATCAAGCCCCGACCTAGGTTAGCCACAGCGCCTGCCGAGTATCTGTTCGAGAGGCTCGCTCGGAGCTCGCGCGTGATCTCGGGCTCACCACGCCAGAACCGATAGCGGTCAGCTGTCGGCGGCGTCGTCGTCATGCTCGCGCTTGGCGCGACGAGGTCTTGTCGAAGAGGTCACCCTTGGTGAAAGTTGTCGGCATGAGTGCGTCGCGCCGTAGCATGTGCCCGTTCAGGTGCTAGACCCCGGACATGGACCGCTCGACTCGTGCAACGCGGCTGGGCTTCGCCGCCAGGCCAGGCGTCGTCGGCTGGCTGACGCTGCTGCTCGCCAGCGTTGCAGCCCCGGTCCAGGCGCTGGACAAGTTCGAGATCCAGGTTTACCAGGGCGAGCACAACGAGCCGGGGCA
>JADGRE010000058.1 GCA_017881185.1 Pseudomonadota bacterium | reverse complement strand
TCGAGCATCACCAGACTGTTGTAGTAGTGCTCCCCGGCGCGCTCGAAGAATGACACGGGGATCACTACGCCCAGCTCTTTGGCGAGCGCAGACATGGCGCGGACCGAGGGGTCTTCATCGACACGGTGCGCGAGCGCAAAGTACTTGTCGCTCATCTCGCGCGGGAAGTACGGCGTGGCGAAGAGCTCGGGCAAGAGCACCACCTGTGCGCCGCGCGCGTGCGCCTGACGCACCAGCTCGCTCGCCTTCGCCAAGTTCTTGGTCGCGTCGTCGTGCATCGCGAACTGTGCGACGCCCAGGCTCAGCTGGTCTTGCGTGCTCACGCCGGCTCCTGTTGGGTCATGCAGTGGAAGGTGCCCCCGCCTTCCAGCGTAGCGCGTGCGCCACACATCACCACCTTGCGACTGGGAAAGAGCTGCTGCAAGGCCTGGCGCGCTGGCTCGTCCCACGCCGTGCCAAAGCCAGGCACCAGCAGCGTGTGGTTGCCGATGTAGAAGTTCATGTAGCTCGCCGGCACCGCGTTGCCGTCGGCGCCGTGCACCCGCCCCGGCGAAGGAATGCGCACCACGCGCAAGCGCTGGCCGCGCGCGTCGCTGGCGCTGCCGAGCTTGTCGGCGATCGCCTCGAGCGTGGCGCGGTTGGGGTCGTCGTGATCGTGCGCCTGCATGCACACCACCACGCCCGGTGACACGAAGCGTGCGATGTTGTCGATGTGCCCGTCGGTGTGGTCGTTCAGCAAACCCTCGTCGAGCCACACGAGGTGTGTCACACCAAGGCTGTCTTTCACGAGCTGTTCCACCTCGCGCAGCGAGGGCGTGCTGCGGTTGGGGTTCTGCAGACAGCTGCGCGTGGTGAGACAAGTGCCGAGGCCATCGACCTCGAGCGCGCCGCCTTCAGCGATGAGCGCGCACTGGTACGCGGGCCAGCCGTGCACGGCCGCGATGCGCTCGGAGAGCTCGGCGTCGTTGGGGTAGAGGTACTTGCCGCCCCAGCCGTTGAAGCGGAAGCGCACGCTGGCGCCGCCTTTGGGCCCGCGCAAGAACACGGGCGCCGTGTCGCGCAGCCAAACATCGCCGGTGGGCATGTGCACAAAGCGAATGCGTGCTGCGTGCTCGCCGATCGCTGCGCGCGCTTGGGTCTCTGCGGCCGCGTCGTCGACCAACACTTGCAGCGTCTCTTGCTGAGGGTCGCTCGCGAATGCGCTCGCGAACGCTGCGAACTCGCGCTGCGCAGCACGCAGGTGCGGGCCCCAGGCGAATTCGTGCGCCGGCCACGCCGTGTAGCAGGCGCGGTGGGCTTCCCATTCGGCCGGCTGGTAGTAGCCGTCGGCCCGAGGTGAATGCTGTGACATGGTGCTCTCCGCGCGATCAGAACGCGTATATGGCGTCGCCGAAGCGCTGCTCTTGCTCTGCCACATGCTCGAGCACCGCGCGCCTTCGCGCTTGCAGGCCTTCTAGCATGTGCGCGTCGAGCAGCGGGCCTTGCGGGTCGTGGGCCAAGCGCTGCCCGAGCGCGTTCAAGTCGAGCGCCTTGAGCGCCTCGATGGTGCGCTTGCGAAAACGCTGCAGCGGCGCAAGGCGCGCATCCAGCAAACCGCGGCGCGCCGGGCCCACCGAAAATCCGTCGCCGTTGTCGAGGAAGACCAATGGTCCACCCGCGCCCAGTGTGAGCACGTTGGTGTTCTGCCCACCCCAGCGATCGAAGTTGAGCGTCAGGAAGTCGAAGACGATCATGTCGGAGAGCTCGGCCGGTAGCTCGGGCTGCGCGGGCGTCGGGACGTCGTCGTAGTACGCGTCGCCGGCTTGCCCGTGGGCGATCTGCTCGTGGGCATGCGCCAGCGCCGCGACGTAGCTGGTCGACGCTTGGTAAGGCGAAATCGCCCAGCGTGCAAACGGCTTGATGCGAACCCAGCTCTCCCAGCCCGGCGGCGTGCTCGCAGGCAGCAGAGGCTTGGGCAGCCAGTACACCAGCGCGCCGCGCACGCTGCCGTCGGGTGCGACGCTGACTTCGTCGATGCGGCGATCGCCGTCGGCGGCTGCGCTCAACTTGTCCCAACGAACCCTGCGGCTGACGACCGGAGGCACGCGGCCGAGGCCGAGCGCACGGTCGAGGTAGTACGCCGCGACTTCCGCGTACCAGTGAGCACTCGAGACCTGCTGCTCGGGCTTGAAGTAGCCACGGGTGCCGTCCGCCAGCTCGAGCTTGAAGGCCAGGGTTCGGCCGCCGGTCCCTTTGCGCGCATGCAGCACGGCCCGGCTGCGCAATGAATCAAGAATGAGCTGCTCCGGCTGCCCGAGGAAGCCATGCACGTCGGGAGGAGATATCTCCTTAGGAACACTCTGCGGCTCTGAGAAAGCTACGGAGCTTGCCTTCGGCGTGGGGAGCGCAAGCCGATTGCCAAGAAGTATCGCATGAGAATCCAATACAGGATGAATCTCCAGTGATATCATCTGTGCCCGTGCGCGTTCGGTCGCAGCGGGTTGGCTCCAGCGTAGCTCCACTGCTCGGCCCGCCCAGGCGACCGCCAGCGCCAGCCCGAAAGCCCAGGCCAGCGTCAGTGCGGAGCTGCGCCGAACTGGCCGGCGCGATCGACCGACCTCGGTCGCAAGCACGTGCGTCGCTGGAGCCACAGCTCTGGGTAACCTTGGTGGCCCGTCAGCGCCAGATTTCGGCTGGACGGCGGCCCGCGGGGCACGAGGCGCTGACGAGCGGCGTGGCAAGCTGCAAGCTTTGGCGTGGTCGGTGCCCGCCTGCTAGACCTGGGAGGTCGTGAGGCTTAAGGGCGCCGGGTTGCGCAGAGCAGGGCGAGCGGCTGCGCTTCGGGTTGTGTCTTGTTGACTGACTCGCACTGATTCGCGTTGACGCGCTCTTGATTGGCTTGGTGTCATGGGTACGAGCGTAGTGCGCGCAGCTTCGCGTTCCGTGGAACGGGCGCTGCAGCTTTCGATCCTCGATGGCGTGCTGGCGTCGGTGATGATCGCCGTGAGCGAGAGCTACTTCGGCGCATGCGCCGTGGCACTCGGTCATACCGACACCGCGCTCGCCGTGCTGGTCACCGCGCCGCTCTTGCTGGGCGCGCTCGCGCAAGCCTGCACGGGGCCGCTCGTGCTGCTCTTGGGCTCGCGCAAGCGCTTCGTCGTGTTGGGCGTGGCGCTGCAGGCGCTCAGTCACGTCGGTTTGATCGCCGTGGCGTGGACGGGCGTGCACGCGGTTTGGCCGCTGCTTGCGTTGATCACGCTGTATTTCGTGGCTGGCATGGCCACGCAGCCCGCGTGGGGCGCGTGGATGGGTGCGCTCACCGAAGACATCGATCGCGAGCGCTACTTCGGCCTGCGCTCCGCGTTCGGGTCAGTGGCGCTGCTGCTCGCTTTCATGTGGGCGGGACATCACTTGCAAGGTGCGCAGCAGGGCAGCGGCGTGTCCCACGGCTATGCGCTCTTGTTCGCGGTCGGGCTGGCGGCGCGCGCGCTGTCCACCGGCGCGCTGGCGTTGCAGCTCGATCCTTCCGTGCCGCCGCGCGATTCGCTGGCGCGGGTGCTGGCGCGCACGCGCACGAGCCTGCGTGGGCCAGGCTTGCGCTTGGCTTTGGGTCTCGGGCTCTTGATGTTCGGCGCGCAGATCGCGATTCCCTTCTATGCGCCGTACATGCTCAAGACCATGGCCCTGGGTTACTGGGGCTTCGCGCTGATGTGCGCCGTGCAGCTGGCGATGAAGTCGGTGATGTTCCCGTTCATGCATCGCATCGCCGCGCGCCTGGGCCTGTCGCGCGTGCTCACCATTTCGGTGGTGCTGGTGGCGGCGGTGGCCTGGTGCTGGGGCTCGTTCACCAGCATCCCGGGTCTGGTCGCCTCGCAAGTGGTCAGCGGACTCGCCTGGGCCGGTTACGAGTTTGCGAGCTTCCAGCTGCTGCTGCGTTCGGCACGGCCGTCGCATCGCGTCGAGTTTCTGGCAGTGGCTGCGAGCTTGGCCGGCTTGTTCCAGCTGGCCGGTGCGCTGTGCGGGAGCTACTTGCTCACGCACCTGGGCTTTGGTTATCGCCAAGTGTTCTTGATGTCCGCGCTGGGGCGCAGCCTGCCGCTCTTGCTGCTGGTGCCCATGCTCTACGACAAGCGCGACGCGCCGCCAGCGTTGCCGGTCGTGGAGTGACGCACCGCTAAGAGCGCGGGCGCTTCTGCCAAGCTTCGATCAGCGGCAGCATGCTCGCCGGCTGTCCTGCGAAGCACAGCTCATCGTCGGGAATCTTCACCCACGGCTGCGCGCTACTGGTCCAGATGTGACCGATCGGTTTGAGCCAACCGGTGTCGTCGAGCGTGCCCGGCTTGATGTTGGCGACCGCAGGCGCCACCGAGAACTCGACCCAGACGCGCGAGCCGCAAGTGCCGCACAGCTTGGCGTACTTCTCGCGGCCGTCGTCGGGCATGCGCTTGGTATAGGTGACGGGTGTTCCGGAGAGCAGCTGCAACTTCTCTCGCAGCACCATCAGCGACATGCCGAACGCGGCCCCGGTCTGACGCTGACAGTCGGTGCAATGACAGGTGTAGAGCGTGAGCGGCTCACCCTCGCAGCGATAGCGGATGGCTCCGCAAAGACAGCCGCCTTCATAGGTGGCAGGGACGTTGGACATTGGAGTCGGAGGGTAACACGCGCAGTGAGAGTGAGCGCGAGAGCCTCAGGTGGCGCAAAGCTGCGGCGGCAGTGCAGCGGACGCTCTGCCGAGCCCGAGAGCCACCTGCCGACCCCAAGCGCTCCGGCAGCTTGCGATTGTGATGACTGCTCAGACTTGCAACCCGCCCGTTCCCCGCGAGCCCCCTCGGCCTACCAGCGCCCGATCAGGTCGCGCGCTTCTGCACGGACCCGACAAAAACCAGCCATCCACTGGCCGTTGCCCCCTGCGTGCACTACAGAGTGGCTCGGTTCGCACCATGCCTAGTGTCATGCCTTCGGCCCCCGGGCTTTTCTCGCAGCGTCCGTACTGGGCGCGGCGCTTCGGCGTGGCTCCCGTGCTGCCGCGCACGCGCGAAGAGATGGACGCGCTCGGCTGGGACTCGTGCGACGTGGTGCTCGTCACCGGTGACGCGTACGTCGATCACCCGGCGTTCGGCATGGCGCTGGTCGGGCGCTTGCTCGAGTCTCAAGGCTTTCGCGTGGGCATCCTGGCGCAGCCCGACTGGCGCAGCGCCGAGCCGTTCATGCAGCTGGGCCAGCCGAACCTCTTTTTCGGCGTGACGGCGGGCAATATGGACTCGCTCGTCAATCAGTTCACGAGCGACAAGAAGCCGCGCAGCGACGACGCGTACACGCCCGACGGCGCGCCCAACCACCGGCCGGCCCGCGCGTGCATCGTGTATACGCAGCGTTGCCGCGAAGCCTATCCCGAGGTGCCGGTCGTGGTCGGTGGCATCGAAGCCAGCTTGCGACGCATCGCGCACTACGACTACTGGTCCGACAAGGTGCGGCGCTCGCTCTTGCTCGACTCGGGCGCCGACTTGCTCGTGTACGGTAACGCCGAGCGGCAACTGGTGGAGCTCGCACATCGTTTGGGGCGCGGGCAAGCCATCAGCAGCATCACCGACTTGCGTGGCACGGCGTTCAAGGCGCGCACACTGCGCGAGGGCTTCACCGAGCTCGATTCGACCCGCATCGATCGACCGGGACCGCTCTTGCCGCCGAGCAATCCGTACGCGATGGAAGCGGAGATCCGTGCGAACAACGAGAGCGCCGCGCCGAGCGCACAACAGCTGTTGCAGCTGCGTCCGCGCGCCCCAAAGCTGGATCGCGCGCGCACGGTGATCCGCCTGCCCTCGTACGACGACGTGCGTGCCGACTCGGTGCTGTACGCGCATGCCTCGCGCGTGCTGCACCTCGAGAGCAACCCCGGCAATGCACGCGCGCTGGTGCAGTCGCATGCGGGCACCGACGTGTGGATCAACCCGCCGCCGATTCCGCTGAGCACCGCCGAGATGGACGCGATCTACGAGCTGCCGTACACGCGCAAGCCGCATCCGAGCTACGGCGCGGCGCGCATCCCCGCGTACGAGATGATCAAGCTGTCGATCACGATCACGCGCGGTTGCTTCGGTGGTTGTTCGTTCTGCTCCATCACCGAGCACGAAGGCCGCATCATTCAGAACCGCTCCGAGGAGTCGGTGCTGCGCGAGATCGAGCAGGTGCGTGACAACGTGCCAGGTTTCACAGGACACATCACCGATCTTGGTGGGCCCACCGCGAACATGTATCGCCTCGCGTGCAAGAGTCGCGAGATCGAAGCCGCGTGTCGCAAGCCCTCGTGCGTGTTCCCTGACATCTGCGAGAACCTGGGCACCAACCACACGCCGTTGATCAAGCTCTACCGCCGCGCGCGCGCGGTGAAGGGCGTGAAGAAGATCACCATCGGCTCGGGCGTGCGCTATGACCTCGCCGTGCGCTCGCCGGACTACGTGAAAGAGCTGGTGTCGCATCACGTGGGTGGCTACTTGAAGATCGCGCCCGAGCACATCGCGCAGGGCCCGCTGCAGCTCATGATGAAGCCGGGCATCGGCGCGTACGAACGCTTCAAGGAACTGTTCGACCGCTACTCGAAAGAAGCGGGCAAAGAGCAGTACCTGATACCGTATTTCATCGCGGCGCATCCGGGCACCACGGATCAAGACATGCTCGAGCTGGCGCTGTGGCTCAAGCGCAACGGCTTTCGCGCGGACCAAGTGCAAGCGTTCTTGCCGTCGCCCATGGCGAGCGCGACCACCATGTACCACACGGGCAAGAACCCGCTGCGCAAGGTCGGACACGAATCACCACGGGTGTTCATACCCAAGAGTCCCCAGCAGCGTCGGCTGCACAAGGCGTTCTTGCGCTACCACGATCCGGACAACTGGCCGCTCTTGCGCGAGGCGCTCACGCGCATGGGCCGCCAAGACCTGATCGGCGCCGGGACGCAGCAGCTCTTGCCGTGGCAGCAGCCGATCGGCTGGAAGCAGACCGAAAAGGTGAGCTATGCCAAGCGCTTGGAAGCGCGCGCGGCGCGCGCAGCGGGTGCAGGCGCCGGCAAGCACACCGCAGGCGCCGACGCGCGCAAAGGCGCACCCAAGCGCGGCGCCATGCTCACGCAGCACACGGGTCTGCCGCCGCGTCCGGGTGCAGCGCGTGCGCGACCGGCACAAGCAGCGCGCGGCAACGCCAGCCGAGCGCAGTCCAAGCGCAAGCGTCCGTAACGTCTGCGCGGCTCAGCGCCGTGCTGGGTGGTCACCAGCTTCGGCTGCGTGGGTTGCTGTGTGCTCGCCCAAATCCTCCGTGGCTTCGCCGCTATGCGCTGGTGGCGCACTCGATCGCCGCGGGCGAATCGGTCCCCAGCCGTCGTGACCTTCGTCGTGCTCTTGGTCGTGCTGGTCTGCGGCATTCGCGGACGCAGACGGCGCGCTGCCACTCTGAATGATCTTGATCACCATGGCCCTCCTCCATGGGTGACGTGCATGGCGAGTCGGTTGTCGGCTCGCTGATTCCCCGCTGCGGACCATACGCTCGCGCGATCGACAAGACCAGCGCTCGCAGTTGCTGCGAGCGTCGAGTTTCTCGCGCAGGCGCATTCGCGCAAATGGCCCGACGTTTGCAGAGCCGCGCGAGATTGCGTTCGATGACGAACACATTTCTTCGTCATGTACGAAAATGCGTAAGAAAAGCCGCAGCGTGCACGCGGTTGCGAGCACATCGGTGAAACCCTGGTGACATCTGCATGATTGACTACAGCAGGCTACTTTCATCGCGCGGTGCGCGGCGCTAGGCTCTGTGAGCGTTGCAGTCGTTTTCGAGAGCGAACGCAGTTCGCAACACGGCAAGAGGGGGATGTCATGAGTGTCACGCTCTGGGAACGGCGTAAGTCTTTTCGGATCGCTGCGTCTGGCAAGGCTCTGCTGCAGCGCGGCGGAAGGTTGGAAGCGCTGTACGATCTCGAGGATCTCTCGATCGGCGGCTGCATGGTTGCAGGCCACTTGCAGCCCGCGCTCGGCCGCAACTACGATCTCGCGCTGCACATTGCAGGCCTGCGCGAGATCGCCGTGCCTGCGCGCGTGGTGCGCCTCCACGACGACACGCTGCCGGCACGCTACGGCCTGCAGTTCAGCGGCTGCAGCGCGGCCGTCGAAGACTGCATTCAAGACCTCACCGTGCGCGCGCTCGAAGAAGATCACGGCGAGCACGTGCTGGTGGTGCATTCGCATCCTGAAGAGGTGCGACCGCTGCTCGAGAAGCTGCATCACGAGGGGCAACGTATCGTTGCAGCCCGAACCGCCCGCGACGCACTGGCGATCCTGGAGCGCGCCGCCGAACAAATCCGCGTGGCCTTCGTGGCGCCGGTGGTCGGCACCAGCCGCGCCCACGACATCATGAAGCTGATCCTGCGCCGCTTCCCGCAAGTGGACTGCGTCTTACTCAGCCGCGCCGGCGCCCAACGCCTTGGCAACGCCCTGCGCAAGCTCTCGCCAGACCGACGGAACCCAATGAGCCTCTCCCGCCTGCGCAAAGCGTTGTCGGTGCAACAGGCGCTGACCGGTTCGTCGTGACGCCAGCCTCGCGAGCGAACAGTCTTCCTCTCCCTCTGCCCCCAAGCCGGACGCCACCAAGATAAACAGACCAACTTGACGGTTCGTGTCCGACCCGCTACAAGGGGTCAATGGCCGATGCTTCCGCCGCGCCGCGCCGGCGCACGCAACAAGAGCGGCGCGATGGCACCCAGCGCGTGCTCTTACGCGCCACGGTCGACTGCCTGGTCGAGCTCGGGTATCGCGGCACCACCACGCTCGAGGTCGAGCAGCGCGCCGGGGTTTCGCGCGGCGCGCGCATCCATCATTTTGCCAGCAAGGCGGCGCTGCTCGCGGCGGCGGTCGACTTTCTGTACGACCAGCTGCACGGCACCTACGAGCAAGCCTTCGGCGCGTTGCCGGAGCGCGGCTCCGACTTGCAGCGTTTTCGCTCTGGCTTGCGCGTTCTGTGGTCCACGTACATGCGGCCGGACTACGTCGCGGCGCTCGAGCTGCAGATGGCGGCGCGCACCGACGAGGAGCTGCGCGAGCACCTGCGCGGCGTCGCGGAGCGCCATCGCTTGCTCGCGGTCGCCACGGCGCAGCGGCACTTTCCCGCGCTCGACGCCGAGGCCGCCCGCTCGATGGTCGAGGTCATCCACGTCGCGCTGGTGGGTTTGCTCGTGCAACGTGGCGTTGCAAAGAACGCCGAGCGCGAGCACGTCGCCCAGCTCGTGCTGGGCGCGCTCGACGAGGTCATGGTCACGCACCTGCGCAGCCGCGAGCTGTTTTCCCAGCCGCCGCCGCGCCGAGCGCGAGCGCGCACACGTTCACGGGCGTGATTGTCACCTTGATTGTCACGTTGATTGTCACCTTGATTATCACCAGGCGTCGTCACCGTCTGTAGTTCCCAAACGCCGTACCAAGGAGCCACGCAATGCTGAGATTCGTCGACAAGCCGCCCGCGCAAGTGCAAGAGACCGGGCGCGACGCGCGACAGAGCATGTCGGCTGCCGACGTCGATCAGATCGCCGAGATCTTCCAGACGCCGCTTACCGGCGCATACGTCTGGAACTACGACGAGGCCGACAAGAAGCTGCGCAAGCTCTACCGGCTGGGTAAGGAGCGCAACTGGAACGTCGACATCGACATCGACTGGACGCGTAGCTATCCGCACAGCTCGCCGCCCATGGTGGAGGGCGGCGAAAATCCGTTCTTGGGCTGGAGTAGCTTCGATGGGCTGAGCGATGCCGAGAAGCTGCGCTTCGGCTGGCACCAGCATGCCTGGACGCTGTCGCAGTTCTTGCACGGCGAGCAGGGCGCGCTCTTGGTGGCTTCGCAACTCGTCAGCTGCGCACCGACTTTCGACGGCAAGCTCTACGCCGCGTCGCAGACCTTCGATGAGGCGCGCCACGTCGAGGTGTTCGGGCGCTACCTGCGCGACAAGGTCGGCATCATCTATCCCGTCAACCGCCACCTCAAGGCGCTGCTCGACAAGATCTTGACCGACTCGCGCTGGGACCTGAAGTTCATCGGCATGCAGCTCATCATCGAGTCGCTGGCGCTGGCGGCCTTCAACGTGCAGAAGATGATGGCGGCTGATCCGCTCTTGCGCGACGTGCTCGAGCTGGTCACGCGCGACGAGGCGCGTCACGTGGCCTTCGGCGTCACGTACATGGAGCAGTTCGTCAAGACGCTGTCGTCCGAGGAAATCGACGCGCGTTCGCGCTTCGCGTTCGAGGCCTGTCGGGTGATGCGCGAGCGCATCGTGCCGACCGACGTGTTCGAGCACTTCGGTTTCGATCCCGAAGAAGGCCGACGCCGCTTCCTGGGTGCGGGGCAGATGGATTCGTTCCGCAATCTGCTCTTCGCGCGCATCATGCCGAACCTGAACAAGGTGGGCTTGCTCAGTGACAACGTGAAGCCGCTCTACGACGAGCTGGGTTTGCTCGCGTTCTCGGGCTTGCCGACCGATGGCGACATCGATTGGGCCGAGCTGAGCCGGCCGCTGCCGGGCTACCAGACGCAAGCTGCGCAGTGAGACGCGCTGGCTACGCCGTGTGCGTGAGCTCGCGCAGCGCGAGCCCTGAGCCGCTGCGAAGCTGCAGCTTGGGACCGTCGTCGGTGTAGCCGCCCTCGAAGCGTTCCTGTGCGAGCAGGAAAGCCGTGTCGAGGTCGATGAACTGAACGTTGCCCAGGGCGCAGGCCACGTGCGCCATGGCGCTCATGCCCAGGCGCGTCTCCACCATGCCGCCGCACATGAGTGAGAGGCCACGTGCCTGCGCGTGCCGGCCGAGCTCGAACGCGCGCAACAGGCCGCCGGACTTCGCGAGCTTCAGGTTCACGCCGCTGCAGGCGCGCAGTGCCAGCGCACGCTCCAGATCTGCAAGGTTCTTCACCGATTCGTCGGCGATCACCTGCACCCCAGCTTCGCGGGTGACCTGGGCCATGCCTTCGAGATCTTCTGCGGCGCAGGGTTGCTCGAAGCATTCCACCACCAGCTGGGCGCGCCGGGCTGCCGCCATCAGCTGCAGGGCTTGAGTGGCGGTGAAGCCGGCGTTGGCGTCGAGGCGGAAGCTGGCGTCGGGCACGCGCGCGTGCACACGCTCGAGCGCGCGAATGTCGTCGTCGAGCTGCTTGCCCACCTTCACCTTGAACGCACGGAAGCCGCGCGCGCGGTAGCCCACGGCGAGCTGCGCCATGTGCTCGGGGTTGGCGATGGGCAAGGTGATGTCGGTGTGCAGCGTGCACGGGGCCGCGCCGCCGAGCCAAGTGCACAGTGGAACGCCGGCGAGTTGGCTGATGGCGTCGAGCAGTGCGCACTCCACTCCGGCGCGCGCCACCAGTGAGTGGCCCAGCTCGGCGTCCAGCCAGCGGTTCAGCTCGGCGCGATCGCTGACGTTCACGTGGCTGCAGCTCCTGGCTGCACGCGCAATCGCGTCGAGCAGCTCGGGTTGGTCCTCGCGCGTGACCGGCGGCAGCGCGGCGGCTTCGCCGAGCCCCTGCGCGCGCGCGTTGCTGTGTTCATCGACCACGATCGCAGCCACCAGCGCGGCGCGTGTGGTGTCGATACGGCCGCTGGCGATCACGAAGGGTTCCAGGAGCGGGACCGAGAGCGGAGCGACGGCGATGGAGACGATGCGCATGTCGGTTGCGACCGGGTTCAGTGTGCGTGGGTGGGACGCTGAGCGTCGGGTGTGCCTGCTGCGCGGGGCGGCCGTGGTGTCTGTTGCGTGCTCGAGTCGGCCCGGCTGTTGGGCGTGAGCGCGCCGGCGTCGTCTTCAGCGGCAGGAGCTGTGACGGCGTTGGCTCGGGCGTGGGCGCGACAGTCCGAGAACATAATCAGGCCGCACGCGTTTTCGGGGTGGCGCACGATCAGCGCCTTGCTCGGCGGTGGGCCCGCACACGCCGAGCTCAGCCAACTGGTGAACGCGAGCCAGAGCGACAGGCGGGTCGACGCGCGGGTGAAGGGCGGAGGCCGGCCGCGGCGGGCTATGCACGTCGCGGCGTACGTCCGCAACTTGGACCGGAGTCGGCTAGTGATGTCGGCGGATTGTGCCATCTGGCTTGCACGTTATGCGCGTTACGTCGACAGTAGCGTGCGGAGGGGTCGCCGTGGCGTTTTGGTTTGAGCTTTCTTGCGCGCGATGGCGGACATACCCCGCAGTGCCAGCTTTGCCCCGGTCACATCCGTCACACCCGCGGCTTGTGTTTGCAAGCGTCGCGCGCGTGTTGTTGTTGCTGCTCTGTGTGGTGGGTGGCCGGGCGACGCCGGTATTCGCACAGGCTGCGCCCGAATCGGCGCATGGCGCAGCGCCTGCGGCACCCGCGGCCGCGGCTGTAGCGCCGCTGGCACCTGCGCCTGGCGCGAAGACCGGTAGCGAGGTCAAGCTGCACGACACCCCCGTGTTCACCGTGTGGGTCGGTCATGGTGGCGCGAGCGCTCAGCAACGCGCGAGTGCGGCCAGCGCTGCGCTCGAGCATGCGCTCGACGCCCAGCATGCGCCCGTGCGCGTCGTGCGGCAGCCTCTAGCGCGCGTGATCTTCGCGGCCGACGTGCCCATCATCGAGCTCTTTGCAGAAGACGCCGCCGCCGTGGGCGACGCCTCGCTCGACGTACACGCCGCACGCATTTCGGCGCGCGCGCGCAAGGTGCTGCGCGAGGAAAAGCAACGCCGCACCGTCGCCGAAGCGGTGGGCAGCGCGTCGCTGGTGGTGTTCTTCGGGCTGCTCGCGTTCTTCGCGGTGCGCAAGCTTTCTCAGCTGCTGCAGCGTGCGCGCGACTTCTTGCAAGCGCATCCCGAGCGCGTGGTCGCGATTCGCCTGCAGTCGATCGAAGTGCTGGGCGCGGGCTCGTTGCGCGGGCTGCTGATGGCGGCGCTCGGCGTGGCGCGCTGGGCGCTGCTCGGCGGCGCCGTCTACCTGTGGCTGGTGTTCTCGCTCTCGCTCTTCGAAGCGACGCGTCCATACACCGAGCGCTTGACCAGCATCGTCATCACGCCGCTGACCGAGCTGGCCGGCCGCGTGCTGTCGGCGTTGCCGATGGGCTTTCTGGCGCTGGTCTGGGGCGGCGTAGTGCTCTTGCTCGTGCGCTTTGCCGATCTACTGTTCGCGAGCATCGCGCGCGGTGAGACGCGCGTCACCTGGTTGCCCAGCGATCTGGTGCTGCCAGCAGGCCTCTTGCTGCGCATCGCGATCGTGGTGCTGGGCTTGGTGCTGGCCGGGCCGATCGTCACCGGCGACGCCCAGGGCGCGCTGGCGCGTGCGGGCTCCACCGTGATGATGGCGCTGGCGCTGGCCAGCGCGCCGGTGCTGGCCTCGGCGGCGGTGGGCGTGGTGCAAGTGTTCGCGCGGCGCATGCGTGTGGGCCAGGAGCTGTCGTTCGGAGAGCGCCGCGGCCGCGTGTTGTCGGTGGGCTTCCTCGATGTACGTTTGCGTCAGGCCGACGGTGGCGAGCTGCGCGTGCCGCACTTGCTCGCGCTGTGGCAGCCGCTGTCCG
The DNA here is from genome assembly GCA_017881185.1 of Pseudomonadota bacterium. GTDB lineage: Bacteria > Myxococcota_A > Polyangia > Polyangiales > JAFGIB01 > JADGRF01. The sequence goes on along the minus strand of JADGRE010000058.1, from coordinate 14,570 downwards.
TGCCCGCGGCGGCGCACCAGGCGGAGGTGTTCGTGGAGGTGTGCGTGGCGGCGGGGCAGAGCGTGCCGCGCGTGCACGAGCTGCTGCTGATGGCGGCGGCCAAGCACGGCGAGCACCTCAGTGTCCAGCTGGAGCACTTCGACGTCGAGGGCAGCGTGTTTCGCGTGCGCGTTCCGCACGCCACGGCCGCCACGCAGAGCGAGCTGCGCGCCGCGCTGTGCGAAGCGCTGCAGGCCGCAGGCATCCCGCTCGGTCGCATGTCACGGGGGCAGCCCTCGTGAGTCCGATGACGCTGCTGGTGGGGTTGCTCGTGGTCGCCTACGGCGGCAGCATGCTCATGGGCGGGCGCACGCTGCGTGGCTACGGCTTGCCTTCGGGCTCCGAGTGGCTGGTGCTCGGCTTCGTGCTCGGCCCGGTCGCGCTCGGCGTGGTGTCGCAACAAGCGCTGGCGGTGTTCGAGCCGGCCGCCGGTGTCTCGACCGCATGGCTCGCTCTCTTGTCGGGTGTGGAATGCGGCGGCGTGGGTGAACGCCGACCCAGCTTGCGCGCGTCGCTCGTGGGCATTGTGTGCGCGCTGTTGTCGGCCAGCGTGGTCGCGCTCGCGGTGTTCGTGCTCGCCACGCAGCTCTTGCATCGCTCGCTGCACGATGCGGTGGTGCTCGGCGCAGCGCTCGGCGTGGCGGGCAGCGAAACCGCGCGGCAGGCTGCGCGCTGGGCGGTCTCGCAGAGCGACGCGCATGGTCCGCTCGCGCGTCTGCTGGAACGCATCGCCGCTGCCGACGATCTAGTACCCATGCTCGGGCTCGCGTTTCTGTTCGCGTGGTCCCCGTCGCAGGTGCAGATCGCGGGTCTCGGCCCCGCGCAGTGGTTCGGCGTCACGGTGCTGCTCGGCGTGCTGCTCGGGCTCACCTGCGCGATGCTCCTGCGCACCACGCGCAGCACCAGCGACAGCTTCGGCGTGGTCCTGGGCGCCGCGCTACTCGGCGCCGGCATCGCCTGGCGTTTGGGGCTGTCGCCGCTGACGGTCATGTTCGTGATGGGAGCCACGCTGTCGCTCAGCACGCGCGGCGGCAGCTCGCTGTGGAACGTGATGGCGAGCACGGAAGCCACGGTGGCGTTGCCCACGTTGCTCTTGGCCGGCGCGCTCGTGCACCCGCCGCTCAGCTTCCCCGTGCTCGCGCTCTTGGTCGTGACGGTGCTCAGCCGCGGCGTCATACGCGGCGCGCTCGCTGCGCTGCTGGTCGGCATCACCGGTGCGCCACGCGCGGCGCGGCCCGCGTTCGCGCTCGGGGCGTCTTCCACCGGCGCGCTCACGGTCATCATCGGTCTGGCCTGTGCGTTTCGTTTTCGTGGCGAGCTGGGTGACACGGTGCTGGCGGTCAGCGCCTGCGTGACCGTGCTCGGCGAGCTCGTCGGGCCCGCGGCGCTGCGTCGCGCGCTGCAAGTCGGCGTGGTGGCGCCCGCCGCCGATGGCGGCGCAGGCAGTGATGGCAGTGGCAGCGACAGCAGTGACAGCCAGGTGGCGCTGTCAGGAGCCCAGCCGTGAGCCACTCGGACGCACCGCGCGGCCCCGTGGCGCGCCTGCTGCAAGCGCTGGCGCTCGTGGTGGTGTTCGCGGTGCTGTACTTCACCGCGCGCGCCACGCCCGCGTTCGAGGGCGCATTCGGCGTGATCTCGGCGCTGGGTTTCTTCTTGCTCGCCGGCGTGCTTGCGAGCGAGCTCCTCGAGGTGGTCGGCTTGCCGCACCTCACGGCGTACATCCTGGTCGGCATCGTGGCCGGCCCGCACGTCATGCACCTGGTCGACCATGAAGCGGTCGTGGAGCTGCAGGTCTTCAACACCTTGGCGCTGGCGTTGATTGCGCTCGCCGGTGGTGCCGAGCTGCGCGTCGAGTTGCTGCGGCCGATGGTGCGCAGCCTGTCGTGGGCCACGCTCGTGCAGTGCGTCATCGGCATGGTCGGCGCGGGCGCCGTGTTCTTCGGGCTCGCGCGCTTTCTGCCCTTCGCGCAGGGGCAGTCCGTGCTCGCGCTGTGTGGCATCGCGCTCTTGTGGGGGGTGATTGCGGTCACGCGCTCGCCCTCGGCGACGCTCGGCATCTTGGCGCAGACCCGTCCGAGTGGCCCGCTGTCGCGCTTCGCGCTCGGCTTCGTGATGAGCTCCGACGTGGTCGTGGCGATCTTGCTGTCGCTCACGCTCGCGCTGGCGCGTCCGCTCATCGAGCCCAGCACCGGCATCTCGTTGCGTGACATGACCGAGCTCGGCCACGAGATCCTCGGCAGCATCTCACTCGGTTGCAGTGTTGGCCTGCTCTTGTCCGTCTACCTGTGGCTGGTTTCGGGGCAGCTCCTGCTGGTGCTGATCGCGCTCGGCTTCGGCCTCACCGAAGGTCTGCGCTACCTGCGCTTCGAACCGCTGCTCACGTTCATGTGCGCGGGCTTCGTGGTCGCGAACCTCACGCAGCAAGGGCCCAAGTTGCTGCATGCGGTGGAGCAGACCGGCAGCGTGGTGTTCGTGGTGTTCTTCGCGACGGCCGGCGCGCACCTCGACGTGGCGCTCTTGCGCCAGCTGTGGCCCATCGCGCTGGCGTTGGCAGGCTCGCGTTTGCTGCTGGTGGTGTTCGCCAACCGGCTCTCCACCAAGCTGTCCGACGACGACCCCATCGTGCGTCGCTGGGGTTGGGCGCCGCTGGTCTCGCAAGCCGGTCTCGCGCTGGGGCTCGCCGCCGTGATCGAGCGCGCGTTCCCGAGCTTCGGCGCCGGCTTTCGCGCGTTGGTCGTGGCCACCGTCGCCATCAACGAGATGATCGGCCCGGTGCTGTTCAAGCTCGCGCTCGATCGCGCCGGCGAAACCGGGCGGGCAAGCGAAGCAGGCGCGGTGTAAGCTCGGCGCATGCCGTCGGGAAATCCCGAGCCCACACCCAGTGCGTATCCGCCCGATGCGCGTCCCGACGACATGCGCTGGTGCGCAGGCCTGCCGGGCGCGGGCAAGCTGCCCATGAGCGACGCGCAGCGCGCGCTGGTGCGGGCCGTGTATCGCAGGGCGCGCGACACGGCCTTTGGTTATGGCGTGCTGTCGCTCTTGCTGGTGCCGAGCGCGTTCGGGCTGAGCGTGTTGCTCGGCCGCTGGCTCGGTTCGCAGAGCGTGTGGCCGGGGGCGCTGGCGCTGGTGTTGGGTTTGTTCGCGTTGCCGCTGTGCATCGCGAAGGCCATCGAGCAAGGGCGTGGTGCGTGGCCGCTGCGCAAAGATCTCGAGCGCGGCGAGCTGTGGTTATTCAAGGGTTCGATCGCCGCCGCGGCCTACGAAGAAGAAGACCCGGACGTGATTGCGCTAGTCGAGCAGCTGCACCTGGAGCGCGGGGTCGCCGAGCAGCGTCTGGGCGTGCTGCCGGCCTCGGCGCGTCTGCTGCACGTCAACGGTCGCGACTTGCCGCCGACGCGCAAGCTGCACGTGGCCACCACCGCCACTTCACCGCAGCGCGCGCTGCGCTACTCGTTGCCACCCGACGTCAAGCAGGCGTTCGGCGCGACCAGCGGTCTCAAGCGCCGGCGTTTCGGTGACGCCGAGCGCCGCGAGCTGAGCGCACACATCGCGCGCCTCACCTCGGTGCCGTGGACACTGTTCGTGTTGACCGCGTTCATGGCCGTGACCGTCAGCTTGTGGCTGCACGCAGGTGGCGATCACACCCGCGACTTTCTGGGCATCGGTTGGGTGGTCGCGTGGCTGATGACTGCGCTGCGCCATGTGCGCCGTTATCTGTTGGCGCGGCGCTTCGAAGACGACCTCGAGGTCGGCTGGCTCTTGAGCTGGGAGACCCCTCAGGCACAGCAGGCGATGGGTGCGCAGGCCTCGCCGCCGTTTGCCACCGCCGAGGTGCTGCCGATTTCGCAGATGGACTGGATGATCGACGGCAAGCCCGCGGCCTGGCGCCGCGTCATTCAACACGCGCGCGGCGCGGGCGGCTGAGTCGATGACGGCGCACGAGGGCAAGCTGTGACGTCTTGGCGAACGAGCGCGAGCGTGGCGCTCGTGCTGTGTCTATTGGCTTGCGCGCATCCCGCAGTGCCCGTGCAGCGCGCGGCCGCGCCCACGCCTGCGCCCAAGGTGCAGCGGATCACCTTGTCGATCATCGCGACCAACGACGTGCACGGCCATCTCGAACAGCTGCCTTTGCTCGGCGGCTACTTGCTCAACTTACGTCGTGCGCGCGCCGCCGACGGCGCAGTGCTGCTGCTCGATGCTGGCGATGTGTTTCAAGGCACGCTGGAATCCAACTCGACCGAGGGCGCCTCGATGGTGCGCGCCTACGATGCGCTCGGTTACGCGGCGGTGGCCGTGGGCAACCACGAGTTCGACTTCGGACCCGAGGGTGCACAGACCTTGGCGCTGTCGGCGCAGGACGATCCGCTCGGCGCATTGGCAGCGCGCGTCGCGCAAGCGCACTTCAGCTGGGTGTCTGCCAACTTGCGCGCCAAAGGTGGCGAGCCCTTCCCGCTCGGCAACGTCGCGCGCAGCGTCATGCTCCAGGCGGCGGGTATCCGCGTCGGTGTGGTCGGTGGCTTGACCATGGATGCGCTGATGCAGACTGCGGCGCCCAACGTGGCCGGTCTGGAGCTTGCGCCGCTGACGGCGGCGGTCGCAAGTGAAGCCAGCGCCTTGCGCCAGCGCGGCGCGCAGTTGGTGATCGCGCTGCTACACGCTGGCGGCGAGTGCCGGGACACCCATGATCCGGACGACCTCAGCAGCTGTGATCCAGAAGCCGAAGTGTTCCAGCTGGCGCGCGGCCTACCGCAAGGCAGCGTCGACCTGATCGTCTCCGGTCACACGCACGAGCGCATCGCACACCGCGTGGCAGGCATCGCGGTCATCGAGTCGGGTGCCAACGCGCGCGCGTTCGGTCGCGTCGACTTGCTGCTGGAGAAGACCGCAACGCGCGCGACCATCCTCTCCGAACGCATCTTCGAGCCCCACCCGCTGTGCGCGGAGCAGCTCGATGCACCCGCGTGCACCCGCGAAAGCTACGAGAACGCACCGGTGCAACGCGACCCCGCAGTGCTGCGCGCAATCAGCGCCGACGTCGAAGCCGTGCGCGCGCTGCGGGCCAAAGCGCTGGGCGTGGAGCTGCCTTCGGAGGTCGCGCGCGCCGGTGCCGTCGAATCGCCGCTCGGCAACCTCGTGGCCGAGCTCTTGCTGCGTGCCGTCCCGGGCGCAGACGCCGCAATCAACAACGCCGGTTCGCTGCGTGCGTCGCTGCCTGCCGGTCCGCTGACCTACGGCAGCGTGTTCGAGATGTTCCCCTTCGACAACACGCTGGCCACGGTGCAGCTGCCTGCCTCCGCGCTGGCTGCCATCGTGGGCAAGAATCTGCAGAGCGGACACGGCATCCTCGCGCTTGCCGGCGTTCGCGCCGAGGCCCACTGCGAAGGCACCCGGCTCTCGGTGCAGCTGCTGGGTCGCGACGGCCGAGCACTCGCCCCGAGCACCCCGCTGCGCGTCGTGCTCAGCGACTACCTCGCGTCCCGCGGCGAGGGCTTGCTGCAAGGCCTCGTCGACGACCCTGCCGCCGTCACGATCCTGCGCGACCGCCCCATGCGCGACGCGCTGATCGCCGGTCTGCAAGCGCTGCCCGCTGCGCAGCTCGACGCTCGCAGTCGCACACTCTTCGACCCACAGCGCCCACGCATTGCCTACCCTGGCAGTCGTCCGGTACGTTGCACGCCCGCCTCGAGCTCCCCATGACCCAAGCTTCCGTCAAACCAGTTCCCGCAACGTCACCAAGCCCCGCTCGCCGCTGGGGCCGCTGGCTGCTCGTGCTCGTCATCGTGCTGGGCGTGTGCGACAGCGTGACCACCGCCGATCTTCCGCCCGCGATGTTGATCGTGAAGTACGGCTCGCGCCCCTCGAAGTTCATGCGCCTGCCGTCCGGCGCCCGCGTTCACTACCGCGACCGCGGCAACCCGAGCGCGCCCGCGCTGCTCTTGCTGCACGGCTCGAATTCTTCGCTGCACACTTGGGAGCCCTGGGTCGCGCGGCTCTCCAGCAGCTTTCGCGTGGTCACGCTCGACTTGCCGGGTCATGGCTTGACTGGACCCGTTCCAGGTGACGACTACTCGCCCGAAGGCATGGCGAGCTTCGTCGACGCCTTCCGAACCCAGCTCGGGCTGCAACACTTCTACCTTGCGGGCAACTCCATGGGCGGCCACATCGCCTGGCGCTACACCCTGGCTCACGCGAAGGTGGTCGACAAGCTCGTACTGGTCGACGCCTCCGGCCTCAACCAGCTCTTGCCGCCCGACGCTCAACCCAAGATCCCCCTGGGCATGCGCATCACCCGCACGCCCGTGCTCAACCAGCTCGTGCGCTTCGTGACGCCGCGCCATACGGTCGAGCAATCGCTGCGCGCGACCTTCGTCGATCAGAGCAAGGTCACCCCGCAGATGATCGACCGCTACTACGAGCTGCTGCTGTTCCCGGGCAACCGGCAGACCGTCACGCTGCGCGCCTCCGCACCGGTCGACCTCTCCACCGCCGACCGCCTGCCGCAGATCAAGGCGCCCACGCTCATCCTGAGCGGCCAAAGCGACACGCTCGTACCGGTGCAAGCCGCGCGCATCTTTCACGAGCGCATCGCCGGCTCGAGGCTCATCGAATACCCGAAGGTCGGCCACATCCCGATGGAAGAAATCCCCGAGCGCTCGGCGAGCGATGTGAGGCAGTTCCTATCTTCCGCGCCTTGAGCGGGCCGCGCGAACCGCAAAAAGCAAAACCCGCGAGCAGCCATCTGGCCACCCGCGGGTTTGCTCGGCGCAGCAGCGCTCAGCCGCCGCGCTCAGCTTCTGCCAGCAGCGCTCAGCCGCCACCGGCCTTGATCACCGCGTCGATTTGCTTGGTGACCGCGTCGTAGTCGGTCGGGTTCGCCACGCGCGCGCCGTTCAAGAACATGGTCGGCGTACCGTCCACGGCAACTTCCTCGCCCAGCTTCTGCTCGGCGTCGACCGCCGGAGCAAAGGTCTTGTCGTCGAGCGCCTTCTTGAACTTGGCCACGTCGAGGCCCACTTCCTTGGCGAAGCCCTCGAGCGACGCGCGGTCGAGCTTGGCCTGGTTCGCGAAGAGCTTGTCGTGGAACTCCCAGAACTTGCCCTGCGCCTTGGCGGCCATCGAGGCTTCCGCGGCGGTGTGCGCATTCTGGTGGAACGACAGCGGGAACTGGCGGAACACGAAGTGCACCTTGTCGCCGTACTTGGTGCGCAGCTGCTCCACGGTGGTGGCCGCACGCGAGCAGAACGGGCACTGGAAGTCCGAGAACTCGACGATGGTGACCTTCGCGTTGGCCGGACCGAACTGCGCGACGTCGCCCTCGGTCAGCTTCGCGAGCTTCTCGGGTGCGAGCGGCTTGTTGCGGTCTTCCTGGCGCTTCAGGTCGGCGACGACCTCGGCATAGTGCTGCATCATCATGTCGCAGCGCTCGGGCGGGAAGGTCTTGGTGTGCGTCTTGACCATGTCGCAGGTCGGCGTGGTCGGGCCGATGTCGGCGCAGAGCTTGGCGACTAGGTCGTCACACTTCTTGCGCTTCCCCGCGAGCTTCTTCACGGCGAAGTCCACGTTGGTCAGCGCCACGGCACACGCCTCGGGCGGCATCAGCTCGGTGGCTGTCTTGATCGACGTGCAAGTCGGTGACTCGTCGCCCGTCTCCTTGCAGATGCGCTTGGAGTAGTCGGCGCATGCGGTCGGCGAGGCCTTGGTGGCGGCTGGCGGCGGCTGGTTGCAGCCGACGCTCGCCAGCGCGAGCGAGAGCGTGACGAAGAGGGCGCGGGCGGGCGCCACGCGGGAAACCGAGTGGATGATGTGGTTCACGAGCTTGTCCTTTGAAATCGAAAGGCCCCCCCCATGCCAAGGCGGGCGGCGGCAGGTTGTGTAGCAGCGAAAGCGCCGGGCTCCAAGTAGCCGGGGCAGAGCGCGACCGGACGGCCGGGCCTGAGCAGTCATTGCGAGCTGCCAGGGCGCTTGGGGTGGGCAGGCCGCTCTCGGGCTTGCGAGGCCGCGGCTTCCCAAGAGGCGCCTCGCGCCGGCGAAACGAGCCCGAGAGCGACCTGCCCACCCCAAGCGCTTCAATTTCATGGCTGAGGGAACCGACGGCGCGACGTCTCGCAGCTCGCGAAACCTAGAACGTCTCTTCCTTCAACCCGTGCAAGCGCTGGAAATAACGCAGCGTGCTGTGCACTGAATTCTCCAGGGCTTCCTGCACGATCTGTGATGTCGCTTCGGGTGAGGCTCGCAGGGCATCGTAATAACGCTGGCGGTCGGTCGAGTGCAGGATCGCGGGTGGATAGCCTTCGCGCAGCAACATTAGGTTCATGATCAGGCGCGCCACGCGGCCGCTGTGCTTGGGGAAGGGGTACACCTGCAAGAACATGTAGTGCGCGCGCGAGGCGATGCGCGTGACGTGCATGGTGCGCAGGGTGTCGTCGTCCTCGAGCCACTGCACCAGCGCGCGCATCTTCAGCGGGATCTTGTCGGGCGTCGCGATCTCGTGGAAGTACAGCCGGTGCAGCGGCATGTCCTTGCGGTACTTGGCCTCCGGCTCGTCGGGCGCCAACGTCACGTAGATCTGCTTCATCAGCTCAAGGTCGATCGGGACCTTCTTGTCGGCCGACAGGCGCCGGATCAGGTCGATGGCGGCCTTGCACTGGCGGATCTCGTCGTAGACCGGGATCAGCGTGTTGTCGGTGACGGGCGCACTGCGCAGGGCCCCGGTCAGCTCGTTGGCCTCATACACGACACCTTCGATGGCGCTGTCGTGGTGGATCCACGACATGTCGAGTCGAGCATGATACTCTGCCAACGCCGCAGCCGGCGTCTTGGCTTCGAGCCGCCGCAGCCGCCCGACCTTGTCTTCGAGACTACCCGACCTGGATGCGCACACCTGGTCGTCCTCCGTGAAGCCTCGTGAAATGGTCACGCGCTTGCGTGCAAGCGTCGTCATCCTGCACGCTAGCAAGAAGCGCCGAGTAGGTCAACTTTTGCACTCGTAACTACTGGAAACTGTTGCTGAATAGCGATCGGTTCAGGGCATGCGCAAGGGCAGGCGAATGCGAAAGGCGGCGCCCCCGAAGTCGCTCTCGCCGCAGCTGATCTCGCCGTCGTGCTCCAGCACCACCTTCTTCACGATGGGCAAGCCGAGGCCGGTCCCGTCCGACTTGGTCGTGAAGTAGGGATCGAACACGCGTTGGCGATCGCGCGCCGGAACGCCCGGACCACTGTCCAGCACTTCCAGGATCGCCGAGTCGCCAACTTTGCTCGCGCGTACCTGCACCACGCGCTCGCTCTGGGTGCTGGGCGCGTGCTCGTGCAGCGCCTGCGCAGCGTTGCGCACCAGGTTGTCGAGCGCGCGCTTGAGCATCATCGCGTCGATGCGCACGGGCAGCGCTTCGCGCGCGGGCTCGCAGCGCAGCTGGACTTCGCCGCCGTCGTCGCGCAGCTCGTCCACGACGGCCTGCAGCGAGCGCGCGCCGTCACGCAGGAAGTCGTTGAGATCGGCCGGCTGCAGCGTGGCTTCGGGCAACTTCGCGAAGGTACTGAACTCACCGGTCAGCCTGCGCAGCGTGGCGACTTCTTCCTCGATGATGCTGCGCGCATCTTCCAGGCGGCGCTTGAAGGCGTCGTCCTCGCCTTTGTAGCTGCGATGCACTTCCTGGATCGCCAGCTGGATCGGCGTGAGCGGGTTCTTGATCTCGTGCGCCAGACGCCGCGCGAACTCCTGCCAGGCGCCGATGCGCTGCAAGTACTCGATGCGACCGCGTGACTCGCGGATGTCGCGCACCATCTCGTTGAAGTCGCGCGTCAGCTCGCCGATCTCGTCGCGCAGATCAGTGGGCACCTGCACCTCGAGATCACCGGCACCCAAGCGTCGGGTCGCGTCGGCCAGGAGCGAGATGCGTCGGGTCACGCGTCGCGAGATCACGATGCCGACGGCCAGCGCGATCACGATCACGCTGAGCAGAAAGCCCATGTAGACGACGAGGTAGAAGCCCGCGACTTGGCCCGTGCCTTTTTCGAGCTGTCGGTAGACCTCGGTGAGCTCGCCGGCGCGTTGGTAGTCGCCAAAGGGCTGGGCCGCTGCGGCCACGGTCACGTCGACGCTGGCGCTGCGTGAGGCGAGGGCCAGCGGCTCGCCGATGTCGAGCAAGCGATGGTCCCCGCCGAGGCGCGAGGGATCCTCCGCGCTGGCCAGGATCTGGCCGCTGGCGTCGCGCACGCGGATGCGTGCAACGTCCACGTAGCGCAGCATGAGCGCGTGCAAGCGGTCCTGCAACGCAGCGTTGTCGGATTGGGCCAGCGCTTGATGCACCGCCCAGTCTTCGGTGATGGCGGTCGCGACTTCGCTGGCGTTCTTGCGCAGGGCCACGAAGTGGTCGCGGTACACCGTCAGCCCGCGCTCCAGCTGGGCGCGTACCCGCGCGTTGACACCGACCTGATACGCCTCGTTCAACACCGCGCGGCCGAGCACCAGCGCGCCGGCCAGGGGCATCACCGCCGCGACCACGATGGCCGCGAGGATCTTTCGCTCGAAGCGCGTCCAATTCATGGCGGCACGCTGAACAGCTCGGAGCGGAAGGTCAGGGTCTTTTCGGCGTTGCCCATCTTGCGCGTGACGAAGATGCTCACGAACGAGCCGAAGAAGGCGTTGCCGTCGAGTTGGTTGCCGTTGGGTTGCGCGAGCCAGCGGCGGATGCGCTGCACCGTGTCTTGCGACATCGGGTTGAGCTCGACGATCACGCCGAAGTAGATGCGCTTGCCGCTCTCACCGCGTAACGCAGTCGTGCTGCTCACGCCGAGCTTGGGCATGTCGAGACACAGCTGCACCACGTTGTCGATCGTCTTGGCCGTGAGCGTCCGGTCGGACTGCTCGGTCTGTCGCTCCACGCGGTACACGCCTTCCCACAGGTCGTAGACGACGCGGCACGACACGGCGGTGATCGACAGTGGCTCGCGGCCGTGCTCGTCGTAGGCATACACGCGCGTGGTCAGGGTCTGCGGCAGACCGCTCTGCAGCTTCTTCTCGACACCGTTGTCGAGGAACTCGCGCGCGCTGAAGCTGAGCACCGCCGCCGACGCGAAGCTCACGGTCATGGGGCGTAGAGGCACGTTGGCTTGTGCCTGCGCGAGCCCAATGGCTGGCAGCCAGCACAGCCAGAGCACGAGGCAGCGCTGGCAGAGCTGCCGCATCACGGGTTGGCCTGCCCCAGATCGGGCAGGAACCCGATCAGCGTCGAGAAGCCCAGCTTGAGCAGGCCGATCTCGGTGTCGGCCTGCACGCCGAGGTCGAAGGTGAGGTCGACGGGGATCTTCGACAGGCCGCGGTAACCGGAGATCGCGAAGCGCAGGTCGGCGCGCCGGGTCAGCAGAAAGAGTCCCGCGCCGGCGTAGGCGTCGAAGCCGCGCACGAAGCCGCTGCCCCGGTGCAGGGGCAGCTGGTATTCGAAGTCGAGGCGGCCGGCGAGATCCTCCATGTCCATCTCGACGATGCTGGTGTGCAGAAGATTGAGCGTGCGACGGTGATCGAGGTTCAGCTCGAGCACACGCGAGGGCAGGAGATCGCTCAGATCGGCCGCGTAGAAGTCGTAAAAGAAGGGTGCGTCCCCGAACACGGTGCCGGCGAAGGCCCCGAGCGAGAGGGTGTGGCCCCAGGGCAGCTGCAGCCAGTGCCGGTACGACATCTCGAAGCGCGCGAAGTCGTAGCTGCTGCCGAGCATGCTGGAGGCGAGGCGGCCGTAGAACGTGGCGAGGTCGCCGCGCGTGGTCAGTGCGGGGTGATCGCGCGCATCGAAGATCAGACCGCCACGTAAGCTGGAAACCCGGCTCACGCCGTCGTTGATACGGAAATCGATCGGGACGATCTCTTGACCGCGCTCGGTGCTGGCCGCGGCGGGCTTGCTCAGCACGTCGACCATCTCGCCGAGCCAGTCGAGCGTGTAGCGCAGCTGTCCGGAGATGTCGTGGCCGGTGCCGAAGCCGAAGCCGGCGCGGCGGTAGATGACAACGGCACGCTTGCCGGCGACGTCAGGGTCGCAGAGGTCCGCCTTCTCGGTCGGGTTGGCGGGAGGCGGCGGACACGAGATGGAGACGAGCGGATTGCGACCGAAGAACTCGCGCGCGTAGTTGTAGAACGCGCGACCGCTGAGGCTGTAGCCGGTGCCGAGCAGCGCGCGGTCGTTGTAGCCGAGGTCGACGCCGTACTGGTGCGCGGACACCACACCCGCGGCGGTGACGCCGATGCCCAGACCGAACAGGTTGTTCTCGGCGAGACCCAAGCCGGCGTAGGGGCGCAGCGAATCTTGCATGGTCGTGTTGTTCGTCACGACACGCGCGAGGCCTGCCACGAAGCGATCGATGACGAGCGTGTTGCGCTCCTTCACCTCGATGATGAGGATGGCCCAGCCCTTCTGCTTGCCACGGGCGAGCGAGAGCTTGACGTCGTCGAACCAGCCGGTGCCGAAGAGACGCCAGCGGATGCGCTCGATCGAAGGGTCGTCGACGTCGAAGAGCTCGCCGGGCTCGATCGACACGAAGCGCTTGATCACGCCGGTGCGCGTGGTGTTGCCGCGGATCTCCACGCGCTCGAGCACGTAGCGAATGGTGGCGCTCTTGGGCGTGCTCTGTTCGGTGATCTCGCCGCTGTTGGCGGCGGTGAGGTCAGTCGGTGTCGGCAGCGAGGCGGCCGCCGCTGGGGCCGTCACCTCGCTCGGGTTGGTGTTGGCACGGGGTGCAGCGGGGGCGGGTTGGTCGGCGGGCGCGGCGGGCGCGGCGGGTGCAGCTGCGCCGGTCGCTACGGGCGCAGGCGTGGCCACCGACACGGGCGCGGCATCGGCTATACCGGCGTCCGGCGTGCGGAGCGCCGCTGCCCCGGCGCTCTGGGCCTGCGCTAGCGCGGGGATCGACGCGGTCCACAGCACGACGAGCCAGGGCCAAGCGCTCGTGATCCGCCTCAATTCCACGGCCGCGAGCCTAACGCAGCCGCGCGGGACAGGCCATCCCGGCCGAGCTGCCCGCGCCTGCGTTTCCGCCCTGTGCAGCATCTACGCGCCATCCGGCAAGGACGGGGCGCCGCGCAGCACTATTCGGTCGCGCTTGCGCGGCCCGCGCCGCGCGCCACCGTACGCGCTCAGGGAAAGATCTTGCGCTGGTCGTACACTTGCTTGAGGCGCACCAGCGCGAGCGCATACGCAGCATCGCGCATGGTGCAGCCACGCTCCTCGGCGAAGCTCACGACGCGCGCGTAGGTCCGCGTCATGGCCTTCTCGAGCCGCGTCTCGATCTCTTCGAGCTCCCAGCTCTCGTTGCGTCCGTTCTGCACCCACTCGTAGTAACTCACCGTCACACCGCCGGCGTTCGCGAGCACGTCGGGGATGAGCTCGATGCCGCGTGAGAGCAACACCGTCTCTCCTTCGGGTGTGGTCGGGCTGTTGGCGCCCTCGACGACGAGCTGCACCTGCAAGAGCTTGGCCTCGTGCTCGGTGATCTGGTTCTGCAACGCTGCCGGAATGAAGATGTCGGCCTTGTGTGCGAAGAACTCGTCGCGCGTTGCACCGTGGCTCTTGGAGTAACCCGCAATCGCGCCGGTCTTCTTCACGTGCTCGGCCATGCGATGTGTGTTGACGCCTTCGGGATTGAGCATGTAGCCGCTGTGGTCGCCGATGCCCACGATCGACACGCCCATGCGCGCCAGGATCATCGCCGTGTGCGAGCCGACGTTGCCGTAGCCTTGCACGATCGCCGTCTTGCCTTCGAGCGTCAGCCCACGCCCGCGCGCCCACTGCGTGATGCAGTGCACGAGGCCTTGTGCCGTGGCCTTTTCGCGCCCTTGCGAGCCACCGCACTCCAGCGTCTTGCCTGTAACGACACGTTGTTGCGCGTTGCGCTCCGTGTAGCCGGCGGTGTTCATGTACGTGTCCATGATCCACACCATGATCTTCGAATTGGTGCCGACGTCGGGCGCGGGGATGTCGTACTCGGGCCCGATGTTCGCGCCGAGCGCGTGCGTGAAGCGCCGCGTCACGCGCGCCAGCTCGTTCTCGGAGAGCGCGCGCGGATCGCACCTCACGCCGCCCTTGCCGCCGCCGAACGGGATGTCCATCAGCGCGCACTTGTAGGTCATGATCATCGCGAGTGCCTTGCACTCGTCGAGGCGCGTGTCCGGATGGAAGCGCAGCCCGCCTTTGTACGGCCCCAAGATGTTGTTGTGCTGAATGCGGTAGCCCTTGAACAAGCGGTGGCTGCCGTCATCCATCAGCACCGGGAAGTTCACGATGATCTCGTTCTTCGGTTGCGACAGGATCGAGCCGATGTGCTCGGGCAACGCGATCACCGCCGCCGCACGGGCTTGTTGCGCCTGAATGTTGTTCAGGAACTGAGTGGATTCGTCGGGGGCACCGGGAGGAGCAGAAGTACGCGTGTCCATGGTCGATATGGTGCCCTGTCGGGTGGGTCGCCGAAAAGGTAGTCGTCACCATGGTTTGGGGGGTCGCCGGCAGCTTGATCGGGTGCACACTTGGCCCCACAACGACCGACACGCG
>JADGRE010000401.1 GCA_017881185.1 Pseudomonadota bacterium | reverse complement strand
CGGCTACGACCGAGAGCTGTGCGCGGCCGTGCTCAATGCGTTCGTGAAGGAGCTGTCGCGCAGCTATCGGCGGCGAGCCAAACAGGCGCACGCGCTGCCGAGCGTTGCGCTCGCGCACAGCGGCGCGATCACCGTCGTGCAGAGGACGGACTCAGCTTTGCGGCTCGCCGTCCACTTCCACACCATCGCGATCGACGGCGCGTACGTGAGCGACGCTGCTGACGGCGGCAGGCCGCGCTTCTTGTCATTACCGGAGCCCTCGGTGGCCGAGGCGCACGAGCTCGCCGAGCGCGTCGCTGCGCGCCTCGACAGCGTGCTGCGCAAGCACGGTCGCTAGGTCGATGAGCGCGAAGGCGGCGACTCTGTTCAGAACATCAGCGCCTCGCCGGAGGCCAGCTCGCACAGCTGATCTCAGAACACCTGCGCCTTGCCGGAGGCCAGTTCGCAGGACTGATCTTGCGGGTTGCCACCGGTGCGCAGCACCTGCGCGGCCGTGGGTTCGTGGTACTTGCCGCTCAGCTCCACGTCGACCATGCGCGAGATGGCGTCGGTCAGGCTGGTGACGAAGTAACAGGCGATCTCGGGTTCTTTGTGGTCGCCACCGATGCCCGAGTCGTTGGTGAGGAACAAGTAGCGGCCCTGTGTCAGCTGCGCCGCGCTGCGCATGCTCAGCTCGGTCAGCGTGTCCGCGCCGCTGGCGGCCACCGGGTACACGTGGATGTCGTTCGCTTGCGTGCTGCGGATGGCGTCGGCCATGGCTTGCGCGCTGGCGTCGTGATGGGGCGCGTCGGCCACCCAGAACGCCAGGCGCGCGACGCTGGGATCTTTGCGCCACGTCAGCTGGTTCAAGGTCTCGAAGCCCTTCTCCGGAGACTCGGGCGTGTCACCGCCGCCGTCGGCACCCTGCGCAGCGAGCTTGGCGTTGAAGTCGCTGCCGTCGGTGCGGAAGTCGAACCAGCGCGTGATGTAGATGTCGACGGTGTCGCGGTAGAGCACCAGCGCCCAGCGTTGATCGGCGTTGGGATAGGCCTTGCGGATGCCGGCCGAGAGCGCGGTGAACTCGCGCTGCAAGTACGCGATCTCGTCACCCATGCTGCCGGTGGTGTCGATCAAGAGCGCGATATCGAGCTTGGTGTGGGCCACCTGCGACTGCGCGTGCGCCGCGTTCGCGTCGTCGAACTCCTGGTCGTCGAAGGGCAACAATCCCGGCAACTCGGTCTTGGGATGCGCTTTGCGATAGCTGGTGAAGCGCTTGTAGTTGAGGTTGTCGTCCCAGGTGCCGGCAGTGAGTGTGCCTGCGGGGATGGCCGGTAGCGCAGGCGGTACGGTTGCGTCTTGTGGGAGCACGCCGCCGTCAGCGTCAGCGGATGCGGCGCTGCCCATGGCGCCGCTGCCAGATGCGCCATCCACTCTCGGGAGGCTTGCCGGGGCAGCGACGCCGGCCGAGCCGGAGCCGAGCTCGGCGCCGCCGGCAGCCATGCTGCTGGCTGTGGCTGCGAGCCCTCCGGCGCCCGTCGAGGTGCTGGCTCCCTTGGTTTCGCCGTCACGGACGGCTGGCGAGCTGCCAGCATGGTTGGTGGTGGAGGACGCGGAGTCCTGTGCACACCCAAACCAGAACAAGAGGATCAACAGCAAGCTCAGGCGACGCATGACGATTCTCCTTGGCGCAATCTCGGGCTGCACGGCCCGCAGACTCTTCGCCCAGCAATGCATGCGTCATGCCATGCGGTATCGACCTGGAATTCAGGTGCTTTCGCGCACTGCCGCTGTGCCAACGTGCGCCAGCCGGCGCTCACGCGGCTTGGGTCGGTGCTTCGTCTGCGAACCGTGGCACACTGCGCGCATGCCTTTCCGCGACGTCGTCGGCCGTACCTTGCGCGCGACCGTGCGCCGACTCGACGCACGCGGCGCACTGCTCGAGCTCGCGCCGATCGACGACGCCACGGCGGCCTCGCCTGCGTTGACGCTGCCCATGCCCACAAGCGAGCTGCCGCCGGGCACGCACGAGGGCGATGGCTTCGCCGTCTTCGTGTACCTCGACTCGCAGGACCAGCCGGTCGCGACCACGCGCACGCCGCTCGTGCAACGCGGCGAGGTGGCCTTCCTGAAAGTCATCGACGTCACGCAGTTCGGTGCGTTCGTCGACTGGGGCTTGCCCAAAGACCTGCTCGTGCCCTTCGCGCAGCAGACGCGCGAGCTTACCGTGGGCGATCGCGAGCCCATCGGCCTGACGGTCGACAACACCGGTCGCCTCACTGGCACCATGCGCATCCGCGAGCTGCTCTTCGAGGGCGGCGACTTCAAGCAGGGCGAGTGGGTGGAAGGTGAAGCCTGGCGCAACGAGCCGGAGATCGGCCTGTTCGTGATCTTGGAAGGCATGTTCGTCGGCGTGGTTCCTGCGCAGGAGCCACACGGGCTTGCGCGCGGACAAGCGGCATCGTTTCGTGTCACGCAGATCTACCCCGACGGACGGCTCGAGCTGTCGCTGCGCGGTCCGGCGCACGAAGAAATCGAAGACGACGCGCAGCTCTTGCTGGCCAAGCTCTCGGCGCAAGGTGCGCCGAAGGTCAGCGACCGCAGCAGCCCAGAGCAGATTCGCTCGCTCTTCGGTCTGAGCAAGAAGGCCTTCAAGCGCGCCGTCGGGCGGCTGCTCAAGGCAGGCAATCTCAGCTTCGAC
>JADGRE010000200.1 GCA_017881185.1 Pseudomonadota bacterium | reverse complement strand
TAGTCGAGGCTGTTGCTCGCGTTCAGCGCGGAGCCTCCGCAGAAACGATTGCGGGTCTCGTCCCCCTGTTCGCGGCTGTCGGCGATGACCACGGCATTGTTGAAGTCGGAGACCCACTCCCAGACCACTCCGTGGAGGTCGGACACACCGTAGAAGTTCGGGACGCCGTGCGGCACGTCGGCAAGCTCGGTGTTCGGCGCGGAGTACCAGGCGAACACTTGCCTGAGAAACGCAGAGTCCACGCCGCCGTCTCGGCGCGTGGCAGAAGCAGCGGCCACCATCTCCCACTCGGCCTCGCTCGGCAGACGCATGCTGTGCGCTTCGCAGAAGGCCTTGGCAGCGAACCAGCTGACGCGCGTGACGGGTTGCTCGGGCCGCGCTGTTGCACCCAGCTCGGTGGGGCTCGTCCAGTGCGTGAGGTAGTGCTCGTCGGCGAAGAGCGCGGCGAGTTGGCCACGCTGGTACTGCGGGTGGCCCAGCAC
This sequence comes from Pseudomonadota bacterium, assembly GCA_017881185.1. Lineage (GTDB taxonomy): Bacteria > Myxococcota_A > Polyangia > Polyangiales > JAFGIB01 > JADGRF01. The sequence continues at coordinate 9,320 of JADGRE010000200.1, read as the reverse complement.
GAATGCCAGGAACTCGCGGTTGGTCACCGGACGGGTCATCAGCTGGAATGCCGCGACGGGCATTCGCTGCAGACCTTTTGCAGGCGGATACAGCGGTTTGTAGATGCCAGCCGCGATGCGCACCACTGGCAAGCCGTCGATCGACTTCGACGCGGGTGGTGCCGCGTGCGCGCGCAGTGTGCCGAGCACGACGAGCGTAGCGAGCACCACCGCAAGCGCAAGGCAGGGACGCAGCGCTACGCTCGTCGACTCGCACTTCATGACTGTCTACTTGGCTGCGCCCGCAGGACGCGGCGTCTTGGCACGCAGCTCGGTGACTTCCTTCGAAGTGATCTGCCCGCCCTTGTTGCCCCAGGAGTTGAGCACGTAGGTCAGGATGTTGGCGATCTCGTCGTCGTTCAACTGGCTCATGGGCGGCATCACCGAGTTGATGGTCTGGCCGTTCACGGTCACCGGACCGCTGTTGCCATTGAGCACGAAGCCGATGGCGCGCTTGGGGTCGGCGTTGAGGAAGTCGGAGCCCGCCAGCGGTGGGAAGACGTTCGGAATGCCCAGGCCGGTGAGCTGGTGACAGGTGGAACAGGTGCCTTGGAACAGCGTCCTGCCTGCAGCGATCTGCCCGGCCTTCGAGACGGGTCCCGCCTGCGCTTCGGTGGTGGCCTGCGCGACCGTGCCCGCCGGCTCGCCCCTGTCGGCCAGATACACGGAGTCGATCTCCTTGCCCGAGTACACCTCTTTGTTCGGCTCGCCCTCGACCTTCAGCATGCCGAGCGCGCCCTTGTTGAAGGCGCGGAAGATCGAGTGGTCGACCAGGATGTACGTACCCGGCACTTCGGTCTTGAACTCGACGATGGCCGAGCCACCCGCCGGCACGATCGTGGTTTGCGCGTTCTCTTGATAGTGCGTGCCGCCTTCGGTGTAGACGCGATCGAAGATCTCGCCGATGACGTGGAAGCTGCTGACGAGGTTTGGGCCGCCGTTGCCCACGAACAAGCGTACGCGCTCGCCGACCTTGGCCTTGATGGCCTTGTCGCCCACGAGCGAGCCTTCGGAGCCGTTGAAGAGCACGTAGGTGGCGTTCTCTTCGATCGCCTTCTGCATGTCGAACTGCGCCTGGCCTTTTTCGCGGTACTTGCCGACCGTGTAGAAGTCGCCCTGCATGATGTAGTACTCGCGGTCGACCGGCGGCAGGCCTTCGGGCGGCTCGACGAAGATCAGACCGTACATGCCGTTGGCGATGTGCATGCCGACGGGTGCGGTCGCGCAGTGGTACACGTACAAGCCCTGGTTGAGCGCCTTGAAGGTGAACTGCGAGGCGTGTCCCGGTGCGGTGAACGAGCTCGCCGCGCCGCCGCCCGGCCCAGTGACCGCGTGCAAGTCGATGTTGTGCGGCATCTTGTTGTCAGGGTGATTCTTGAGGTGGAACTCGACCGTGTCGCCCTGACGGATGCGGATGAACTTGCCCGGCACATGTCCACCGAAAGTCCAGAAGGTGTACTCGACACCTTCGGAGATCGGCAACACCACCTCTTTCACTTCCAGGTCGACCAGCACCTTGGCAGGTGCCTTGCGTCCGGTGGGCGGTGGCACCTCGGGTGCGCTGGTGAGCACGGCTTGTAGGGGCGCGCCCTGCGGCGGACCGAAGTCTCCCTTGGCAGAGCCACCGGTGTCGGCCGGCGCCGCCGCGACAGCTGGAGCAGGGGGCGGGGGTGGCTCCGGCGGCGGCTGCGTGCAAGCGCCGAGCGCTGCAGAGGCGAGCATGAGCACGAGCGATGGAGAAGAGGCTTTCGTTATCGACATGTTGACCATTCTTTGCGGCCACTTAGCGACGCGCGCTTGCAGCAGACTCAAGGCGGACTCAAACGAGGCACAAATCTGCATTGCAAAGAAATGTTGTAGTCTGTGCGTGTGCGTGCAATGAGCAGTCATGCTCAGGCTTAAGACCGTGTTCCGTGCGAGCGACGCTGATCGGTGTCTTGCTCAGCTGCGGTCTGGTGGCCAACGCGCTAACAGCACCCCCCAAGGCGGCGGAAGCCCCGCCGCCATCGGCGGCCCCCATCATGGCGCCGTAGGCTACACCAGCCGCGGCCCCCGCAGCTAGCGCGAGCGGGCCGGCCGCGCCTGTCGCGCCAGCCCCAGAGCCTACAACGCCCGCGAGCACCACGGCACGACTGCCTGCGCTCTGCCGCCGCGCGCACCCGAGCTGCTGGCCGAGCCGCTGCCCGGCCTGCGAAGGTCGACGAAGGTCCCATCACCACAGGCCAGCGGCAGCTGGGGCGTTGGCGGTGACACGCTCGACCACGCCGCGCTCGAGATGCACGAAGGGCTCCTGCAGCTGCAGGCCACCCGCAGGCGTTTCGCCGGCAAGCCGCTGCGCACGCGAAAACTGCGAGCTCAGGGCGTGGGGGCTTGCTGGCCAAGTGGCAGCGAATTGCGCTCGCGCAACGCGCCAGTTGCGCGAGCGCTATTGCCGAGGCGCGGCCGGCGTCCATGTTCTTACCATACGGGTTCGTATGTGAACGCCGCGGAGGTCTTCGGATGAGAATCGAGTTCGACAACCCAGATCTCTTCAGCTTCGATGACAGCTTCGCCAGCTTGTCCTTTCTCGGACGCACCGAGCCCGCGCTGCTCGGCAAGGTGCGTGCGTCTTTCGAGGAGAACCGCAGCTTCTGTCAGAAGTACGTGCGTCCACTGGCGCTGCGGACTGACCTGGCGTTGCAGCGCGACCCGACTGCGCTTGCCGGCGAGATGCTGAAGCTCGCGCTCGAGCACCGGCGCTTCTCGCGCGTGTTGCCCGGTATTCTCGGCGGGCTCAGCGACGGCACGGTGATCACACCCATGATCACCGCAGAGGAAACCGCCAGTGTCGACGCCGGCTTCGTGGGTGTGCTGTCGGGTCATGGTCTGGGCATGGCCGCACTGGCGTACACCATGAACCTACGGCTGCTCGATTGGTTCGCGCGCGAGACCATCCGCGGTGAGATCCAAGGCCCGCCGTTCTTGATCGACTGCGCCATCACGGAGCCGAGCGCCGGCACCGACATGGAAGAGGTCGCGCTCTTGCCGCACGCCAAGCTGGTCAGCGAAGCGCGGCGCGTGGAGGGTGGCGCCATCTTGAACGGGCGCAAGTGCTTCATCAGCGGCGGACACTTCGCCACCCATCACTTGGTCATCTTGCCCTTCGATCGCCACGACCCGGTGAAGACGTCAGGTGTCTTCATGGTGCCGAGCACTGCCAAGGGCTTCTCGCTCGGCAAGCTCGAACACAAGATGGGTATGAAGGCCGGTCCGGCGAGCGAGCTGGTGTTCGAAGACTGCTTCGTGCCCGACGAGTACATCGTGCTCGAGGCCGCCAAGACGGCTGGCGCCAGCATCGAGCCGCTGCTCTTGGGTGTGCTCGGCACCACGCGTGTGTACGTGGGCGCCTGGGCAACGGGCATCGGTCGCGGTGCGTTCGAGATCGCGCTGCAGTTCGCCAAGCGCACGCGCTACCGCGGCAAGACGCTGATCCAGCACCAGTTCGCCCAGCGCGCGCTGGTCGACATGTTCCTGAACGTGCACAAGGCGCGCAGCGTGTACCTCGAGGCGATGTTCGCGCTCATGAATGCGAGCGGCGGCGCCGGTGCACCCGGCTTCACCTCGTCCGCGTGGTTTCGCGCGCTCTTCGAGAGCTACCCCGCTCGCAAGGTGCGCCACAGTGATGGCGTGCGCCGCATGCTGATGAAGCGCTCGCGGCCGAATGCGCAAGCGCAGCAGCGCGTGCAGTTCTACTCGAGCCTGGCCAAGGTGGTCGGCTCGGACGTGGGCATGGACAACTGCCATCGCGCGCTCGACTTGATGGGCGCTGTTGGTCTGCGGCACGACGCAGGTGCCGAGAAGCTGTTTCGTGACGCCAAGCTCTGTCAGATCTTCGAAGGCACCAACCAACTCAATCGCTTGCACATGGCGCAACACTTCTTGGCGCGCGGCGACGCCAGCATGGAGGTCTTCTGACCATGGGCAAGGGCGATCAAGAATTCTTGGCCATCGAACAGCTCGCACGGCGCTTCGCAGCTGAGCTCGCAGCGACCAGCTTGCGTGACGACGCCTATCCGTTCGCGCCGTGGAACACCCACAACTGGCAGCTTGCGGCCGAGCTGGGGCTCGCGGGCATCGCGCTGCCCGAGTCGTGCGGTGGCTCGGACCAGGGAACGCTGGCGTTTGCGCGCATGCTGCAGGTCGTGGCAGCCACCGATGCCAGCACGGCCACCGTACTGTTCACGCAGGCACTCGCGCGCGCGACGCTGCTGGCGCTCTGCGCGGCCGAGTCGCCTCAGCCATACGCGATGCTCAGCGGTCAAGCCAGCGATCCGCTGCTTGCGTACGCGCTCTACGACGACCCTGACGAGCCGAGCAGTACGCTGGTCGCGCGGCGTGCAGGTGACAACTACCTGCTCGACGGCGAAGCCGCGCAGTTGGCGTGCTTGCCCGTCGCGCGTGCGTGTCTGGTGACCGCCACCCTGGATGAGCCCGGTGCGCAGCGGCTGGTCTTCCTGATCGAGACCGCGGCAGCCGGTGTGCAGGTGAGTGAAGCGGTGGTGACGCTAGGGTTGCGTGCATGCCCGATGGCCGACCTCATGGTGCGCGAGCTGCGCGTGCCAGCTGCGGCGTGCCTGGGCGGCGCGGACGCAGCGCGGCTGTATGCTCGCGCCGCCGAGCGTTTTCGCCCTGCGCTCGTTGCGCTCAGCCTCGGCGTGCTGCGCGGCAGCTTCGACCTCGCTTACGCGTACGCGCGCGAGCGCAGGCAAGGCAAGAAACAGATCGTCGAGCACCACATGGTGCAGGAGATGCTCTCCGACATGTTGTGCGTGCTCGACACCGGCGAGCTGGCCTTGCCTGCGGCTTGCTCCGCTGCTGACGGCAGCAGCGCCAGCGCGACCGAGCTGGTCGCCCTGCAAGAGCTGGTCACTGCCGCGTGCGCGCGCGCTACCACCGACGGCGTGCAACTGCTCGGCGGCAACGGCTACATGCACGACTACGGCCAAGAGAAGCGCATGCGCGACGCCAAGCAGTTGCAGGCAGTCTTCGGGTCATCGGCCAGCCGACGGCTGTCAGTGTTGGAACGCAAGCTGCGCGCTGACCAGGAGTGAAGCTCATGGACCAAGCCATCCAGGTTCTCGCAGGGCAGCCTCAGGAAAGCGACTTGCCGAAGTTGCTCAAGCGTCGGGTGCCCGAGAGCGGCGATCCCTGGAACGAAGTGGAGACGACGATCCTCACCCGGCGCAGCGTGCGGCTGTACCGCGACAAACAAGTGCCGGAATATCTCGTGCGTCGCGTGCTCGAAGCGGGTCGCTACGCACCCAGCGCCGGCAACACGCAGCCCTGGCGCTTCGTGGTGGTGCGCGACCCGGTGCTGCTCGCCGAGATGACCCAGACCATTCGCAGCAAGCTGGGCATGGTGAGCAAGTGGCTCGACTACACCAAGCCCGGCTCGCGCGCCCACCGCTTCATCACCGAGCGCTTGATGCGGGTGCGACCGAACGAGCTGCACCCCACGCCGCTCGCGGCGTTCTCGCTGATCGCCGAAGGCAAGCTCGACGTGTGGCACGGCGCGCCGACGGTGATCTTTCTGCTCGTCGACACGCGCGGCGCCGGTGCGCCCTTGATCGACGTGGGCATTGCTGGCCAGAACATGGTGCTAGCGGCGCACAGCATGGGTCTGGGCAGCTGTTGGGTGAGCTTCGCCAAGCTGCTCGAGATGAGCCCCAAGCACAAGAAGCTCCTGCAGGTGAAGCACCCATACAAGCTCGTCACCAGCATCGCGCTCGGCTTTCCACGCGGCTCGCCCGACGGCTTCATTCCGCGCGAGACGCACGAAGTGTTGTGGTTCGAGCCACATGGGCAAAATCGCACCGTCGAGTGAGAGCGTAGGAGAAGAGCATGTCGTTCATCACCAAGGCAGAGCGCAAGTTGGTACCGAGCCTCGATGGTCGTGGCGTGACTGCCGAGGCCGGTGTGGTGTGGGCCGACGACACGCGCTGCACGGGCTGCAACCTGTGTATCGAAATCTGCCCCGGCAGTGCGCTCGAGATGAGCGGTAAGAAGCAGGTGCGCATGATCAGCGCCGATCTGGTGCCCTGCATGGCCTGCGGCGATTGCGTGGCGATTTGCCAGCCCGCCGCCTTGCGTCTCTCGGCTCCGCAGCGCTATGGCGGCTTCTTCAGGTTCCTGCACCGCGGCAGACTGACGTTCCCACGACGCTTCTGACCGTGTCGTTGACCACGTTGTAGACTACGCCGCCGACCCCAACTCTGTTTCCCATGCACACCCGGCCGCACCGCTTCGCGCGAGTGGCAAATTTCGCAGGCGGTCTGCCCGACCGGCTGCTGACGCGCATCCCGGATTTCTTGCTGCAACGCAACGTTAGTGCGCACGACCAGTACGTCGAGCGCCTGGCGTTCTACGAGCGTGCACGCTGGGACAATCGTGGCGAGCGCTTCCTGCGCTTGTCGCAGGGCGCGCCGCCCAGTGCGGTGGAGACCGTGCAGAGCTCTACCTTCCATGGCGCCGAGCGCGAGCTGTTGCGCTTCCCGAGCAGCTACCTCCCGCAGCAGGCGGCGCTGCTCCCGCAGTTCACGGCCGAAGCCGCGAACCTCAACGCGTACGTCACGCTCTTTCGCAACACCACGCCGCTGCCCGCTTCGGCGCCCAATCGTCCTCTGGTGTTGTGCGTACACGGCTTCGGCATGGGTGCGCCCAGCCGCGCCATTCGCATGTTTCGCGTGCAGGTGCTGCTCTCGCTCGGCATGGACGTCGCGCTCTTCACGCAGCCCTGTCATTGGCGGCGCAACGCACATTATCCCGGCCCCGAGCAGATGCTGCGCCCGCAAGACGTGCCCATGACCGTGGAGCTCTTCGGGCAGGCCTTGAACGACCTGCACGACACCGTGCGCATGCTCACGCAGCGTGGCTACCTGCGCATCGGCATGATCGGCGCGAGTCTGGGCGGCTACTTGGCGGCGCTGTACTCGTCGTTTCCTGCGCCGCTGTCGTTCATCTTCATGGCGGTGCCGGCGATCGACCTCGCCGATTACCTCGCGCCGCGTAGCTCGCTCTTCGATTTTCCGGTCGATGCGCTCCTGGCTGAACAGACGCGTCGGGCGCTCGAACGCATCGCGCCGCTCGCCCAGCCGCGCAGCTTCGATGTCGACAAGATGTGCGTGGTGGCCCATCAGGGCGACCGCATCTGTCCGGTGGACGCGGCGCGTGCTTTCGTAGCGGCAGCGGGCATCCGCAGCTACGTCGAGGTCGTCGGCGGCCATTGGGTGTACCTGGACCGCGACCTGCGCGGCAAGACTTGGTACGGCTGGCTGGCGCAGCACGACTTCATCCTGCACCCGCGCGCGCGAAGCTGACGGCGCCGCAGCTAGCAATTGACGGGGGTCAAACTCACCTGGGCCTGACTCGTCCAGAGTCTTGACCCATGAACGAAACGTCCTCTTCTTCCTCAGCGCGAGTGCTGCTCACCAGCGTGTGCCGTCCCTTCGGCGGGCCTGGCGAGGGTGACTCCGTCGGCGCAGAGCTGTTCCACGCACAGGTCACGCGCGCGCAAGGCCCGTTTTCGCTGCGTCAGGTGATTCGCGTCTGGGCGCTCGACTACCTCGCCGAGAACATCCAGGCGCCGACCGTCACCTTGCACTATCCATCGGAGCGCGAGCTGATCGACGAGCTGTGCAGAGGCAGCTACTCGCACATCGGCATCAACTTCGTGGTCGCCACCTTCCACAAGGTGCGCGCGATGGTGCCGCTCATCCGCAAGTACGCGCCCAACACCAAGATCATCCTCGGCGGTTATGGCAGCGTGCTGCCGGACTCCGTGCTTGCGCCCTTCGGCGATTACATCTGTCGCGAGGAGGGCGTGCGCTTCATGCGTCGCTTGCTGAACGAGCCGATGGACGCCCCGTTCAAGCATCCGCACGCGCCCATTCCCGCGACGCGTGTGCTCGGCTACCAGCGGCAGGCCGTGGTCGGTCACGTCACTGCGGGTCTCGGTTGCACCAACGGCTGTGACTTCTGCTGCACCTCGCACTTCTTCAAGCAGAAGTACGTGCCGTATCTCGAGAGCGGCCGCGACATCTTCGAGGCCCTGATGGCGACCCGGGCGCGCTCGCAGGCCGACGGCGTCGACATGAACGGCTTCATCCTCATCGACGAGGACTTCTTCCTGCACCAGAAGCGCGCGCGTGAATTCCTGGACTGCGTGCGTGAGAACGGCGAAGCACTCTCGCTCATGGGCTTCGGCAGCGTGCGCGGCCTGTCGCAGTTCACCGCGCGTGAGATCTCCGAAATGGGCTTCGACGTCATCTGGAACGCCTTCGAGGGGCGCGAGTCGGGGTACATGAAGCAGAAGGGTCGCCCGTTGGCCCAGCTCTACGCCGAGCTCAAGGCGGTCGGCGTCTCGCAGCTCACCTCCATGATCATCGGCTTTCCGTACCAGGACGAAGCCACCATTCGCGCGGAGTTCGAGGCCCTGATGGCGCTCGAGCCGGCACTGACGCAGTGCCTCATCTACTTCGCATTCCCCGGAACGCCTTTCCACGAGCAGGTCATCAAGGAGAAGCGCTACTTGCCGCGCTACGAGAACCAGCCCGACCTGCGCCGCTGGGACGGTTTCTCCATGCACTTCACGCACCCGAAGATCGATGCACCGGGCAGGGTGGAGGAGATCCAGCGCGAGCTGTACCGCAAGGACTTCGAGCGCCTGGGTCCGAGCATCGTGCGCCTGGGTCGAGTATGGCTGCAGGGCTATACGAACCTGCGCGACGACGACAGCCCGCTCTTGCGCAAGCGCGCTGCCAGACACGCGCGCGACCTGCGTGGCCTTCTGCCGGCGTTGTCGGCCGCGGCGCTGCTCGGTCCGAGCAGCCTCGCGCAGGAGCGAGCGCTGGCGCTACGCGCAGACATCATTCGCATGAGCGGCGAGCCGAGCGTCAAGGAGCGCGCCATGGAATTGGCCGCACCGCTGCTGCACATGGTCACGCGCGGCGCCCGCTCTGCCGGCGTGTTCCAACAACCAGGCCTGCTGCGCACCGAACACCGCACGAGCACCGCCGCCAACAGCGGCCACACGGCCAATGCCTTGCGGCTACAAGGCGGGCTTCGCGCCCAACCCTTGCGTGTATTGGCAGAGGACCTCGCCGAGCTCGCAAGACGCGCCATGGAACGCTTGCGACCGACCGACCTGGTACTGCCGTCAGCGCGGGTCATCACGCAGCAGGCGCAGGGCATGCCGGGTTCGCTGCCGCCGGCTTTGGGTGCGTGAGGTTGGTGGGCGGGGGGCT
>JADGRE010000057.1 GCA_017881185.1 Pseudomonadota bacterium | reverse complement strand
ACTACGCGACGAACTACCAGTGGACGGCAAAGCCGGCGGATGCGGCGCGCATGCAGCAAACGGGCGCGGCTCGGCGCGTGCATGCGTCGAGTGCGGCCGCGCCGCGAGCTGTCGCCGAGCCGCAAGCTGTCGCGCAAGCGGGTCTGCCCGCGGCGCAGACACAGCCGGTGCCTGCAGTCGTACCGACCGCCGGCGCTTCCGAAGAGGGGCGCGCTACGATCCCGACGCACGCCCGAGCGCTCCGCACCCTGCAGCTGACGGCGGCGAAGCCCCAAGCGTTGCGCGAACGCTCGCCAGCAGCTGCGCCAAGTACCGCGGTCGCGACCACCGGCGCGGCCACCACGACCGCCGCCGGGGCGCAGGGCGCAGCGCGGCCGCAGATCGAAGAGGAGATCAGCCTGGTGCGTGGTGCGTCGGTGGCGCTGCGCGAGGGCCGGCCACAGGCTGCGCTCGAGCTCCTGCGCCAGCATGCGGCGCGCTTCCCGGGCGGCATGATGAGCGAGGAGCGCGACGGACTACGCGTGCTGTCGTTGTGCGCAGCCGGCGAGCGCGATGCTGCGGTGCGCGCGGCTGCGGCCTTCCTGGTACGCTCGCCGCACTCGCCGCTCGCGGCTCACGTGCGAAAGGGCTGTGACGCCACGCCATGAACCGGAACGTCCGCAGCTTGCTCCTAACCTTCGGCCTGTGCAGCGTCAGCGCCTGCAACAACCACGATGTGGTGCTCGGCAGCTACCTGCCGGCGGACGGCGGCGTGCACGCGGACGCGGGACACGCCATCACCGAGCCTGACGCGGGAAACGGCGCAGATCACGACGCGGCGCAGCCGAGGAAAGACGGCGGCGACGATCACAAGCCCGGCGACAACACAGCCGGGCATTCAGGAGCTGCGAGGCTCGATGCGGGCCGAGACGCCCAAGTCCGTCACGACGGGGACGACGCGGGCGACCACTGAGTCTGCGCAAAGAGCCGATCTCAATGTCGGTCCTTGGAGCTACCCGGAGCTACCCGGCGGCAGGCTGTAGAGCGCATCGCGCAGCCCTGAGCTGCGTGCCACGAGCGCGACGACAGCGCTCGACAAGACGGCCACGCTGGAGTGGATCGCGACACGACGACGCGCACGCGTCACCGCCGTGTAGAGCAGCTCACGCGTGAGCACCGGCGACGGCCGCTCGGGCAACACCACGCACAGCGCGTCGACCTCGGAGCCCTGACTCTTGTGCACGCTCTGCGCGAACGCGGTCTCGTGCGGCGGCAGGCGCGCCGTGCTGAACCAACGCAGGCCGGTTTCCGCGCCGGCGAAACAGGCAGACAGCGCGGCGCCGGGCTCTGCGCGCCACACGAGGCCGACGTCGCCGTTCCACAGGCCGTTGCGGTAGTCGTTTTCCGTGATGAGGATGGGGCGCCCGTGGAACTGCCCCTGCGCGCCCTCGGTGAGCCCGCGCTCGAACAGCAGCTCGGCGATCTTCTGGTTGATGTCCACGACGCCGCGTGGCCCGCGGCGATGCGCGCACAACACGCGGAAGCGCTCGAGGGCCGCGAGGGCGCGTGCCGGGTCCGTTTCGGTCAGGCAGGGGCCGAAGCCTTCGAGCACGGCCACCGTCAGCTGCGGGGACAGCCCGTGGGCCGACGGCGGAGGCTCGTGCAGGGCCACGTCGGAGTGGCGCCCACCACGCAACAGCTCGAGCGTACGCGCCACGTCGCCTGCGTTGATGGCCCGCGCCAGCTCGCCGATGCCGCTGTGCTCGGCGTAGCGATAGCTTCGTGTCAGCTGCACCACACTGCGGGTGAGAGCCGGCGCCTGCGCGCGCTGCGCGTCGCTGAGCCCGCTGCCGCAGATGTCGCCGAGCACTGCACCGGCCTGCACAGAGGCGAGTTGGTGACGATCGCCGAGCAGGATGAGGCGCGCACCGGGCGGGGTAGCGTCGGACAGTCGCGCCATCAGCTCGAGGTCGACCATGGAGGCTTCGTCGACCAACACGACCTCCGCGGGCAAGCGAGCGTGCCCTGCACGGCTCTCGCCCGCCCAACGGTGCCCCGCAGCAGACAGCGCACGATGGATCGTGGTCGTGGGCTGTGCGATCGCGGCCCGAACCTCGTCGCTGCACTGGAGGTTGGCGAGCGCTGCCAGCATGGCCTCGCGCAGTCGAACCGCGGCCTTGCCGGTAGGCGCCATCAGCGCGATGCGTGGCAGCGCCTGCGATTGCGCCGTGGCTTGCTCCGCGATGAGCACGAGGATCTTCGCCACCGTCGAGGTCTTCCCGGTGCCCGGACCACCCGAGATCACCGTGAAGCTGCCACGCGCTGCGACCTCGGCGGCCGTACGCTGCAGGTCGTCGGCTGCGGCATCGGGAAACAGGCGCTGCAGACCGGCGGCGAGCGCGGCTTCGTCGACGGCAACACTACGTTGCATGCGCTCGGCGAGTTGCTCCGCCAGCCGACGTTCGTGCTCGAAGTAGCGCCGCAGGTACAGGCGATCGGCGGCGTCGAGCACCAGAGGGCTCACCGAGCCTGGCAGGTCGCGGCCGACCAGCACGCTGTGCTGCAGGGCTTGCCGCCAGAGCCCGAGCGGGGGCCAAGCAACCGGTACAGCAGCAGCACTTTCGCCGAAACTGAGCGCTGCGTCGCCGACGGCGGCCAGCGGCAGACACACGTGACCCTGCGCGACCTGTCGGCTGACGAGCGCGATGGCCAAGAGCACTCGCTCGTCGCCCTCACCTGCCATGCGGCCGAGCATGACCGCAAGCTGCTCGTCGAGCGCCGAGAGCACGCCGGCCACACGCAGCGCTCGCAACGAGTCGCTCATGGCGCACCTGCGGCGTCTTTGGTGCCCGCGGCACCGTCCAGCAGCGCACCAAGTCCCTCGATGAGGGCACGCGAGGGTCGATCGCGAAAGACGCCCGTGCTCAGTGCGTGCCCAGGCGCCATGCCGCGCACGAACAAGTAGTACACACCGCCGAAGTGCGTGTCGTAGTCGTAACCTGCAACGCGCAGCGCGAGGTAGCGATGCAACGCGACCACGTAGAGCAAGTACTGCAACACGTAGTGATGACGCCCCATCACGACAGCCAAGCGCTCCGGGTGGTAGTCGGCGGCGAATTCCCCCAGGTGATTGGATTTGTAGTCGAGCAGGTAGTAGCGCCCGTCCCAACGCGCGACCAGATCGATGAAGCCGCGCAGGTAGCCGGCGAGCGGTGCGAAGCCGAGCTGTGCCACGCGCTGCGCGTACTGGCGCTGGGCGGGGGTGGTCGCGTGCTCGTGCAAGACGCTACCGAGCGCCGAGGCGCGCAACCAACGCGAGTGCACAGCCCCCGGCGCCACTGGAAACACGAACTCCAGCTCGCGCAGACAGTCTTGCGGTGCAAGCACGCCGAGCTTCGGCAGGCCGTGTTCGGGGTCGAGCGCGGTGTCGAGCGAAGCGGCGATGGCCGCGCTGAGTGTGTCGGTAAGCGTGCCGGGCAGACCGTAGCGAGCCACGAGGCTGCCGACCTGTGGAGCGAGCGCTTGCCTGCCGCTCTGTCGGAAGTCGATGGTCTCGTAGATCTCGTGAATCAGGTGGCCTGGCGTCACACCGGCCGGAAAGCTCGCAAGCACGATGCGATCGGCAGCGACTTGCGCCGGCGGCGTGAGCTCGGGCTCCTGTTGCGCTTGGTCGCGATCGAGACCTTCGTCGAGCTCGGGCGAGGCCAGCGACGACGCCGCTGCGCTCAGCTGCGAGAAGCTGCTCGAACGCAGGAGCGCGCGCAGCTGCCTGCGAGCGGCGCGGGCGTGCAGGGTCTGCGCAGTGCTGACCTTCGCCTCGTAGCTGGTGCGCGCCTCCTGCCCGAGCAACTTCACGCCGATCGCGCCTGCCGAAGCCGCGGCCAAGGCGTGGAGCTCCGCGAGCATCTGGGCATCGTCCAGCGCTTCGATGCGCGCGCAGGTCAGCGCGGCGCGCGCATCGTCATCGTCCGTGTTCGCCTGGTGCAGCAAGTAGCCGAGCGCCGAGTTGCCGACGTCTTTGAAGTCGCCCCAGACCACGCTCACGCGGTGTTTGGCGCGCGTGAGCGCCACGTACAAAAGACGCAGATTCTCCGCCAGTGCCTCGCGCTCGGCCTGTGCCCTGTGCTGCTTCGAACCCGCCGCGCGCGCCGACAGCTCGAGCGTCATGCGGTCGGCGTTGTCGCGGTCGTGGAAACGCAAGAGCTTGTCGTCCAGCCCGCGCAGCAGCGCACCGTCCCACATGAACGGGCAATACACCCACGGGTACTCGAGACCCTTGCTCTTGTGGATCGTGGTGAGCGTCACGGCCCGGGCGTCGCTCTCCAGACGAATCTGAGCCGACTCTGCGGTACCCACTCGTGCAACGGTGTCGCCGCGCATGCGCTGGTACCAATCGATCAGCGAAAGCGGGCCCAGGCGTGCGCTCATCGCCTGCGCGTGCAGCAACTCCGAGAGGTGCAAGAGGTCGGTGAGGCGGCGTTCCCCGTCGGGCAACGACAAGAGCCGCGCCGCAACGCAGAGCTCGTCGAGCAACACGTGCAGGGCCTGAATGAAGCCGCGGGTCTCCCACAGCTCGTGCACGCGGTGAAAACGCGCGAGCCACTCGTCGCCGATCGCCAGGCTCACATCGAGCTGCAACAGGTACGCGCCATCGTGTCCGAGCAAGCTGGTGGTGAGCGCTGCGCGCAAGCGCCTGCCGTCGCCTGGCTCTGCCATCGCCCACAGCACACGATTGAGCTCGCCGGCGGTCTCGGAATCGAACACGCTGTCGTCGCCCTCGAGCACCGTGGGTACGCCGCGCTGACGCAGCGCTTGCTGCAAGGTGCGCGCCTGCTGGTTCGAGCGACACAGCACCGCGATGTGACGCGGTTCCAGTGCGACCTCGCGCTCGGCTTCGCGCAGCGTCACGCCGCCATTGAGATTGGCCACCAGCTCGTCGGCCACCAGCTCGCACAAGCCGTCGTTGCCGAAGCTCTTGGAGAGCTTCTTGTCGCCAGCAGCGTGCGTCTTGGGCACGAAGCAAAGCTCCAGCGCCGGCGCGCCGGCGAGGCAACCGCCCAGCGCGGCACTGGCGCCTTCCCGAGCGGTCGCCTCGTGAAAACGGATCTCGGGAAACAGGAACGGCGCCCGGGCGCCTGAAAAGAGCGTGTTGACCGCGCGCACCACGCCAGGATCGGAGCGCCAGTTCACCGCCAGGGTGTAGGAGCGCGTGCTCGGGCGACGCGCCGCGCGCATGTACGCGAACACGTCGGCGCCGCGAAAGCCGTAGATGGCCTGCTTCGGGTCGCCGATGAGGAAGAGCGCACAGCCCGGCGCCGCGTTGTTGTCGTAGATGCGCTCGAAGATCTCCGACTGCACGAGGTCGGTGTCCTGAAACTCGTCGATCAGCGCCGCCGGATACAGCTGACGCACCCGGTCGAGCAACGCGGGCGCGCTCGGTCCGCGCAGAGCGGCGCGCAAGCGTTGCAGGAGATCATCGAAGGCGAGCGCAGACTGCTGCAGCTTGCGTCGCTGCAGCTCGCGCCGTGCGTAGTCGACGAGGCCATGCTGGAAGCTCAGCAACGCGTCATCGAGTGCTTCGCCCAGCGCGTCGCGCGCTGCCACGAGCTGCGCGCAGGCGTCGAAGAACGCGTGCCTCGGCGGCTGCTCTTTCATGCGCGTGAGCGTGCCCTTGAGCAGCGCTGGCGGTGTGAGCTTGTCGAGACACTTGGGCAAGTGCGCGAAGTCGCAGAGCGAGAGCCGCTGCAACGCCGGCCACCAGTCAGCCATCTTCTGCGCAGTGTAGGTGGTGCGGTTGAGTCGCTCGGGTACCGTGAGCTGCGCGCGGATCTCGTTCTCGTGCATCTGAAACAACGCGCCTACGCTGACCCGCGCAGCCTCGAACGCCGCCAGTGCCGGCGGCAGCGCAAGCCCTTGGGGCTGCGGGGTCACGAGCGCGTCGAGATCAGCGCTGACCCGCTGCGCCAAGCCCTGCAAACCCGACAGCGCGACCTTGCGACGCAGGTGATCCGCCAGCGTTTCGTTCGCGGCGTAGAGCGTGCGCGCGTAGTAGTCCTGCACGACCTCGGTCAAGAGCGCACGCTGATCTTCCAGCAGCTGGGTGTCAAAGCCGTTGCCCGTCTCAAAGGCACTCACCGCCAACACGCGCTGACAGAAGCCGTGGATGGTGAAGATGGCCGCTTGATCGAACGAGCGGATGGCATGCTGCAAACGCTGCCTGTCGTCCACGAGCGTGCCGCGCGTCTGCGCTTGCTGTGCGAGGTCCAAGAGCACGGGATCCACGCTTGCGGTGGCGTGCGCACCGCCTTGCTCGCGCTGCGCGAGCCCGGTGAACAGGTCGAGCGCATCGGCCACGCGTGCGCGAATCCGCTGCCTCAGCTCCGCGGTGGCCGCACGCGTGTAGGTCACCACCAGGATCTGGCCGACATCGAGGGGTCGCTCGAGCAACAGGCGCACGAAGAGCGTGGCGATCGTGTGCGTCTTGCCGGTGCCGGCGCTGGCCTCGATCAGCGTCGTGCCCTCGAGCACTGCAGTGCTCGCGTCGAATGCGACGAAGGCGGTCATGGCGACTCCCGCGCGCTGAGCATCGGCAGGTACACGCGCTGTGCCGCTTCGATGAAGCTGAGCGGCGCATCCTGCGCCAGAATCTCGTCCCAGCTGCGGTAGATCTCACTCACGTACGCGTCGTTGGCGTCGCCCTGCGATTGCAGCGACGACGTCGCGTACGCGCTCCGCGCCCTGCCCAGCGCCTCGCCAACGGGCAGCTGCTTGGCGATCGCCTCACCAAAAGCCCGGGATGCATGCTCGAGCAGAGGCACGGGCCCCGTGCGCGCGAGCAAGAACACTTCGATCAGACTCTCGAGCACCGCGCGCGGATCGTCATCGATGGGGCCCCAGGCGATCGCACCGGCCGCACCATCGCCCGGCGCGCGCCCGACGAGCACGCTGCGTGCGGGCAGCTGCGCGCCACCACGCTCCTTGCGCAAGCACTGCAATACCAGATGCCGCACCCAGCAGCGCAGCTCGTGCCGGGTGCCGAGCCTCGAGTACTGCAGGTAGACCGCAGCACGCGACCACAGCTGCGACAGCGTTCCGACCAGACGCACACCGCCGAGCGGGAGCTCGAAGTCGAGCGGCATGCTCGCCTGACCCTGTGCGTGCTCCCAAAAGCTCGTCACCAGCTCGGCGGCGGTTGCGGCGACGTCGCGGAACTCCAGCACACCGAGCGTGCCCGGTGGCAGCGTGCCGCGTGCGGCAAATGCGGGCCACGCGTGGCTGATGACGCCGTCCGCGCGTAGGCGCTCGATGAGCTCCGTGCCGAGCTGCCAGCGCTCGAGATTGTCGAGCGAGAGCGGCTCGCGATCGGGCAGTTGCTCGATGTCGTCGCCCAGGACCAAGCCGAGCCGCTCGCGCGCGAACATCTTGAGCGGGTGCACGAGGCCGGCCTCCAGCTGCGACAGCCGCAGCTCTGGCAACGCGCTCGGTGCGGGCGCGCCGCGCGGCCAGAATTCGGCGCGCGGCTGCCGCTGCGCGAGCAAGCGCGCGGCGCCATCGCAATGTCCGCGCGCATAGCTGAAGAGGCGCGGGTCCGGGTCGGTGCCGAAGTAACGCGGCGAAAACGCCTGCAGCGGATGACGCAACAAGAGTCGCTCGTGCATGCGTGTGGCGCGCTGCCGAAAGCCCGCAGCCGTGTCTTCGCCCGGCAGCTGAAACGAACGCGTGATGTGATCGATGAGCTCGCTCACCAGCACCGATGGCGACAGCGCCTTGCCGTCGTGCACGCTCTGGCCGACGTAGCTGATCAAGAGGCGCTCACGCGCGGACAGCAGCGCTTCCAGGAACAACTGCCGGTCGTCGTCGCGCCGACAGCGGTCGCCCACGCGCGGCCGCTTGGCCATCTCGTCGAAGCTCGGCGCCACGTCGGTCGCGGGGAAGCTGCCATCGTTCATGCCCAGCAAGCACACCACCTTGAATGGAATGCTGCGCATGGGTACCAGCTGACAGAACGTGACGCCGCCGGACAGAAACCCGTGCGCCGGCAAGCGCGCGTCGAGCGTGCGCGCCAGCTGCTGCCGCAGGCTGTGGATGTCGATGGGCTCGGTGAAGCCGCTGGTGCTGGCGTGCTGCGCCAGCGTGTGCAGTGCGCGCCGCACCAGCTTGTGCTCGCCGGCCGTGTCCGCACGCGCGACGATGAGCGCAGCGAGCAAGCGATCGATGCGCTCCTGCCAGTGCTGCACGCTGCACGGGGTCTGCAGCTCGGCGCGCAGCGCAAACAGCGTGTCGCATAGCTCGAGGAAGCGCCCCAGCAGCTGCGCCTCGGAGGCCGCCAGCTTGGCCGGTGCGCGACCGAGGAAGAGCGCGTCGTCGTCGCGCGGCATGACGTAGCCCAGCACCAGCCGTTCGAGGCCGAAGCGCCAGGTGTTGGCGTCGTGCTCGGGCTGCTCCACCTGCGCGCGATGCGCCGCGTCGGCGCCCCAGCGAATGCCGCTATCGGCCACCCACTGGCGCAGCGTCTCCACCTCGTCGGCGCTGATCTCGAAGCGCTCGCGCACCAGAGGCAAGCCCAGCACGTCGAGCACGCGACTGCTGCCCAGGCGCCCTTCGAGCAAGTCGAGCAGTGCGTCGAGCGCGCCGGCCACGGCTTGCGTGGAGAGCGCGCCGCGGTCGGCGAGGCGAAACGGTATCGCGGGGCGGCCCTGCGTCTGTGAAAACACCGCATCGATGACCGGCGCGTAGGCCTCGATGTCGGGCGTCATGACGATGATGTCGTGCGGCTCGATCTGCGGGTCCTGCAGCAGCGCCGACAGCTGATCGTGCAGCACCTCGACCTCACGCATCGGGCCATGACAGGCGTGAATCGCAACCGACGCGTCGTTTGGGTCGAGCAGCAAGCGGGGCGCTGCATCCGCGCTCTCGGCCTCGCGGTTCAGAAGCTGCAGCATGTCGGACTGCAACGCGTGCAGCAGCGTGCCCTGCCCCGGGTCTTCGTAGAGATCGCCCGCAGCTTCACGATACCCGCCGCGCGTCTCGAGCACCTCTTGCAGCTCGCGACCGTGGCGCCCAAGCGATGCCAAGAGCGGATGCAGCTCGGCCAGGTGCAAGGCTTCGAGCTGCTCGCTGCGCTCGCGGCCGCTGCGCCGTAGCTGCGCATCGATCTCGCGCGCCGAGCGCGCGTCGGCGTAGTACTCGCGCGACGGACTGAGCAAGAACAGATGCACCTCGATGCGACGCGACAGCGCGCCCAACAGATCCACGTACAGCGGCGGCAACGTGGAGGCACCGAACAGACTCACGCGCTCGGGCAGACCCGCGACCGGCCCGGCTCCGGCCGCAAGCTCCTGCACGAACGCCGCCGCGCGCGCCGCGATGTGCCCTGCCCCGTGACGCTCGACCAGATCGCGCAGCAGCTGCGCCTGCCAGTCGTCGGCTGGAGCGCTCTGCCAGCCGAGCAGCAACTCGGGACGATAGGTGGAGTACTGGTCGAAGAGATCGGCCACGCGTTGCGCGAGCTGCAGGCGCCGCCGACCGTTCGGATCGTCGTTCACGTAGCTCGCGACGGCCGCAAAACGCGGATCCTGCGCGCGCTCGCGCAGCAAGCTGGCCACGCTGAACAGCAAGCACGCCGGATCGTAGGCCTCGCTGCTCGCCTGCGCGTCCCCGAGCACCGCAGCGAAGGCGCTCTCGATCAGCTTGCGCGGAAACGGGAAGCTCGGATTGGCCCACACGCCCAGGCGCTGTGCCAGCTGCATGGACAGCCAGCGCTCCATGCCGGCGCTGGGCACGGCGATCCACTCCGGCTGCAGCGGCTCCCGCAGCGGGCGCTGCACCACCTGCGCCAGCGCGGCGACCAGATGTTCCATGCGGTTGGAGCGATAGACGAACACGGTGAACCCCGCGCGAGCATACCCGCCCCGGGCAGCTTGCGGGTCGCCTGCGGGAGTGCGTTGGCCGGCCCAGCATGCCGTGCGACCCGAGCGAGGTGGCCTCGGCGGCGTACCTGGCCCGGCTGACGCAACCCACGGAAACCGCAGGCAAAAGCAGCGCGGACGCAAACTCGACGCAAAACTCCGCAAAAAGAGCCGACCGAAACCCCCGTCCAGGGCCAACCATGGAGTAATGGACCAGCAAGCATCGCGGCCCGAGTTCGACCCCTTTTCGGACCACTTTTTCCGCCAGACCTCGCTGGCACCGGTCGAGATCGAAGCCCACGACTGGGACCACCCGACACCCGCGCTGTCCGCCGGCGCACGCCGCGCCATGCACGCGACGCTCGGCATGCTCGGCGCATCGCTGACCGCTGTCGGCGGATTCCTGTTCTACACGCACGTGCTCATGCCCACGCCGGTGGAACTGGGCGCTGGCGGTGCGGTAGCACTGCCGTCGATGGCGCCAAACGCGCTGGTTGCGCCGCAACATGTGGCGCTCGCGCAAGCAGCCGCGCCCGCGCCCGCGACGGAAGCCATGCCCCAGCCCCAACTGCCTCACGTGCAGCCGATGCCGCGGCGCGTGGTCGCCGTCGCGAAGCCTGTAGTCGCAGCGCCAGTCGCGCATGCGCGCACCACAGTGACGCGCGCCAAGGCGCAGCCGGCTGCAACGCATGCAGCAGCCACGCCCGAAGACGCGTTGGTCAAGCAAGCCTTCCGCGCCTTGAACAGCGGCAACGCGCACGATGCCCTCGCCAGCGCGCGCCGCGCGTTGAACACGGCGCCCGCACGCGCCGATGCCTGGCTCGTAGTTGGCTCGGCGTACGCGGCCATGCAAGATCGCGCGAGCGCGCAGCAAGCGTTTCGCACCTGCACGCTGCGCGCCACGGGACCCTTCGTGAGCGAATGCCGTAAGCTGGCACGCGACTGAGCGAAGCCCGCTCTGGCTCAGAGCGTGAGGCCCACGCTCGCGAGCAGCGTCGCCCCGTCGGGATGATTGTGGCGCGTGAGGATGTTGTAGCGCGCCTCGGCACCGACGTAGAGCAAGCCGGCCTTGAAGAGCAGTGCCACGCCAGGCGAGACGTAGAGCGTGCTCTGCGCGGGTAACGAGCCGGCCCACAGACCACCGGAGCTCGGCAGATCCACGCTGAGCGCAGCGCTGCCGATGCTGACCGTGGGACGCAGCACGATGGGTCCGGCCGAGGCCTCGTAGCCGAGATCGACGCCGATCATGCGGTACTCGCGCGAGACATCGCCGCCACCTGGCAGCGAGTGCTTGGAGCCCGAGTACCAGAGCACGCGACCACCCACGTAGAATGGAATGATGGGCAGCGTGAGGCCCGCGTCGAGACCGTACGCGAGACCGAACGGGTCGGTGCCTGCGGCGCTCTGGGTCGCGAAGCCGTAGCCACCGAGACCACCGACATACAAGCTCATCGCGTGCGCGCGCGAGCTACTGCCGAGGACGGCGAAGACAACGACCCACAGTGCGAAGCCGATCGATCTGGATGCACGCATGCGTGGTCTCCTGGCAAGCACGGCGAACGCGCCGCGCACCGAACGCTGACGCAGAGGGTTAGCACAACCTTCATGTCGGCGCCTGATGTCAGGCTCGCGTGTCAGGCTCGCATGTTAGGCTCGCACGCGCAGTGCCCGACCGGCAAAACGCCACAGCGCAGAGCGAGCGACAGCAACGCGCGCGCGGCCTGTCAGCGCTGTTCACGGCATTCACGATCTGGGGCCTGTTACCGCTGTACCTGCGACCACTGCAGGGCGTGGACGCTGGCCAGATCATGGCGCACCGCTCGCTGTGGTGTTGCGTGTGCGTGCTCGCATGGCTCGGCGTCAAAGGCGAGCTCGCGCAGGTCTGGCGCAGCTTGGCCGAGCGGCACACACGCGTGCGCCTGGCGGCCACGGCGTGCCTCATCAGCACCAACTGGCTCGTGTACGTGTGGGCGGTCGGTCACGGGCGAGTGGTGGAGGCGAGCCTCGGCTACTTCATCAATCCGCTGGTGAACGTGCTGCTCGCGGTGGTCGTGCTGCGCGAACGCTTGAACCGTGTGCAGTGGCTCGCTGTCGGCTTGGCGGCAAGCGGTGTGGGCTACCTGACGTGGCTCGCAGGCAAGCCGCCGTACATCGCGCTCGTGCTGGCGGTTTCGTTCGGCAGCTACGGCCTGTTGCGCAAGACGCTACCGGTGGAGGCCCTGCCGGGGCTCGGCGCAGAGACGCTGCTCATCGCGCCGCTGAGCGCTGCGTATTTGGTGTGGACCGAGCTGCACGGCCAAGGCAGCCTGGGACACGCCTCTTGGTCCGTGCGCGTGTTGCTGCTGCTCGGTGGTCCGCTCACGGCATTTCCGCTCGCGCTCTTCGCCTTCGGCGCGCGACGCGTGGCGTACGCGACCGTGGGGCTCGTGCAGTACATCGGTCCTTCGATGCAGCTCTTGCTCGGCGTGTTCCTGTACCGCGAACCGTTTGCGCCGACGCGCGCACTGGGCTTCGTCTGCATCTGGGCGGCGCTCGCCGTGTACGCGTGGGACGGGCTGCGGCGCGCGCGCTAGGGGCTCTCGCTAGGGCGTGCGCTTGGCGGCATGCAGCTTGGCCTTGCCCGCTTTGGGCAGTTTCGCCTGCGTCTCGGCCAGCGATTGATGCGCGGCGGCCAGCTCGCCTTCCACGCGCTCGCGCTCCACGACGGCGGCTTGCTGCTGCGTGGCAAGCGCCTCCTTGTCTGCACCCAATTGTTGTAGCTGCTTTTGCAGCGCGGCTTCACGCGCCTCGCTGCGCTCGAGCAAGATGCGAAACTGTTTGGCGTTGTTCGTCGCGCGCTGCAAGGCTTGGTCGCCCGCGGCCTTGCTCTCGGCTTCCAGCTGTTGCAGCTGCTGCAGCGAGTGCGTACGCAGCTCTTCGGTGGTCTTGATCTGCTGATCGAGCAAGCTCTTCTCGGCGTCGAGCTGCGCGGCTTCGCGCCGCACCTGGCGCACCAGCAAGAGCAGCACGACCAGGCCCACCGCAACCAACGGACCCACACGCCGCAACATGCGCATGCGGGCCTCGCGCTGCTCCTCCGGCGCCGTCAGCAGTGCCAGCTCGCTGGCGAACTGTGCCGCCGTGGGCCGCTGCGCAGGATCCAGATGCAGCCAACGTGCGAATGCCGGGCGCAGGTAGCGAAACTGCTCGCCAGTGGGCGCTGGCAGCGGCTCGGTCGCACGCCGATGCAAGAACGCCAAGGTCTCGCCCGTCACCGGCTGCACGGTCTGGGGCTCGAGCAAGTTGCGCAGCACCAACGCGAGCGAGAAGACGTCGGCCTCCGGGCCCACGCCCTGCTTGGATTCACCGAGCGCAGAGGCCGCGGTCTCGGGCGACGCGTACTCGAGGGTCATGCCCTTGGGACCTTCTTCGCGCGTCGAGGCGATGCCCAGATCGAGCAGCACCGGCAAGCCGGCGTCGAAGCCGGCGATCTGCGCAAGGAAGATGTTGTCCGGCTTGATGTCGTGGTGATTGATGCCGACCTCGTGCATGGCGGCGAGCCCCTGCGCGCTGCGCTCGAAGATCGGCCGGGCCTGCGCGCGCGTGAGCGGCTCGGTCCAGCCGGGCGCTGCGTAACGCTGCGCGAGGGTGGCGCCTCGGTACCAGGGCATCGCAAACCACAAGCGGCCTTCATGCCAGCCGTAGTCTTTGAATTGCACGACCGAGGGGTGACTCACGGAGGCGATCAAGGTCAGCTCGCGTAGCGCGGCCTGTCGCGCTTGTTCGTCGGCGGCGGGTGCGTGCAGCAGCTTGAGCGCCACATGGTGGTTGCGAATCTGCCGGTCAGACGCGCGATACACGGCGCCAAAGCCACCCGAGCTCACGTGCTGCTCGATCACGTAGCGCTCGCCGATGACCGTATCCACCGGCAGCGGCGCTGCTTTGGCGACGCGGGCGTCGGTGGCGACCGTGGCGTCGTAGGCAGCTGAAGCTTGCTGCGGCGAGATCGACCGCGAACCCGAGTGCGCGTCGGCTGCCAGAGGCAGCGTATCGGCGACCGGAATGGGACGCTTGGCGTTGTCGGAAGGCTCGTTGGACACGACGACGCTGGCAGATTTGCACGCGCAACGGCGCAATGCCAGGGCCGTCGACGGCGCTGACGAGCACCGAGCGCTAGCCAACTGAGCGCAAGCGCAGCCGTATCACGGCACTGCCAGCTGCAGCTCATGGCGGCGCAGGTAATCACGCACGGCCTCGGTGACGCGTCGGGCCTGCGTGGCATCGAGCACGGGCAGCTGCGTGCCCCAGTGGTAACTCATCAGATTGCCCGGCGTTGGGTCGTGCTTCGGGTTGCCCAGGAAATGCCCCAGCTCGTGGGCGAGCACGCCGATCGGAGCGATCGACGAGAGGATGAGGTAATGCGCGCCGACGTGCGAGCGCGAATGCCAGTGCACGCCGCGGCGTACTTGAGTCGGGTCGTCCACGTCGCGCAGCGAGCGCACCACGAAACAGTTGATGACGCCGCGATTCAGATGCGCGCCGAACAGGTCGCGGTCGTCGCGGGTCTCGATCAGCGCAGGCGCGTCGCCGAGCGGCAGCGCTTCGCGCATGCTGAACGCGACGCCGTACGGCGCGAAGATCTCGTTCGCACGCGCCAGCTGCTCCGTGAGAAACGCCGCATCCACCACCGGTGCGGCCTGCTCTTGCACCACGTGGAACACCACGGGCAAGGTGACGGGAGAAGGTGACGCGGCGAGCACCGGGTCGTGCATCAAGAGCAGGACGACCAGCCGCCCACCGAGCCCGACGATGCGACCTGACCCCGAACGCATGATGGGAATGATAGCGCGCCGCGCGCCACGTACGAGCGGTTGGTGCACCAGACTACCAGCAACGGCGCACGACTGTCAGCCCACGCGGGTTGCACGCCTCAGATCCGCGCGAGACGAACAAAGGTGAATGCCTGCACGATCCCGGTCGGTGTCCGGTGCTCGTGTCGGAGTGTTTCGACGAGCGCGAACGACGGTCCGAGTGCAGCCGCGAGCCCGGGCCCGTCGTAACGCGCGACCTCGAGGCCACTGCAGCGCTGGGGACCATCGAGCGCAAACGTGCCCACGACGGCATGCCCACCACCTGCGACCGCGCGCTCGAGCACCTGCACGTACGCGCTGCGATCAAAAGCTGAAGTGAGAAAATGAAAGACCGCCCGGTCGTGCCACACGGCGTAGTGCGTGGGCGGCTCGAAGCTCGTGACGTCGGCCGTGATCCACTGCACGCGCTGTGCGCGCGGGCCGAGCCGCTCGCGTGACTGAGTCAGGGCTGCCGCCGAGACATCCAGCACGCTGACGTTCTCGAAGCCACGGTCGAGCAGCCCATCGACCAGGCGCGACGCCCCGCCACCGACGTCGATGATCTTCGCATCGAGAGCTACGGCGCAGCGGCCTATCAGCTCGAGAGACACGGCAGGCACCGGCTGGAACCAGGACACTTCGTGCTCGCGCTTGCGGGCGTAGACCTCTTCCCAGTGCTGCTGACGAGAGGCGGCGCTCATGGTGTAGATCGCCTAGCACGAAAAGGCCTGGGTGCCCATGCGGCAAGCCAACTGCGCCGCGCGCGGCTCAGTGAGCGCGTCTGCAGCTCACCCGCGTGGCTGGCGCCCGAAGAGAACGAAGAGATTTCGTTGCTGCTGACACCCGCAAGAGTACGTGCGTACAGCGCTCGAGGCGGAAGCGGTGTGACGACGGCGAGCGAAGCGGTCGGGTGGGCAGATTGCCCGCGCACCGCCACCAGTCACTCACCATCGCGTAGTCAAAGCCAGCGCGCTGGCGGCCGGCCCGCAGGTTCACGCATGCGCGCTCGTGCACGAGCTGCGCGGCATGCTCAGGGTGCCGCGCCCAGCTTCTCCAGGCGCGCGCGGATGGTCTCGGCGTTGGGTCCCTGCGGCGAGAGCGCCAGCGCGTGGCGAAACGCGCGCACGGCGTCGTCGGTGTGGCCCAGACGCTCACTGGTCAGCCCGAGACCTCGCCATGCCGCTTCGTTGCGCGGATCGATCTTCACGGCGCGGCCGTACAGCTCGGCCGCTTGGGCGGGATGACCCTGCAGCAAGCTCTGCGTGGCGGCCTGGTTCAACTCGGCGGTGCCAGGACCCGTCGGTGCGGCGGCGACGGCGGCCGGCGTTGGCACGGGCTCGGCGGGGCGGGCAGCACGCGGCGCCGCCGCTGCACGTGCCGTTCCGGCACGGCGCGCGGCGGCTGAGGCCGGCGGCGGCTTCGCCGGTTGCAGCGCTGCGGTTGCCGACGGCGGCTTCGGTGGCTGCAGAGTTGCAGTCGCAGTGACCCCGGCAGGCGCATCCGCTGCCGGCTGCAGACTCGGCGCGTTGGCGGCCGGCGCGGCGTGCTCGGCAGCGCTCGCTGCGGCGGCAGGCGACGCCAGTGGCGGAACCGGTTTCTCGGCCGCCGCTGACGGCGGCGCCCGTGGCGTCACGCTCGGCGCACCCGGCGTGCTAGGTCGCAGACTCAGCACGCCCACCGCCAGCAACGCGAGCCCACCCCCGACCGCCACTAGCAACGGGCCACGGCGGCGCCCGGTCTGCACCGAAACCTCGCTGGGCTGCACGCGTGCCGGGGTCTGGGGGACCAGCATGCTCAGCGGTCCGTTCTGGGTCAGCGACAGCTCCAGCTCCGCGGTCGATGCCTGCGTGCGCTCTGTCAGCGTCGGAATGTTCGCGTCCTGTTCCAGCTGCGTCGCGTGCGCCGACTCCTTCACGGCCGCGTCCAGCGCGGCGACGAACGCACCCGCGCTCGACTGCCTGCCCGCGGGATCGTGACTCATGCCGCGCGCGATCACGGCCTCGATCGGTTCCGGGAACTTGCGTGTGCCGACCGAGCTCATGCGCGGCGCAGCGTTCATCAGCTTCATCGGCAGAATCTTGTGCGGATTGTCGGAATCGAACGGTAGTTTCCCGGTCATCAGCTCGAAGGCCACGGTGGCCAGCGCGTAGATGTCGCCGCGGCGGTCGGGCTGGTTGCTCTCGACGATCTCGGGCGGCAAGTACGCGGGCGTGCCGAAGATCGAGCCCTCGGCCGTCAGCCGCGCGGCGTTGGAAGCCATCAAGCCTACGATGCCGAAGTCGAGCAACAGCACGGCCTCGGAACCGTCTTCGCGCACCACGTGCATGAGGTTCTCGGGCTTGACGTCGCGATGCACCATGCCCTTGGCGTGGATCAGGTCGAGCGCCGCCGCCGCGCCGCGCAGCAGCTCGACCACCCGTGCCGGCGGCTGGGGGCCGAGCCGATGCAGCAGCGCGCACAAGTCCTCTCCGTCCAGCTTGGGCATCACGAAGAACGGACGACCATCGGGGAGCTGCCCGAGATCCGACACGTCGACGATGTTGCCGTGCGTCAACGTGCTGGCGGTGCGCGCCTCGCGCAGGAAGCGCTCGACCGCCACCGGATCGCGCGAGATGCCGGCAGCCATGACCTTGATGGCCACGGGCCGACCCAGCTGCTCGTGTACACCTTCGTAGACCACGCCCATGCCGCCGCGGCCCAGCACGGCGTGCACGGTGTAGCGCCCCTCGATGCTGGCGCCGATCAACGGATCCGGTGGTTCGACGAAGGGTTTCATCGCGGCAACCGCTCGAGCGAGCGTCAGCGTCATCTTAGCAGGCTGCCGCGGTCGGTGGTCAGCCGCCGAGCAGCGCACAGCCTCCGTTGCTGCAACCCGACAGGGCGCCGCACGCGTGGCCGCAGCTACCGCAGTTGTTGTTGTCGGTCTTGATGTTCTTGCAGACCGAGGTGCAGCAAGCGCCGCTGCTGCCGCAGTTCACACCGCAGGCGCCGCAATTGGCGCCACTGGTCGCCGTGTTCACGCAGCCGCCAGCGCAGCAGGATGACCCGGAGCCGCACTTGCTGCCGCAGCCGCCGCAGTTGGCGGCGTTGGACTTCGGGTCGATGCACTTGCCGCCACAGCACGAGAAGCCCGTCGTGCAGATGGTGCCGCAGGCACCGCAGTTGTTTTCGTCGGTCTGCAGGTCGAAACCCTCGTCGGTGTTGCCGTCGCAGTCGTCGTCGGCGCCGTCGCAGGCTTCCTGCGCGGCGGCGAGACCCGCCTGGCAGGCCAGCGCGCCACTCGCGCACTGCCTGGTGCCGTTCATGCAATTGCCGAGCGCGCTGGCGGTACACGCGGTGCCGAGCATGGGCACGTCGTCGGTGACGCCGTTGCAGTCGTCGTCGATGTTGTTGCACGTCTCGGTGCCCGGGAGCGCCTCGTTCATGCACGTCCCGAGCGAGCCGCCGGTGCAGGCCTGCGTGCCCTTGTGACACGGCGAGTGCAGCGCCGTGTTTACGGGGCTCACCGGCCCGGTGTAACAGTCGTAAGTGTTGTTGGTGCACGAACAGTTTTCGTCGACGGTGCCGTTGCAGTTCTCGTCCTGGGCCAGCTGGCCGCTGTTGGTGCAGGCCTCGGCCACGGGGGTCGTTTGGGCCGGACAGGTGGTTTGGAGCACGCCGTTGATGCAGTGATTGACCCCAGACTTGCAGGCACCCACGCAGGTGTAGCCACCCGCGCCGTTGGCAGTGCAGCCCGCCGGCCCGCCCGATGGCGTGTACTTGTAGCAGACCTCGTCGGTGTCCTCGTCGACGGTGCCGTCACAATCGTCGTCGACCTTGTTGCAGCTGTCGGTCACCGGCTGCACGGCTTGCGGGCACAGCATGCCACCGTTCAAACACTGCCAGGTTCCGGCCGCACACGGCGTGTTGGCCAGCTGACCGGGCACCGGGCACGAGCCGAGCTTGAGGTCCTCGTCGATGATGCCGTCGCAGTCGTCGTCGATGTTGTTGCAGCCCTCGCCGACGGGACCCTGTTCGCCGGCACAGGCGCTCCAGTGACCCTTCTTGCAGGTCTGCAGCCCCACGTGACAAGGGGCGTGCAACAACGTGGCGTTGCTGGACGAGTAGCAGATTTTGGTGTCGCCATCCTTGCTGCACGCATCCGCGGCGGCCGCGTCGGCGCCGGCCTCGGCAGACGCGTCGCCCGGCTGGGCCGCAGCGTCGCCCAGCTTGCCCGCGTCGGTCGCAGCGGCGTCGGCGCTGGCATCGTGCGCTGCGGCGTCGGCGCCCGAGGCGTCGGGATTGGCGCGCCCGCCGTCGGCAAGCACGCAGAAGTTGTTGATGCACTGACCCTTGCAGCCGGTGCAACCGTAGCTGGGATTGGCTTTCGGGTTCACGCTGCACGCCGGCAACGCCAGCGCCAGCGTGCCGCACACCCACAGACCCAGGGCCGAGCGCAGGACGTTCATGGTTCGCCTCACAGACTTCCTGCGGGCCAGTGGCCGCTCAAGATCAACCCTGCGTGGCCGAGACCGACGCTGGGGGCCAGGCTCGCCGACGCTTCGCCGGACCCGCCCTTGCCGTGCAGCACCCAGAGCGTGATGCCGAGCGCAACCGCGGCCCCGCCAGCGATGAGCCCGATGTTGGCGAGCGTGGCCTGCGTCTTGCCGCTGCTCAGCTTGTCGTCGGCTGCGCGGGCTTGCGCTGCCGTGGTCAGCGGCAGCTTGGCGTAGGCATCTTCACTGCTCTTGGCAGCGAGTCCGAAGGCGACGCCGGCACCCACCAGCACGACACCCACGGCGGTCACGACGATGGGCACGAGCGGTGGCGAAGCGCGCGGTGCAACAGGCTCCTCACTGGGCCCGGCGGGCGCCGTGGCCGCTGGCGCCGCGCCCGGAGCGCCGGCCGTATTTTCATTCGTGCCCGGCGCAGCCTTGCCCGCGTCGGGCGCCAGCCCGAACAGCTCGCGCAACATCGCGGGCACCTCGTCGAACAGCTTGGCCTCGAAGTTGTCTCCGGCGTAGCGGCGCGTCGCGGCCTTCATCACGCCGGTCCCGCGCGCATCGAAGTACAGGAGCGTGACCACCGTCTCGCGGCCGACGCGACGCAGCATCGGCGCCACGATGCCATCGGTCGACGCCTGCTTCGCTACCGCGTGCAGGCACTCGGCGCTGTCGCCGACGCAGTCGATCGCCAGCTGCATGGCCGGCAGGTCGAGTGCCGGCTGCGAGCCCACGTGCAGCTCGGGAAACTGGTTGAGCGCCGCGAGCAGCACCGGGTCGAGCGCCTGGGCGAGCTCGCGCAAGGCCGCGTCGTCGCGCGCCGTCTGGAACACCGCGATGCGCGGGGGTTCCTGGGCACGCGCCGTGAGCGGCGCCCACACGCCCGCCGCCATCAGCGGCAACCACAGCAGCCACGCCCCCATGCGAACCAGACCCGAGCTGACCATCGGCACACGTCCTGTTTCGACGTCAGTTGGGCCGCGCAACGGCTCGACCCAATCTAAACGGCCTTACGTAATGTAAGGCTCGCCGGCCTCCAGGTCACCTGCGGGCGCGTGCGGCCTTCCACACACATGTCGCATGAGCGCGCCCGCCGCGCGCAGCTCCGCCCGGCTGTGATCGCTGGTGCCCAGCGCCAGGCAGCGCGCTCCGTTCTTCGCCGCGCAGTGCACGTCGAGTAGCGAGACTCAGCGCTACGCCACCGCTCCGACCGCCACCAGCGCGCTCGCCGACCCTCGTCGCTTGACACAGCCCCAGGCAAATCCGAGCTTTATCCGCCCTTTATCCCGAGCCGCCCGGGATTGAGCTCAACGGCAGCGATGCCTGCAGTCGCGCGCTGCACGACCTCGCGCGCGCGCTCGCACACCTGCTCCTTCCACGTGTCCTCTTGGATGAAGAAGGCGTCCTGCACGCGCTGCGCGATCGCCCGGCCCTGGTCAGAGTCGCGCACGCCGTAGTGATGCAGCCAGTTGTCGGCACGGAGCGCGAGCACGACCTGGTTCATGTCGATCGTACCGAACTCGAGAACGATGCCGACGGCCGCCGCGTCTGGGCACCCGGCGACGAATGCGGGACCGATCAGTCCGCTGGCGAGTGCCGCGTCGCTGCCGTGCGCCGGCTCGAAGCGGATGCTGTCCGGCCACCACGCCTGCGCGAGACGCGCCGCGTCGCTCCCCGCGGCGGCGGTCTGCAACAAGAGCCCAACGCCGCGCGGGCCGAGGCCCGAGTGCAGATCGATGTACGCGGCCGCCTCTGCATTTTCCGCGTAGCGCGCCCACACCCCGCGCAGTGTCCGGTTCGACCACACCGGCTCGCGGCCGCCGTACTGCACACCCCGCGGATGGCGATACTGGCCGCCCGAGAGCGAGCGGTACACCGCCTCGGCGCCGTGCGCACGCTCGAGCGCGCCCACAGCCTTCTGGAGCTCCACGGCGCCCGCGTCGTCGAGCTGCGCGGGGTTCAGGAGATCGTACAAGCGATCGTAGTCCGCGTTCTCCGGATACGGGGCGCGGTGGTCGAGGAAGTTACGGTTGATGTCGACGTTGTCCTCGTTTACCCGCCGGCCCCAGGCAAATCCCCAGGGGTTGACGGCATGCACGAAAACCAGGGCGATGCCGTCGGGCAGACAACGAGCTATGCCAGCCCGCAGCAGGAAGGTTTCGATACCGGAGCCACAAAAGCCTTCGACCCCGTGTGTGCCGGACGCCAAGAAGAGCACGCTGCGCGCGTCCGGTGCGCCCAGCTGTGCCACGTCGAGAAACAGCGGCTCGCCTCTCGGCCCGCGCAGCGGATGGCGATACGACGTGATCTCCGCGCCGTTGTCCGCTGCGGCGTGCAGAAAGGCGGCCCGCGCATCGCCGTAGCCTTGGCTGAAGCAATCGAGGGGGGAAGCAGCGTTCATGCAACATCTCCTCCGTCGTCGTACACCACGCGCCCGCCGGTAATCGTCCGCAACACACGAATGCCGGCGATGCCATCGGGCGCAACGGCGAGCGGGTTGGCGCTCAGCACGACCAGGTCGGCCCGCTTGCCGGGACCAAGCGTGCCCTTCTCGTCCTCTTCGAACTGCAGGCGCGCCGCATGCGCCTGCACCAGAGCTGGTACCGGTCGGAGGTGTTGCACGTGCCGTGCGGCACGGGACCGCTTGCTCATTCGACGAGCCCCTACGGAAACATGTTGCGTCGTGCGGACGCGGATCGCGGATTGAACTTCTTGACTCCGCAGATCCACGCAGTTGCACTGGAGCGCATGCACCAGAGCACCGGCACGGTCGAGCCGTTTCGCCACCCTGCCGATTTGTATTGGCACCCATGCGTTTGTGGTTCTAGATTGCATGGGTCCCCATGCAATCGATCCCCTTCCCCTCTGCCGAAGTCACGTCCGTGCTCGACGACCTGCGCCGCATCGTGCGCGTGCTGCGTGAGTCCTCGCGCGAAGCCGAAGCCCGGCTCGGGGTGTCCGGCGCCCAGCTGTTCGTGCTGCGCGCGCTGTCCGGCGCGGGCTCGTCGTCGCTGAACGCGCTGGCAGCCCGCACGCACACGCACCAGAGCACCGTGTCGGTGGTGGTGAAGCGGCTGGTCGAGCACGGCCTGGTAGAGAGCACGGTGTCCGAGCGCGACGCGCGCCGGATCGAGCTGCAGCTGACGAGCAAGGGTCGCGGCGTGCTGGCACGGGCACCGCGCGCGGGCCAGGACCGCCTGATCGACGGCATCGAAGGTCTGTCACGCAGCGAGCGACGCACGCTCGCCAGCGCGCTGCACCGACTAGTGGAGACGATGGGTCTGCTCGATCACGAGCCCGAGATGTTTTTCGAAGAGGCGGAACCCGCCGCGCGAGCGAAGAAGAAGCAGGGGCAGCGCCGTGGTACCACGTGACGTAGAAGCCGGCTCCACCACCGAAGGCCTGCCGCTCGCCCCGTCGCTCGGTCCGTCGCTCGAGAACGCGGCGGTGGCTGCGCACTCCACCACGGTGGACCTGCGCGTGGTCACGATCAGCGGCCTTTCGATTGCGGTGGCCGGGCTGGCGGCGCTGATCGCGCAGCTGCTGACGCGCCTGATCGCGTTCTTCACCAACCTCGCGTTCTACGGCCGACTCTCGACCGAGGGCATGTCCCCCGCCGGGCATCACTTGGGTGCGTGGGTGATCGCAGTGCCCGTGATCGGCGGCCTCGTGGTCGGCGCGATGGCGCGCTACGGGTCGCAAGCCATCCGCGGCCACGGCATTCCCGAAGCCATGCAGCAGGTGCTGCAGAACGAGAGCCGCATCCCTGCCCGCATGGTCTGGCTGAAGCCGCTGTCGGCTGCAATCGCGATCGGCACCGGGGGTCCGTTCGGCGCCGAGGGCCCGATCATCGCGACCGGCGGCGCGCTTGGCTCGCTGGTCGGTCAGCTGGTCGCCACGAGCGCCAGCGAGCGCAAGACGCTGCTCGCGGCCGGCGCAGCGGCGGGCATGGCCGCGACCTTCGGCACGCCAGTGTCTGCGGTGCTGCTCGCCATCGAGCTCTTGCTGTTCGAGTACCGGCCGCGCTCGCTCGTGCCGGTCGCGCTTGCGGCGGCCACGGGCGGCGCGGTCCGCTACGCGCTGATCGGCCCGGCAGCCATGTTCACGATGCCCGGGCTTCTGCCACCGACAGCGGCAGCGTTCGCCGGCTACCTGGTGATCGGCGCGCTGATCGGCGCGGCTTCGGTCGCGATCACGCGCGCGGTTTACGGCATCGAGGATGCCTTCGAACATCTGCCCGTGCACTTCATGTGGTGGCCTGCGCTCGGCGGCCTCGTGGTCGGTGGCGTCGGCTACTTCGCACCGAAGACACTCGGCGTCGGCTACGACAACATCGAGCAGATCCTGGGCAACCACCTGCTGACCGCGGCAATCGTCGTGCTCTGCTTCGCGAAGCTCGTGTCGTGGTCGATGGCGCTCGGCAGTGGCACCTCGGGTGGCACGATGGCGCCGCTGTTTACGATCGGCGCGGGGCTCGGCGCGACGCTCGGTTCGCTGCTGCTGCGCGTTTCGCCAGAGCTCGGCATCGATTTGAAAGTTGCCGCGCTGGTCGGGATGGCGAGCATGTTCGCGGGGGCATCGCGGGCGCTCTTGGCGTCGGTGGTGGTCGTGTTCGAGATGACGCGACAGCCGCTGGCGCTCTTGCCCCTGCTCGGCGCTTGCACGACGGCGTTTCTCAGCTCGTCGTTGCTGATGCGCAACTCGATCATGACCGAGAAGATCGAGCGCCGCGGCGTGCGCGCGCTGACCGAATACACGGCCGACTTTCTCGAGCGCGTCGCCGCGCGCGACTGCGGGTTGTGTGCGGTCGTGACACTGCGCGCCGAGCAGAGCGTGGCGACCACGCGCGACTGGCTGGCGTCGCACGCCGCCGGCTCGAGCCACCAAGGCTTTCCCGTGGTCGACGCCGACGAGCGCATGATCGGTGTCCTGACCCGGCGTGATCTGTTCGACGCCGAGGACGCCGCGCTGCCGTTGCGCGCGCTGATTCAGCGCCCACCGGTCGTGATTCACGACGACCAGACCCTGCGCGCTGCAGCTGACATCATGGCGCGTGAGCACATCGGGCGCTTGCCGGTGGTCACGCGAGCCGAACCGCAGCGGGTCCTGGGGATCTTGACGCGCAGCGATCTGATCGAGGCTCACAGCCAGCGCTTGGACGAACAACGACGAGCCGCCGCGTGGTTTCGTGCAAGCAGACGTCGCACATGAGGCGCCCAACTGACGAGCGGGAGCGCGAGCGTGCGTTCCAGCTGATTCGGCAGCACGGCTGGAACGCTACGGCCTTTCAGACGCTCGGGAGCGGCTACTCCTATTTCTTTCAGGGGGGCAGCGCGTGCGTCGCGTACGTCGACACGGGCGATGCCTGGGTCGCGGCTGGACCGCCGATCGCGCCTAGAGAAAACCTCGCGACCGCGGCGTCGTCGTTCATCTGGGCAGCACGCGAGGCCGGCAAGCGCTGTTGCTTCTTCGCCACCGAGGACCGCTTGCAGAGCGCGCTCCGCACGGAGCTCAGCTCGTTGCGGATCGGCGAGCAGCCGACCTGGGATCCCCGCGCCTGGCCGGCGATCGTGACGAGTCATCGCAGCTTGCGCGAGCAGCTGCGGCGCGCACGCAAGAAGGGCGTGCAGGTGCGACGCCTCGCGCCCGAGGAACTACTCGTCGGCCCGATGCGCGAGGCGATCACGAAGGTGCTGCGGAGCTGGCTGGCCACGCGCAGCATGGCGCCGATGGGTTTCCTCGTGCACGTGGAGCCGTTCGACTTCGCCGAGCACCGTGCGCTGTTCGTTGCGGAGTGGGACGGACGCGTCGTCGCCTTTGCCGGCGTGATTCCGGTCCCCGCGCGTGCAGGCTTCTTCGTCGAAGACTTGGTGCGGGACCCGAGCGCTCCGAACGGAACCAGCGAGCTCTTGGTCGACGCCGCCATGCACTGGGCCGCGAGCGTCGGCGCCGAATGGCTTACGCTCGGCCTCGCGCCACTCGCCGGTGAGGTGCCGCGAGCGTTGCGCTTGGCACGCCGCGCGGGCCGGGTGCTCTACGACTTCGACGGCCTGCGTACCTACAAAGCCAAGCTGCGGCCGCACGCCTGGTCACCGATTCACCTGACCTACCCCGCAACCCAGGGAGCGCTGGTGTCCGTGCTGGATGCGCTCACGGCGTTCACGCACGACGGCTGGATGCGTTTCGGATTGCGCACGCTGAAACACGCTGCGCGCAACGACAGAAACAGGGTAGCGCGGACGGCGCAGCGCGTGTTCGCGAGGTAGCCCCTGAAGTCATTGACCGCAAGCTCTTGGACCTAGAAGCCAGCGTGGCCAAGAGGCTGCAAACGCTTCACGGCACCTTTGCCAAGCATGGGCCAGAGGGCCGAGCTGCCTTGGCGAGCCTGCTCACCGAACCACTGCACCTGCGGGCCGTAGAAACTGAGCAGGGCCAGAGGTTCGAGGTGTCTGGACGGTACGCTCTCGGCCCGCTGTTGCTTGCCGAGAGCGTTACCTCCAGTGGTGGTGTCCCCAATGGGTTCTCACCACTGGATGTGCCCGGCTTGAATGGTGAATTTCGGCTCGTGGCGTGACCGAACAGGGGCCGCGGGCGGGCCGGATCGTTGAAGCCACCCCTGAGCAGGTCCGTAGAGCTGCAAGAGGATGGAGGGGGCCGACCGATCGATCGGGTGCCTGGGTGGTGGTTGGGCTTGCTGTAGTCGGTCCGTGTTCTAGCTCGTTGAGATGCGGAAAACCCCCGCCACCTTCCCAGGCAACGGGGGAAACCCCTACGGCCATGTTGGGGATGCGGCTAGGCTGCGATCTTGTAGCTGCGGTTTTCCTTCAAGTGCAGCTTGCAGCGCACACGGCCCTTGACCGCTTTGCGTGAGCACTCGGAGCACTCACCCCGAGCGCTCTTGGCGGCCCGTCTGTCTCGCCGTGCCTTGGCTCTCTCGGCCCTGCACGACTTGCATCTGGTCACGTGAGAAGGCGTTACCTTGGGGCACTGGTCGCACACATGCGAATGGCGAACCCAGGCGATCGTTGCAGCTGCTTTCTTTGCCATCCGACCACCCTCACAGACCAACAGACTTCTTCAGGTCGGCTAGGAAGCCCTCCACCTTCTCAAACCCATGGGTGAACACGGCACGACGCAGGGCCGTGAGGTCGCCTGCGATCTCTTTACCGATGTTCTTGCTGCCCTTGGGCCGGCCGGGCTTGCCCTTGGCTGCCTTATTGCCGCCCTTGCCGTTGCTGCGTGCGGTGTAGACGAACGCTGTGGAGATCTCTATCCCCTCAGCCTTGGCTTTCTCGACCACGGCGCTGGCCGCCATGTCTTTGGGCTGGCTGCGAATCCACTCGCTCTTGTTCACCTTCGGCTTGCCGCCGTTAGCTGCGGGCTTGGAGGTCTTCGGGGACTTGGCGTTCTTGGATGCTTTTCTGGGCATGGCCGGGATCGATCCCCAATACGGCTATGCCGTCAAGGCTTACGGTCCGTGGCCTCCATTCCGATTCACCAGCTGGGTGTGCAAGCGATCTGGGCACAGACTCGGGCACCCAGGCAACGCATGAGCCCTGGACGTCGGATCTGCAGCGCGGTAGGCGTTGCGTCATGTGTGAGTCGCCTTCGCGAACTGTTCGAGCTGCTTGAGCGTGGGCTTTGTGTCGCCAGCGATCCACTCGGGGAGCCTTGGGAAGCGCCGCGCAAGCTCGTCGATGTCCAAGCGAGCGCGGTCGCACGCTCAGTGGAGCATCTTCGCGCTCACTGCTACACGCGTGCTCACGCAGCGGCCTCTTTCGTCACGTCGAGCTTGCCGGTGACGGCGGCGGTGATGAGGGCTTGGCGGTATTCGCGGAGGCGTTCGACCTGTGCCTTGAGACGTTCCACGAGTGGCGCTGCCTGAGCGAGCACAGTAAGGTAGCCGTCGATCTGCTTCTGCTCACTCGGAGGCGGAACGGGCAGCAGAACGTCCTTGAACGTCGCGAAGCGAAAGCGCGGTGCCCGTTCTCGAACGGATGGACATATGACGAAGATGAAGCCCTGCTTTGCCATCTCACGCAGAACCCGCGCGAAGTATTCCATCGACGTCACCATGCGTGCGTCGCGCGGCTCGCACACGACGTACTCAGGGCTGCATTTGCCGGTTGACTCGGAAACGCCGATCGCACCGGCGAAAGCGTCCATGGATTGAAGCACTAGGTCGCCGGCTCGCACGCGCTGGTATTCGGAGCGATTCGCCCCGATGCCGTGCTCACCGCGGCGCCGATCGATGCCGAGCGCAAAGCCACCGGCCGCCGCCGCAAGCGCGGCAAGCTCTTGCCCAAGCCGGAGAAGATCTACGACAGCAAGCGCTATCCGTGGCACAGCGCCGAGCTCACGCTCTACGGCCGCGCCACCACCGTCGACTACAAAGCGTTGCAGGCGCAGTGGTACCGCGGTGCCGGGGACCGCGTCGGACGCGTGGTCATCGTGCATTGCGAACAAGGCGCCATCTCGATGCGCGCGTTCTTCTGCACCGACGCAGAACGCTCGGCGCTCGACGTGCTCACCACGTATGCGGGACGCTGGTCCATCGAAGTGTTGTTCCGCGACCTCAAGCAGCAACTGGGCTTCGCCGACTCCTCGGCGCGCAAGCAAGCCGCCGTCGAACGCGTCGCGCCGTTCGTCGCGTTCGCGTACACGCTGCTGGTGTTGTGGTTTGCCGACACCATCTGGACGACGCCGTTGGCGGCGCCGCCGATTCGGCCGTGGTACACGCACAAACGTCACGCGTGCTTCGCCGACGTCCTGCGCGCAGCGCAGCGCGTGCTCGTGCGCATCGACGTTTTGGATCCGGCCCGTGGTTACGCTAACTTACGACCCCTCGCGCGACCTCTGCGTCAGCCCGCGGCTACAGCGCTGGATCGCGCCGCGTAGACTATGAAAAACGGCGAAACCCGAGTCTGAGGGAGAAGCGAGGCACGCGGGATGATAAAGCCCACGATCACAGTGCAGGAGCTTCGAGCAAGGATAGGCCAGCGGGCGAAGTCTGCTTCGGATGGAAGCGGTGGAGCCGCGAGGTCGTGTACGGCCAATGGGGTCTGTTCGCAGATTACCGGCTTGCATACGGCAGCGCGGCAGCGCGCACCAAACCGAACGGACCCATAACCCCGCATGGATGACGCCT
>JADGRE010000400.1 GCA_017881185.1 Pseudomonadota bacterium | reverse complement strand
CTCGACACCGTCACGCCGCGCGCGCTCGCCTGGAGCGCGTTCACCGACTGGCACGGGCCTTGGCTGCTCACTTGGCTGTGGCTCGTGCACACGGTCTGCGCCGCTTATGCGTTTCCGTGCAACTCGTTCTGTTCGCAGTCGTGGCCATACTGGACGGGTCTCATGCGCGTACGCCCGCGCTTCTTGACCTGGCCGGTCGCGCTGTGTCGCTTGCTGCAACCGTTTCGTTGCGTGCATCCGTATGGCGTGTTCCCGCCCAAGAGCATGCCTGCCGTGCGTTGCGTGCCCGTCACCGAAGTGTCGTGGGACGGCAACAGCTGGATCGAGTGCCCGCACCAGTTCTCGCCCAGCGCAGCCACTTCGGTCCCCCACTTCATCGCGCCGCATCACCCGCGCGGTGACCAAGGCATCATCTACGAGGGCTTCGGTCTGGGCGACGCGAGCGTGCTTCACTGCCTGATCGGCAGTGGCAACCCCTATGGCTATTTGAAGTTCACCGGCGGCACGGTGCTGATGCAGCGCATCCTCGAAGGGCGCGCCGCCAACTACGGCAATGTGTTCTTCGCGGCCGGCGCGCTTCCTTCCGACAGGCCGGCTCCGATCGCCGCACGCATGACCATGCACATGCTCACGCCCACCACGCACGCGCAGCGCGCGGCGACGGGCCTGTGGTGGAAGCGCGAGTACATCGGTCCGCACTTGCCGCAAACGCGGTTGCGCGAAGGCTTCTGGGACAACTACTTCTCGCCGCCCGAGCTGTGGCATCTCGAAGATGTCATCTGGAAACGCCGCAGCAAGCTCCAGCAGATCAGCGAGCGCGTGCGCACGGGCGACTCTCCCGACCGTGCGGTGCTGGCAGGTGCGCCCGAGCTGCAAGCCCACGTCTCGGCATTCTGGAACGACTTCCTGCCTAGAATTCGCGCGGTCGATCGCAGCAGCTGGCAGCAGCTTCCCGACCTGGTAGACGAGCTGCGCGCGCACTATGACAAGGCCACGCTGCACGGCTTCGAGCGTTTGCTCGGGCGCTACAGCTTCATGTTGGCGGACAAGCTCGACCCGATCTTCTTCGGCGATGGGTTCGCCCCGGTGTTCGGTCGCGGTCAGACCAAGCTCGACGTGAAGTCGTACCTGCACCTGGGCATGCTGATCCACCTGATCATCTGCGCGGGCAAAGACAGCTTCGAGCGCGTGCACGCCGAGCCCCTGGCCGCAGCCGACTTCAGCTCGCAGCTGACCATCAGCAACGGTCTCTACTGCGAGGCGATCTTTCGCTTCGAGCACTACGTCTTCGAAGCCCAGAAGATGCGTCTCTTGCAGACGGTCATGGAACCCAAGCGTGTGCAGTTCGCGTTCTCCGATCCGGAGCTCACCAAGAAGCTCGATCAGATCGCGATGCGTTTGTTCGGCACGGTCGAGGTCGTGCCCTTCCTGCGCGAACAATTTCGTGGCCCGCGCTTCGAGCGCGGTCAGCCGGAACGCTACCCGTCGTTTACGCTCGATCGTGCTGGGGTGGTAATGCAAGATGCGCCGCTTGCCGAGGTCGTGCCACGACCATCATGAAGTCGGGCAAGAACGACAAGAACGGCACGAAGGGCAGCCCCAAGAGCGCGCTCAGCGTGAGGTAGAGAAGCTTCGGGGAGTTGCAGTAGCGGTGGCCCATGGCCTGCAACAGGCTGTACCCCATCGAAGTCAGCATGCTGTAGCGCTTGACCTGCAGAACCTCGAAGCCGCTGCTCTCGAGCAGCTGCGTCAGGGTCTTGGGCGAGAAGTAAGTCAGATGGCGCGGGGCATCGATCTGCCACCAGTTCGGTCCGAACCAGCGTCCGGGCGGACCGCTGATGTCGGGCACCTCGATGGCGACGAAGCCGCCCGGCTTGATGATGCGCCGCACCTCTTCGATGACCGGTCGCGGATGCGGCTCGTGCTCCAGGTACTCAGTCAAGGTGACCAGATCGAAGCTGGCGCTCTCGCAGCCCACCTCGCACAGCGTGCCGTGCAGCACGGGGATGCCGCTCTCTCGCCGCAGCACGTCGACCACGTCGCGATTGATGTCGATGCCGGTCCCCAGTGTTTGGCGGTCGTTCTTGAGCCGCCTCAGCAGCTCGCCGCGCCCGCAGCCCACGTCGAGCACGGTCGTGCCCTGGGGCAGGCGGCCGGTCACGCGTTCGATCTGGCGCACGCGCCGGCGTGCCTGGTCTTGCTGCATGCGGTTGAAGGCCCAGCGCAACAGCCAGTGTTCGTGATCGAAGTTCGTGTAGCAGAGGTAGTCGTTGGGGTAGTGGCGTGCCAGCGCAGGCGTCGTCGGACGCGGGTTGATATAGCGCATCGAACACTGCTGGCACTCCACCAGGCGGTACTTGCCCGGCCGGCCGAACATGGTGTCTTCGACCTCGAAGAGCAGTCGTTCGGCGTGCGCGCCGCACAAGGTGCAGCTGGTGTGCTTCTGCTCCTCGCCATGGAGCTCGGAATAGAAGGTGTCTCCGGGCGCGAGCGAAACCGCCGTCGCCAGC
Organism: Pseudomonadota bacterium; assembly: GCA_017881185.1. GTDB lineage: Bacteria > Myxococcota_A > Polyangia > Polyangiales > JAFGIB01 > JADGRF01. Next base: position 190 of record JADGRE010000400.1, on the reverse strand, counting down.
GCGCAGCCGGACTCGCGGTCGCCGGCCGTGGTGGCGAGCGCTTTGGCCGCGTCGCTCATTGCGGCGGCTCCGGCAGCGCTCGGCGCTCGCTGGGCTTGTCTGCAACGGCGAGGATGTAATCGAGGGCCATGAGCCCCCAGGGGTTGTCGAGAATGGAGCGGGCAGGCAACGCGATCATCGCCGCCACCTG
>JADGRE010000056.1 GCA_017881185.1 Pseudomonadota bacterium | reverse complement strand
GCCAAGGCACCGCTCGCGCTGGTGACCAAGCCCAAGGTGCTGGCGCCACGCCGTCAGGAAGCCGAATGCACCGAGCCACTGATCAAGGCGCATCCGCTCGACCTGGTCCGCCCGGCCTACACGGACGACGCCCGCCGCGCGCACGTACAAGGTCGCGTGCGCATCCAGCTGTCGGTCGACGACCAGGGTGCGGTGACCGATGCGCGCATCGTCGATGGGCTCGGCTTTGGGCTCGATGAGGCCGCGATCGCGGCTGCGCGCCGCTTGCGCTTCGCACCTGCCAGACAATGCAACCGTGCCGTGGCTGCACCGTTCTTAATCGCCATGCGCTTCGTGCTCGACACATGAACTTACAAATCAGGAACGCCGCTTTGTTGGCGGCCGTGCTGGCGGGCTGGGCAGCTACGTCGGCGGCTCAAACTGCGCCCGCCACCGGCGGTCCAGCGCCCGCGGCGCGTGTCGTCAAGCCACCGAAGCTCACGCGCTTCGTGCAGGCCGAGTATCCGGAAGCGGAGCGCGCGGCTGGGCCGAACGCAGCCGTCGTGCTCCAGATCAGCATCAGCGCGGACGGCAAGGTCGCAGACGTGACGGTCGCGCAGTCCGCAAGCGTCGCGTTCGACGACGCTGCGGTGGCCGCAGCGAAACAGTTCGAGTTCGAGCCCGCCGAGGTCGATGGCGTGCCGGTGCCCGTGCGCATCCAGTACCGCTACGAGTTCGTGCTGCAGGCCCCGGTGGCGGCGCCGGTCCCGACCACGGCCGACTTCGAGGGCACCGTGCGCTTGCGCAAGTCGGGCGATCCACTCCCAGGCGTCGTGGTCGATCTCGACGGCCAGACGTCCAAGACCGACGCGGCTGGCCACTTTCATTTCGCCGAGGTCACTCCCGGCACGCACCCCGTCGCGCTGTCAGGCAGCGGCTTCACGCCGACTGCGACCGAGGAGACTTTCGAGGCCGGCCAGCACTACGACGCCACCTACGACGTCGAGCTCGTGGCAACGATGGCGCCCGGCGATCAGGTCGACTTCGAGCTGGTGATCGTCGACACCAGCATGAAGAAGTCGATGGCAGCGACCACGGTCAACTCCGAGCAGGGCGCGCGCGTCGCCGGTACGGGCGGCGACGTCATCAAGGTGGTCGAGAACCTGCCGGGTGTCGCTCGTTCGAGCGTCGGTTCGAGCGCGCTGGTCGTCTGGGGCGCAGCTGGAACCGACACCCGCGTCTACATCGACGACGTGCACGTGCCGCTGCTCTACCACGAAGGCGGTTTTCGCTCGGTGATCCATTCGGATCTGGTGAAGAGCGTGGAGCTCGAGCCGGGCGGCTACGGCGCAGCGCACGGTCGCGGGCTCGGCGGTCTCGTGAGCGTGGGCCTCAAGCCCCTCGAAGCCGACGGCTACCACGGCAGTCTCGCACTCGATGCCATCGACGCGGCCGGCAGTATACGCGGCTCGGTGGGCGACAAGTTTCGCTTTGCAGGCGCAGTGCGGCGCTCCCATCTCGATTGGGTGCTCTCGCAAGTCACCTCACGCGACGTCGGCGAGTTCGTGCCCATTCCACGCTACTGGGACAGTCAGCTGCGCGCGGCATGGGTCCCGCACGAGGGCGAGAGCGTCGAAGTTGGCGGGCTGCTGTCCTCCGACAGCATCGCGCGCTCCGTTGCAGAGACTGATCCTGCGCAGGCGAAGCGTGAGAGCAAATCCACTGGCTTCGAGCGCATCTACGTGCGCTACGAGAAGCATCTCGATGCAGGTGGCGTCGTGACCGCGACGCCGTTCTTCGGGTTCGATCACTCGCGCGTCGCGAGCTTGTTCGGTGCGGTTCCAGCGGCGCTCAACAACGAGGCCACGGTGTACGGCATGCGTACCGCCTGGACCGGCAAGCCAGAAGAGTTCGTCAGCGTCACCACCGGTATCGATGCAGAAGTCGTGCAGAACGACGTGAAGCGCTCCGGCTCGATCACCTCGCCGCCGCGCGAAGGTGACATCCACGTCTTCGGCCAGGCGCCCAGTGATCTGATCAACGCCGACAAGTGGAACACCACCAACGCCAGTCTCGCGCCCTTCGTACAGGCGGACTTCTCGCTGATCGACGGCAAGGTGCACTTGGTGCCCGGCGCGCGCGTCGAACCCGTCTTGGTGCGCGCCAGTCGTCGCACGCCGGTATCAGGTTCACAACCGTCGCTCGGCACGATGAATGAACAGACTTTCGTGGAGCCGCGCTTGGCCGCTCGCTGGGCGATCACCGAGCGCTTCGGCGTGCGTGCGGCCGTCGGCGTCTACCACCAGCCACCACTGGCAGAGGATCTGAGCGCGGTCTTCGGCAATCCGCAGCTCGGCGCCTCACGTGCGGTCCACTACCTGCTGGGCGGCAACGTGAAGCTCACGGACTCGCTGTCGTTCGAGACCACAGGGTTTCTCTCGGAGCAGAGCGACCTCGCGACTCGTTCGCCGTACGCGACACCCATCGAGGCACAGGCCCTGATTCAGAAAGGTCTCGGTCGCGCCTACGGTGGCCAGGTGCTGCTGCGTCAGGACCTCAGCGACCGCTTCTTCGGCTGGGTGAGCTACAGCATCGTGCGCAGCGAGCGTACCGACGGGACCTCGCAGTCCTACCGCCCGTTCGACTTCGATCAGACGCATGTGCTCACCGTGCTCGCGTCCTACGATCTGGGCGCAGGCTTCGAAACCGGTGCGCGCTTTCGGTATTCCACCGGTTACCCACGCACGCCGGTGATCGCAGCCGTGTACGACTCGCGCACCGACTCGTTCCAACCCGTGTTCGGTGCGCACAACTCGATTCGCGTTCCGCCGTTCTACGAATTCGACGTGCGCGTCTCCAAGCACTTCTCCATCGGCAACGACGCCAAGGTGGAGGTCTACCTCGACGTTCAGAACGTGACCGACCATCCGAACCCGGAAGAGATCATCTACAACTACAACTTCTCGCGCAAATCCTACATCACCGGTCTGCCGATCTTGCCGGTGCTGGGAGGCAAGCTCACATGGTGAATCTGCGCGCCGCAACCGTGCTGCTGATGGCGGCGGTCCTGTGCACCGCTGCGTGTCGTCCAACCATCGAGGGCCGCGCGTCGGTGGTCGACTCGGACCGCGTGCTGGCGGTTCGCTCCATGCCCGTCGAAGCGATGGCCAACGCGCCGGTGAAGTATCAGGCACTCTATGTCGGCGCAGACGGTCCCGCCGCCGCGAAGGATCTCGACTGGGCCCTGTGCAGCGCGCGCAAACCGCTCGCGGCACCGGGCTTCGTGGCGCAAGCTTGCTTCGCCCGCAAGGGCGACAAGCTCACCCCGCTCGGTCACGGCGACCAGGCGAGCGGCATGCTCGCAAAAGACGCCTGTCAGGTGTTCGGCCCGATGCCACCTGCCCCGATGAAGGGCGAGCCCAACGGCCGCGCAGCCGACGCAGACACTACAGGCGGGTATTACGAGCCCGTGCGCCTGCTCGTCGCGGGCGCGTCCGAGTCGGAAGACGTGTATTTCGCGGGCATGAGTCGGCTGATCTGCGGCCTGGGTGGCGCGACAGCGGAGCAGAGCGCGCAGTACGCTTTGCGCTACCGCCCAAACGAGAACCCCGTGTTGGCCAGCGTCGTCCGGGTGCAGAGCGGAGCGGACGTTCCGCTTTCTCTCGCCGCCTCCAGCACCTTGCTGCGCGTTCAGCCGGGCGAGCGGCTCACGCTGCGCGCCAGTTGGGCGGTATGCCCGAGCAAGCCCAAGTGTGGCGACGGGATCTGCAGTCCACGCGAGACCGTGAAGGACTGCATGCAAGATTGCGGCGTCGCCGCGCCGAAGGGTTGCACGGGCGCCGAGTCCTACGCGTATCTCGATCCAGCGCAAGGCGCCGTGATCGATCGTCGCGAATCGATCCGCGTCTCGTGGTTCGCGAACGCTGGTGACTTTGCGTTCGATCGCACCGGGCGCAGCGAGGCCGAAGCCAGCCAGACCGACACGGACAACGACTGGACGGCGCCCAACACGCAGGGCGAAGTGTTCCTCTGGGTGGTCATCCACGACGACCGCGGCGGGGTCGGCTGGGAGTCGTACAAGCTCGACGTGCGGCGCTAGCGCGTCCACGCCATCATTTCGGGTCGTGCGGCAACGAGCCCGCCGGCGGGCGCAGGTACGCGTACGGAGTGTAGTACAGCAGGTTCGACACGCGCGAGGTGTAGATGTCTGCGTAGCGTTCCACCTGACGTGCCATGCGACTCTTGTCGTTGCCCGCCCGTAGCAAGAGGCCCCAACGCTTGTTGCCAAGCTCGCCCGAGCGCTGGGCCAGCTCGCTCACGCGGCGGTCGAGCTCTTCGAGCTTCGCGCGCAGCGCTTGAAGCTGGGTCTTGTGCGCGCTTGCGCCATGGGTGTCGACGGGCGGCGCGTAGCCCGCTTCCAAACGTTGCAGCGATAGCCGCAGCGTCGACTGTTGTTGCTCCAGCGCGGTCTTCTGCTCCATCAGCTCACTGAGCTGCTGCTGGCCTTGGCGAAAGCTCTCGGCTGCCACAATCTCGTCTTCGAGCTCGCGCATGATCAGCGCCGTGCGCCAGCGCAGCACGTCTTTGGTGACGTGCACGTCGGCATAGACGTGGTCGCCGATGTACAAGATCTCTTCACCTTGCAGGCCGAGCAGGCTCTCGATCGCCCGTGCATTGCCGCCGCAGTACACGCCACCGCGTTCCAGCTTACCGCTGAGCGGGCGCATCAAGCCTTCGTCGTTCACCACCTCGAGCATGGGGTGCGACTCGGTGAAGAAGCTCGGCTTGCGGGCATCGACCACGACCAAGTCGAAGAGCTCGCGCCAGCCCATGCCGCGGGGCAAGTAGCGGTCGAACGCGTAGCTCATCATGACGCGGGTGTAGCTCCACTCCGAGTTGGTGATGAGCATGAGCGTCTTGCCCGAATGCTTGAGATCGAGCAGCGTCAGTGGCAGCTCGGCGTCTTGCACCACGAACTTGTCGGGGTCGGCGGTGATCTCGGCCTTGAGCGCGCCTTCCATATGCGCCACGTTCACGCTGTTGCGCACGGCGTCGTAGAGCTTGCGGTAGTCGAGCGGCAGCTTGATCTTGCCCGCGTCGAAGCGGTCGACCAGCTGTGCGAATAAACACGCCTCCGACAGCGAAAACAGCGTGTTGAGAAACACCCAGCGCGCTTCCGACAGGTCGACCAGCACGCGCGCATAGGCTCGGCGCTGGTCTTCGTGCGCGAGCACCCGCGTGCCGTGGAACGCGCGCGTCACGTAACCGAAGCGGCTGGCCTTGACGAGGTTGCCCAGCTCCAGATCCACGATGAGGCCGCGGGTGGCGAACTCGGCGTCGAATTCGAGCCCTGCGACGGGCCAGCCCGTCTGCGCCATGCGCCGGGTGACGTGCTCGTACGCACGGCTCTCCCACAGCTCGTGCCTGTAGTGGATGAGCGTGTAGTCCATGTCGCAGCCGATCGCCTTCATCGCGCGCAGGTTGAGCGTGCGATTGGCGAACACTCGGCGAGCGAGCGGCGGTTCGGTTGTAGGTGGCTCTTGGCTCATCGTGGGCGAGCCATTCAATCGCGCCTGCGATCGCCGAGCAAGCCCGCTCGCCACAAGAAGTACAGCAGCTGCATCACAGCAGAGATGGCCGCGGCGACGTAGGTGAGGGCGGCTGCGTCCAGGACCTTCTTGGCGTCCGCGGCTTCATCGCTCTGGATGATGCGCGTGTCGACCAGCGCCGCCACTGCGCGGCTGCTGGCGTTGAACTCGACCGGCAGCGTGACCAGCGTGAACACCACGAAGGCCGAGAAGAGCGCGATGCCGAGCCAGATCATGCCGGCCGCGTGCAAGGCGAAGCCCGCCATCATGATGAAGGTGCTCAGATTCGAGCCGATCATGGCGGGCTTGACCATGACCGAGCGGAAGTTGAGCGGCCCGTAGTTGTGCGCGTGTTGAATGGCGTGTCCGGCTTCGTGCGCGGCGACGCCGAGCGCTGCCAGCGATCGGCCGTTGAACACGTCGGGGGAGAGCCGCAGCGTGCGGCTGGATGGGTCGTAGTGATCGGACAAGAAGCCATCGACCGGTTCGATTCGCACGCCCGTGATTCCCGTGCGCGACAAGAGCTCGCGTGCGGCTTCAGCGCCGGAGTAGCCGGAGCGCGAGCCCACCTGGCTGTAGTGCTGGAAGGTCGATTTCACGCGCATGCTTGCCCACAGGCTCAGCGCCATGCCAGGCAGCATGAACAGCAGGAAGGCGGGGTTGAAATGGAACATGGCGCGAACATAAGATCTGGGCCGGCGAATGCAAGTTGGTGCCGCCACCGTCAACAGCCCGTGGGCTCGGGCGGAAAAGCGCTCGCAATTGGCGCACGCTGCTGCAACGTTTTCGCCTCCGCGACGAACCAAGTTTCCAGACAGGAGATCTCCATGCCCGACACCCTGCCCAGCGCCTTCGAGCGCGCGAAATACATCAGCCTGCGCAGCTACAAGAAAGACGGCACTGCCGTCGATACGCCCGTGTGGTTCGCGCTGCTCGACGGCAAGCTGATCGTGTTCACCGATGGCACCTCGTACAAGGTGAAGCGCATCCGCAGAAACCCGGCCGTGCAGGTCGCGATCTGCGATGGCCGCGGCAAGCAGCTGTTCAGTCCGTGGCATGTCGGGCGCTGTCGGCCGGTGGAAGGCGAGCCCGAGTTGATCTCGCGCGCTTACCGCGCGTTGAACGCGAAATACGGCCTGTTGATGCGCGCCGGCACCTTCTTCTCCACGCTCGCCGGGCGCGTCGGCCGACGCTTGATCCTGGAGATTTCGCTGTCCCGAGCCGGCGACGCCGCGCAATAGGCCGGTATCTGAGCGTCTTGACAGTGTTTCTTCCGGACCCATGTTGATAGCTGGGAACAAGCTTGGCCTCGCGACGGTTATCACCAACGGCAACCACGCGTTGTTTGCGCGGTTGCTGGCATGCAAAGGGTTCGTCTGACCGCAGGAAAGCCATGAACGCAGCACAACACAAGCCTCGCACTGCGCAACGTAGCGCTCAGACAGTCGCTTCTCCGCTGCACGCGGACGCCTCGCTCACTCGCTATTTCACCGACCTGTCGGCCTACGATCTGCTCTCGCGCGACGACGAAATCGTGCTCGCGAAAGAGGTCGAGCGGCTCGAAACCGCGTACTGGCATGCGTTGCTCGGCTGGCCGCGCGCGTGGCCGAGCCTGCAGCCCGCGGTGATCGCCGCGTTGCCCGAACCTGCTTCGCTCACTGCCGAGCTACGTTCACTGACGCGCTGCGCAGCCCGCGCTGCGCAGCCGCGCGCCAGCCGGCAGCAAAGGGCGAGCTACGACCGTCTTGTACAGCGCGTCGCAGAGCAGCTGCGCGTGCTCGACGTTCACCGTGACGCGGTCAAGGCAGCTCATGCGGCTGCGCTCGAGCTCTGCGCGCAGCCGTCGGCCTCAGCTTCGGAGCGTTTGCCAACGCCCACGAAGATCATGCCGAAGATCATGCAACGCTACGTTGCCGACATCGATGCGGCGCGCCGGGCCCAGCAGGCCGCCAAAGATCGCTTCGTCGCGGCCAATCTGCGCCTGGTGGTGAGCATGGCGCGTCGCTATGCGCGCAGCGAGCGCATGCCGCTCGCCGATCTCATCCAGGAAGGCAACCTCGGGTTGATGAAAGCCGTGGAGCGCTTCGATTTCCGCCGTGGCTTCCGCTTCAGCACCTACGCCTCGTGGTGGATCCGCCACGCGCTCACGCGCGGGCTGGCCGACAAGGGCCGTATGGTGCGCCTGCCGGTCCACGCGCTCGAGACGCGCGCGCGTGTGGCGCGTGCCACGCGCAAGGCCCTGTGTCGCACCGGTGTGCGGCCCACCCAAACGGAGCTCGCGGAGTCCACCGGCTTGCCGCTCGACAAGGTGAGCGCGGCGGAAGAATTGTCCGTCGACCCGCACTTCTCGCTCGATGCACCCGTGGGCGCCGACAACGATCGCACCTTCGTCGACTTGCTTCGCGACGACGACCAGCCCAACGCCGAAGAGCTCGTGCTTGCAGGCGGTCGCAAAGACAGCGTCTCGGCGCTCATGCAGGGTCTGTCTTCGTTCGAGGCCCAGATCCTGCGCTACCGCTTCGGTTTCGACGGCGGCGAAGAGCGCACGCTCAAAGAGATCGGCGAGATGTACAACCTGTCGCGCGAGCGCATTCGTCAAATCCAGGCGTTGGCACTGGCCAAGATGCGCAGGCATGTCGAGAACGACGGCGACGCGAGCGCGGCTGCTGCCGGTTGACGCCGAGAAGTGCGGCGCGCACGCGGCGAACGCGGCGTACCGGGCGCGCAGTGCTGTACCTCAGTGGCTGAAGCCTGCGGCCCCGAGCAGCGGCACATACACGCAGCGGTCATGCTCTTCGATGTGCATTGCGTCCTGAGTCCGTGTGACCACGCAGAGTGTCTGCAGCTGACGATCGCCGATCGGGATCACCAGGCGGCCGCCTACGCGCAACTGTTCCACGAGCGCTGCGGGGGCCTGGGGTGAGGCGGCGGCCACGACGATCGCATCGTACGGCGCTCCCGGCGCAAAGCCGAGCGAGCCGTCGCCGACCTGCACCTGCACGTTGTCGTAGCCGAGGGCGCGCAGCTTGTGTTCGGCGCCGTGTGCGAGCTCAGGCACCAGCTCGACACCGATGACGTGCGCGCACAGCCGCGACAACACCGCAGCCTGATAGCCGGAACCCAGGCCCACCTCCAGCACGCGGTCTGTGGGCTGCAGCTGCGCCAGCTCGGCGGCGCGCGCCACCATATAGGGCTGCGAGATGGTCTGACCGTGAGGCAAGGGCAGTGCGCTGTCGTCGTAGGCGAGCGCGCCATGCGTGGTGGGCACGAAGGCGTCGCGCGGCACGTCGTGCATCGCGGCGAGCACACGTTCGTCGTGAAGTCCCCGTGCGCGCAGTTGCTCACTCACCATTCGTGAGCGAGCCGCAATTTGCCGTGCTTCGTCAGTCATGTGAAGGCCCTCCGCTGGTTGGGCTGGGGCGTTCGGGCGGCTCGCTGACGCGGCCTTCGCATTCCTTCTGCACGGTGAAGCGCTCGATGGTCCAGCTGCGGCCAGCAGGCAAGTGGCCTTTGCCCGCTGCGATGCGCAGCTGCTCTTCGATGGTGTCGACGCCTTCGATGTCGGGCAGCAGCACGCCACGTGAGCGCCCGGCGGAGACCACCACGCCGTAACGCTTCGGATCGAGCAGGGAGAGATCGGTGACCAGCTCGGGCTTACTCAGGAGCGAGATCTCGATCTGAAGCTGTGGCAGCTCGTCTGGCGTTACCCGCGCAAAGCGAGTGTCCTGCGTGGCCGCCGCAGCTGCACACGCGGCGATCTCCTCGGCCAGCGTGCCGTACAGCGACTCTACGTGCCCGATGCAGCCGCGCAGCTCTCCGCGCGCGTCGCGCAGCGTGACGAACACGCCCTGAGGCGTGTTCCACGGCGTGGGCAAGCTGTGTGGCCGTGGCGCGCTGTGCGAGATCTTGGCAGCAATGGCTTCGCGCGCGATGCGCAGCATGCTTTGCCAGGGTCGGCCCTCGCCGTGTGCGCGCTCGGAGTGCGGGCGCGTCCCCAGCTCGCGAGGCGGTTGGTCCTCGAAGAGCACGGCTTCGAGGTAACCCACGCCGAACGGCCCTTCGTAGCCATAGGTGCGGTGCCCATCGCTGCGATAGTTCACCGCTGCAGCGGCGACTGCGCACGAGTCGACGACGTCTTCCGCGGCGATGTCGCGCAGATCAGGGTCCACCGCGCAAGCGCCACGCAAGTCACCGGCATCGATGCGCGCCTTGAATGTGCGATCGAATTCCTTCGCGAGCGGGTGGTAGCCCGATGGCGCGCTGGGGATCAGGCGATGGCTCATGTCGCCCGACGCGAGAATCGCCCAACGCTCGGCGCTCTGCTCCGCCAGCTCGGCGATGACGCGGCCCATCGTGGCCTCCGTACGCGTGCCCGGATAGGGCAGGGCGATCAACAAGGTGGGGCCGTCCCAACCGGCTTGTCGCACGAAGTGCAGCGGAACCAGTGTGCCGTGGTCCAATCGATCGGCCGCGATCTCACGCGTCTGCAGCCCTGCCTTTCGCGCAAGCGCGTTGAGGCGCGCGCCCGCCTCGGGTGCGCCTGGCAGAGTGAGCCCCACGTGGTCCGCACCGAAGCGCCCGAAGTCGCCGCGCAAAGGGCTTTCGGTGCAAATACCCCAGCGCGTTTGGTGCCGCGGCGCGTGCGGGCTGATGATCACGACCAAGTCCGGCGCGTGGGCGCACAGGCGCATGGCCACATCGGTCATCGCGCGCGTGGTGAGCGAGCACTGCCGTGCGCGATTGCCCGCCACCTCGGGCAAGGCGATTGGCGCGTGACACATCAGAACGGCGCAAGGGATGGGCATGACTCACTCAGCGGTTCGCGGTGATCTCGAGGCGCACACGGCGCGGACCGAAGTGCCCCGGTTGTGCATCGAAGCGCCCGGCGAGCGCCACGCCACAGTGCAAGCACTTGCCCTGCGCGTCGAGCCGGTAGCTGCCGATCCAGTAGCCGTCGCGTTCGATGACCAGCTTGCCGCAGCCGGAGCAGTACGTCGACTGCCCTTCGCGGTCGTGCATGTTGCCCGTGTACACGTGATGCAACCCGGCCTGCTTGGCCTGCTCGCGTGCGCGACGTACGGTATCCGGTGGCGTCGGCGGGGTCTCAGAGAGCTTGAAATCCGGGTGGAATGCCGAGAAATGCAGCGGTGTCTCCGGCCCCAGGCGTTCCACGCACCAGTCCGACAGCCGCGCGATCTCGTCGATCGAGTCGTTCTTGCCCGGGATGAGCAGTGTGGTCACCTCGAGCCACACCTGCGTTTCCCGCTTCAGCCAAGCCAGCGTGTCGAGCACGGGCCCGAGCTGCGCGAAGCAAAGCTTCTCGTAGAAATCCTCCGTGAACGCCTTCAAGTCGACGTTGGCTGCGTCGATCGGCCCAAAGAACGCAGGCCGCGCCTGCGCTGTGATGTACCCGGCGGTCACTGCCACAGTCTTCACTCCGATGGCGTGCGCGGCCTGCGCGCAGTCGTCTGCGAATTCCGCGAAGATCACTGGGTCGTTGTAGGTGAACGCCAGGCTCTTGCAGCCCGCATTCTGAGCCGCGGCAGCAATGGCCTCCGGGCTCGCCACGTCGGTCAGCCGCTCCATTTCGCGGGCCTTGGAAATGTCCCAGTTCTGACAGAACCGACAGCCGAGGTTGCAGCCCGCAGTCCCGAAGGAGAGCACGCTCGTGCCCGGATAGAAGTGGTTGAGCGGCTTCTTCTCGATGGGATCGACGCAGAACCCGGACGCGCGCCCGTAGCTGGTCAGGTCGATGGCCCCGGCCCGCGCCTGGCGGATGAAACAGAACCCACGCTGGCCATCCTGGAGCTTGCAGTAGCGCGGGCACAGGTCGCACTGCACCCGCTTGCCGTCCTCGATGACGTGCGAGTAGTCGCCGCGTACGACGCCGGGCGCGAGCTGCTCTCGTGCGAACATGAAGACAGTTTAACCACGCCGCAGGCCTCTGGAAGCCGTCGCTTGCTCGAGGGCAACTGCTGCCCCAGGCGCTGCAGTGCTGCGTCTCAGCGATCTCGGTGTAGGCTCGGGGACAGTCATCGTGGACTACTTCCCCCTCTTCATGGACCTGCGCGGGTCCCTATGCGTCGTGGTCGGCGGTGGGGCGGTCGCATCGCGCAAGGCGACCGCGCTGCTGCGCGCAGGTGCCCGCGTGCATGTGGTGGCACCCCAGCTCGACGCCGTGCTCGCCCGGTCGCTCACTGCCGGTCGCATCACACAGCGCGCGGGATCGTACGCCACGAGCGACCTGCAAGCGGCGTACCTCGTGATCGCGGCAACCGACGATCGTGAGCTCAATGCGCGCGTCTCGCGCGACGCGAAGCACCTGCGCATTCCAGTGAACGTCGTCGATGACCCAGCGCTATGCACCTTCATCATGCCCGCGGTGGTCGACCGCTCGCCGCTGCTCGTCGCCGTCTCGAGCAGCGGTACCACACCCGTGCTCACGCGCTCGCTCCGCGCCACCATCGAAGCCGCAGTCCCACCACGCGTCGCCGAGCTCGCCCAGCTGTGCGCCAGCCTGCGCGCCGAGGTGAAAGCAACGCTTCCAGGGCTCGATGTCCGCCGGAGATTCTGGGAGGCCGTGCTCGACGGACCTGCCGCGCAGCTCGCACTGCACGGCGATGGTGCAGCTGCCGAGTCGTTGATGCTCCAGCTGCTGGCTGAGCACGCTGCGAATGTGATCACGCCGCGCGGCGAGGTCGTGCTCATCGGCGTGGGTTCGGGCGAGCCTGACTTGCTCGTCCTGCGCGCGCTGCGTTGTCTGCAACGCGCCGAGCTTGTCACCCATGCAGCCGAGGTTCCTCCTGCCGTCCTCGAGCTCGCTCGTCGCGATGCGTCGCAGCTGCCGGCACCGTCGTCGGAGGACCGCGCGTATGCCGCGCATCTCGCCTACTGCCTCTCGCAGGCACAAGCCGGCCGGCGCGTCTGCGTGCTCGACATCGGCGAGCTCGCGCACACGCCGCTCGCGAGTCGTTGGCTGCGCGCCTGCTCGGACGCCGGCGTACCGTGCCAAGTCGTACCGGGAATCTCAGCGGTCACCGCCAGGGATTGACGCACAGGCGCTCGGGGCTAGTTAAGGAAGAGCGAGTCATGACCAAGCAGAAGAGCCAAGAGCCGCGCCAGGCCCGTCGCGACAGCGTGGGAGCGCACATGACCCCGGCACCCGTGTCGATCCAGTGCGACGCCGATCTCTCCACCGCGGTCGCGCTCATGCAGGAGCACGCGATCCGGCATCTGCCCGTGCTCGACGGCGAGCGCTTGGTGGGTGTGGTCAGCGAGCGTGATCTAGGTGTCATCGAGTCGCTCGTACCCGACGACTGGGAACGCATCGTGGTGGCCGAGGCCATGACGCCGAGCCCGTTCGCTGTCGCTGCCGAGACACCGCTGGCCGAGGTCGCCCGGACCATGGCCGACCGCAAGTACGGCTGCGTCGTCATCACCGATCCTGCCGGGGCGCTGCTCGGGCTGTTTACCACCACCGACGCACTTCAGGTCCTGGCCGGCAGCGCGCCGCGCCGCAGCATCGGCGAGGTCGTACGCGAAAAGCTCAAGCGCCAGCCGGCGCGCTGAGCGAGCGACTGCGCAGGCAGCGACGAAAATCCGCGGGCCACCTGCATTTAACAGATGGTGGCGCGTCAGCTCGGGCAACCCGGCGAGGTGTACCCTGGTGTACCCCGGTGTACCCCGGTGTACCCCCCGGATTGGCTTACGCGGTCCTCTGCGCTCTGCTAGGGTTCCCGCGCACGTGCCTGTCGGATAACGGTTTTTCACTAAGTTGTGGAGCGAGGCGGTCATATGAGCGGAAAGACTGCGATGTTGCGAGGTCTGGTAGTCGTTGGGCTCTTGGCGCTGATGCTCGGGCTCGTCCCTGCATCCGCCCACACCGAGGGCGAGGCCGGTGTCACGCTCAAAGTGGCGGTGATGATTCCGCGCACGCCGGAAGCCGCCAACCAGGCTGCCCGCTACAACTCGCGGCTCGCCGAGATGACCGGTGGCAACGTCAAGGTGCGCGTCTATTGGGGTGGCGCCGCGGGCGACGACCGCGACGTGCTCCGCAAGATGCGCACTGGCCAGATGGACGGCGCGCCGCTGAGCCTCGAGCTGGTCAGCAATATCGTCCGCCAGTGCCTGGTGCTCGCTTCGCCGGCCCTGTTCAACAACTACCGCGAGCTGGACGCTGTGCGCGCCGCGCTCACGCCGGACTTCGACAAGGAAGCCTACGAGAACGGCTTCAAGGTCATGGGTTGGGGCGACATCGGTCGTCTGCGCTTGTTCACCAAGAAGCCGCTGACTCACATCTCCGACTTCAAGACCATGCGCCCGTGGCTGTACCCCGAGAGCGAGATGCTCAAGGAGTTCTACAAGGTCATCGGCGCCACCGGCGTGCCGCTCAGCATCGCCGAGGTGTACGGCGGCTTGCAGACCAATATGATCGACGTGATCTGGGCGTCGGCCGTGCTCGCGGCCGCGCTGCAGTGGCACACCGGCACCGAATACGTCACGGATCGCGGTCTCGGCTTCATCGGCGGCGCGTTCGTGTTCCGCCGCACGGCCTGGGAAGGCCTGCCGCAGAACGTGCAAGCGTCGATGACGAAGCTCGCGCAGGAAGAGGCGCCCAAGCAGCAAATCGACATGCGCAAGAGCGACGAGCGCGCCTATATCAAACTGGTCGAGCGTGGCCACAAGAAGCTCATTCCGGCCAACATCAAAGAGTGGTGGGACACCGGGCACATGCTGCGTAAGCGCTTGGTGGGCCGCATCTACACCAAAGAGCTGCTCGAGAAGGCCGAGCAGATCGCGGCGAAGTACAAAGAAGCCGACGAACTGTGATTTGACTGGCGCGGCGCGGATCCGCGTCCAGGAACGGCTTACGTCCTCGCTCGACTCGCTCATGCACGGGAGTGCACTCCCTCGTCGCGCTGCGGGCGCGCTCGTTCCTGAACGCGGCTTCGCGCCGCTTGCGTTGGGCGCGACGCAGACCGCGTACGCACACGTGGTCCGAGTCTAATAGGACTTGGCCCAGATTACGCGTTGCTTCGAGGGGTTGCCGGTGAAGGGGCAGGTGCCGGGGGCGCTCGCTTCGAGCGGGATGCAACGTAGCGTTACGCCGAGGTCGGCTTTGAGCTTGGCTTCGATGGCGGGGTCGCCGGACCAATGCGTCAGCGCGAACCCGGCGTCGGTGGGGGCTGCGCCTTCTTCCTTGTCGCCTGTGTCGGGGCCGAAGTAAGCGTAGAGCTCTTGCTCGCTGTCGATCTCGCGGGTGTGGCTCTCGCGGAAGGACTTGGCGCGTTCGAAGAGCGTGCTCTGGATGGAGTCGAGCAGGCTCGGCAGTGCGTCGATGAACGCGGCGCGCGGCATGCTGGCTTTCTCCTTGGTGTCGCGGCGCGCCATGAACACGGCGTCTTGCGCCAGGTCGCGGGGGCCGATCTCGAGGCGGACGGGCACGCCCTTCTTCACCCAGCTCCACGCCTTTTCGCCGCCGCGTAGATCGCGCTCGTCGAGCTCCACTTCGACGTTGCGCTCGTGGTAGCGCAGCGTGCACAGCTCATCGCGCAGCTTGCGGCAGTAGGCGATGACGGCTGCGGGGTCTTCCGCCTTCGCGGTCACCGGCAAGATCACCACGTGTGCGGGCGCCAGGCGCGGAGGTACGATCAAGCCGTCGTCGTCGCTGTGCGTCATTACGAGGCCGCCGATGAGGCGCGTCGAGACGCCCCACGACGTGGTCCATGCGAACTGAAGCACGCCGGTGTCGTCGAGGTATTTGATCTCCGACGATTTCGCGAAGTTCTGCCCGAGGTTGTGCGAGGTGCCGGCCTGCAGGGCTTTGCCATCTTGCATCATGGCTTCGATGGTCCACGTGGAGACGGCGCCCGGGAAACGCTCGGCCGCGGACTTCTCGCCCTTGATCACGGGCATCGCCATGTACGTCTGCGCGAACTCCGCATACACATCGAGCATCTGCCGTGCCTCGGCGATGGCTTCCTCGGCCGTGGCGTGCACGGTGTGGCCTTCTTGCCAGAGGAACTCGGTGGTCCGCAGGAACATGCGTGTGCGCAGCTCCCAGCGAACCACATTCGCCCATTGGTTGATGAGCAGCGGTAGATCTCGATACGACTGCACCCACTTCGCGAACATCGCACCGATGATGGTTTCCGAGGTGGGCCGCACGATCAGCGGCTCCTCGAGCTCGCCGGCAGGTATGAGCTTGCCGTCGGGCCCGGCTTCCAGGCGATGGTGCGTGACTACCGCGCACTCCTTGGCGAAGCCCTCGACGTGCTCGGCTTCCTTCTCGAGGAAGCTCTTCGGGATGAAGATGGGGAAGTAAGCGTTGCGGTGGCCCGTGGCTTTGAACTTGGCGTCGAGCACGCGCTGCACGTTCTCCCACATCGCGTAGCCCCAGGGCTTGATCACCATGCAGCCACGCACGGGCGATTGCTCGGCGAGGTCGGCGGCACGGATCACCTGCTGGTACCACTCGGGGTAGTTCTCGGCTCGCGTGGGCGAGATCGCGTTCGCTTCTTTCTTGGCCATAGGCGCGGAGAATAGCGCAACCGTTCGACAGTGAAGCGGCCATTTCGCGGGGCCGCCGCGCGCCGCAAGGGGCCTCCGTGCTATCGTTTTCGGCGTCGGGCCGGCCACAGTCGGCGCGCCGCGCACATGCCCAAACGCCTCCTCCGCCACACCGCTTCACGCTTCGCCCGTACCGTCGATCGCGCCTTCGCGAATACCGCGCTCAATCCGCCGCGAGTCATGCGCCGCAGGTCGTCCGCGGAGTCGTTGGGACACGCCGCCCGCATGCGGGGCCTCGGTGCCATCGCTGGTTTCTACAACCGGCCCGAGTTCATCGTGCGCCCGGAAGAATTCTTCGGGCCCGTCGCGGCCATCGACCCGCAGTGCAAGCGCGTGCGCTCGTACGGCAAGGACGGCGAGATCATCGATCTCTCGTGGCCGAGCGAGTTCACGCCGTTGTGGTCGCGGGCCGCGCTGGTCGAGCGTATCGCGGGGTTGTCTGTGGATCAGCGCGCCGCGCTCGGCTTCGCCGACGAGGAAGCGGTGATCCGCACGATGGGGGAGATCGGCATCGACAATAGCGGCGAGCTGCGGGCGAAATACGAACGCGCGCGCGCGAATCGAACCGCGCACGCACGCTGGTTTAGGCACCTGTCGGGGCCACGGCCCTGTGCGGTGTTGGTGCACGGCTACATGGGCGGCAACTACTTGCTCGAAGAGCGCATGTGGCCAGTGCGGCGCTTCTTCGAGAGCGGCATGGACGTCGTGCTCACCGTATTGCCGTTTCATGGGCCGCGCCGCGCGGAAAATCGGCGCCTCTTGCCGCCAGCGTTTCCGTCCAGCGACCCGCGCTTCACCGTGGAGGCGTTTCGACAGGTGGTGCTCGACCAACGCGCGCTCTTCAACTACCTGCGGCAAGGTCGTGTCTCGGAGCTGGGTGTCATGGGCCAGAGCCTCGGCGGTTACAGCGCGGCCTTGCTCGCGACGCTGGAAGACCGGCTGAAGTTCGCGGTGTTCTTCATCCCGCTCTCGGCCATCGAGGACTTTGCACACACGCACGGGCGTCTGGTCGGTGGCCGCACTGAGCAGACGCAGCAGCAGGAGGCGCTGCGGCAGGCGCACTGGCCGGTGAGCCCGCTCGCGCGGCCTGCGCTCGTGCAAGGCGACAATGTCGTGGTCATCGCAGGCGAGGCCGACGTGGTCACGGGAATGCAGCACGCTCAGAAACTGGCGCAGCATTTTGGTGCGCAGCTGACCACGTTCACGGGCGGCCATCTGGTACACGTGGGCCGAGCGCGCGCCTTCGAACCGGTGTGGCAGATGCTCGACCGCGTCGGCGTCACCGACCGTGTGATCGACAACGCCGCGGAGCCCAGAGGCAGAACATGAGCAGCGTGAAACCCAAGTTGAGTGCCCGCAGCCGTTGGGCCGCCGATCAACCCATCGGCTTCCTCATGCAGAAGGCGCTCGAGCATCCCGAGCTGATCTCGCTCGCCGCAGGCTTCGTGGATCAAGCGAGCTTGCCGGCCGATGCCACGCGTAGCGCTGCGGCGGCACTCTTCGCCGATCCGCAAGCGTCACGCGTAGCGCTGCAGTACGGCACGACCTCGGGCGACCCAGTGTTGCGCCGCCAGCTCCTCGAGCGCCTGCGTGCGGTCGATCCGAGCGGCAGCTTCGGCAAGATCGACGAAGAGCAGTTGGTGCTCACGGCGGGAAGTAACCAAATGTTGTATCTGCTGGCCGAAGCGTTGCTCGATCCGGGCGACATCGTGCTGTGCGATGCGCCGAGCTACTTCGTGTTCATGGGCGTGGTCAAGAACATGGGCGCCCGCGCCGTCGGCATCGCGACCGACGAGCACGGCATGCGCATGGATGATCTAGAGGCCACGCTGCAGCGGCTCTCCGCCGAGGGGCAGCTGTCGAAGGTGAAGGCGATCTACGTCGTCAGCTACTTCGACAACCCGCGCAGCGTCAGTCTCGCGGCCGAGCGGCGTCCGCAGCTTGTCGCGCTCGCCAAGCGCTACTCGCAAGACCACGCGCTCTACGTCATCGAAGACGCCGCCTACCGCGAGCTGCGCTATGCAGGCGACGACGTCCCCAGCATCCGCTCGCACGATCCCGCTGGCGACCACGTGATCTACGCCGGCACGTTCTCCAAGTCGTTCTCGCCTGGCGTGCGTGTCGGCTACGGCATTTTGCCCAAGGCGCTCCTGGGCGCGCTGATCGACATCAAGGGCAATTTCGACTTCGGCTCACCGCACCTGAACCAACGGCTGCTGAGCGAGGTGCTGCGCTTGGGGCTCTACGAGCCGCACGTGGAGATGTTGCGGCAGGTGTACCGCGGCAAGCTGCACGCGATGCTCGAGGCGCTCGACACCCATTTGGGGCAGCCCGGCGGCGCGCGCTACTTGCGCCCGCACGGCGGCATGTACGTATGGGTAGAGCTGGCCGGTGGCATCGACACCGGCCAGGCAGCGCCGCTGTTCGAGCGCTGCGTGACGCAGGGCGTGCTCTACGTGCCGGGTGCGTACTTCTTCTCGGATGTGGCGACCGCACCGCGCTCGTGGATGCGTCTGTCGTTCGGCGTGCAGAGCGAGGAGCGTATCGCCGAGGGCATTGCCAAGCTCGCGCACGCCGTGCAGCGGGTGGGTGGATGAAGCGAGCGGGCGTCAGCGCGATTAGGCGGCCGCGCTAGGCTGCATGGCGCCGACGATGTACTGAACCACCTCGACTCGGCGGGCCTCGCGCTCTTCGCCGGTGACAGGGCGCACACCCAGTGATGTCATCAGACCTTGGCCGGTGACGAATGGGTAGACGATGATCGCGAAGCCAGATGCGAGCATGGCGTCGGCGCTCAGGTCGGTGCGCACGATGCCCATCTTCTGCCCGTCCATCACGCGCTGGCGGATGCTGATCAAGAGCGGGATAGCGATCTCCTCGAGCGCCTTGGCGGTCAGCTGGTGCGCCACCGAGTCTTTGTCGCGAAACGCGCCTTCGATGATGAGCAAGAGATCTCGGTGCGTGGAGAAGAACTCGAAGAGCAGCGCCACCAACTGGTTGGTCGCCGCGTTCAGATCGGTCGCGCCTTCCATGTGCGCGATGCCGCTGCTGGACACCACGGACAAGGCGCGTTGTACGACCTCTTTGAAGAGCCCTTGCTTGTCGCCGTAGTAGTGATGCACGAGCGCGTGGTGCACGCCGGCTTCGTGGGCGATGTCGCGCAGGCGCGCGCCCTCGAAACCCCGGCGCGCGAACGCGTGCTCGGCCGCGTCCAAGATGCGGCGCCGTGACTCGTCGGGGTTGCGCTTGCGTACGCTACGATCCCCGGGGTTCTCAGCGCCTTCGACTTTCTTCATGTTCTGCCGCAAGCGCTTGCCACGTCACGCGACAAGCGCAGCTACGCGCGTCAGGTGCGATGCTGGATATACCCGGTCTTCTCCAGGAAGTTGAGTACCCGGGCCAGGCTTTCTGCGGGCGTGTGCAGCTCGGTGTCCACCACCAGCTCGGGCTTCTCCGGTGGCTCGTACGGCGAGCCGATGCCCGTCATGTCGGCGATGCCGCCGGCGCGTGCCTTGCGGTAGAGCCCCTTCGGGTCGCGGGACTCGCAGGCTTCGAGCGAGGCCTTCACGTACACCTCGATGAAATCGCCCGGGCTCAAGCTCTTGCGCACCGCGTCGCGATCCTCACGGTACGGCGAGATGAAGGCGCACAGCACGAGCACGCCCGCGTCGGTGAAGAGCTTGGCGACCTCGCCGATGCGCCGGATATTTTCGCGGCGCTCTTCCGGAGAGAAGCCGAGATCGCGGTTCAACCCATAACGCACGTTGTCGCCATCGAGCACGTACGCCACACACCCGCGTGCGAGCAGCGCTTGTTCCACGGCCACCGTCAGCGTGCTCTTGCCCGAGCCCGACAGGCCCGTAAGCCACAAGGTTGCGCCGCGGTGTCCGCGGGCTGCCTCGCGTGCCGCACGGGTCACGGCGCCCGCATGCCACGTAATGTTGCCCGACTTCGGAGGCTGCATCAGCTCACACCTTAGACGCTTCGAGAGCGGCTGCAACCATGAAACAGGCCTGCATGGCCGCGTTCAGTGTTCTGCCGCGCGTTGCACGGCGGCGTTGTGGGCTTGCAGACTTTCGCTGAACTCGTGGTGCCCGTCGCCGCGCGCGACGAAGTAGTAGAAGTTGTGGGCCGCTGGGTGGAGCACGGCGCGCAGCGCGGACAGTCCGGCGTTGGCGATCGGGCCCGGCGGCAAGCCTTCCAGCCGGTAGGTGTTGTACGCGTTCGCCGGATCGGCTGTCATGACACGCAGCACGCGGTGGCCATCGAAGCCCGCACAGCTCGGCAGCGCGGGCGCGAGCTTGCAGCCGTACGCGACGGTCGGGTCGGCTTGCAGACGCTTGGGTTTCCATTGCGGATCGCGCAGCCGGTTCAGAAACACGCCGGCGATCAGTGGCTGCTCGCTCGGCAAGTGCGCCTCCTTCTCGACGATGGAGGCGAGCGTGACGAGCTCGTGCAGCCCGAAGCCGAGCTCTGCGTGCAACTTGCCGAACGACTCGGGCTCTTCCGCCTGCAGGTGCGAGAGCCGCTTGCCGGCGTTGTCGAGCATGCGAGCGACCACTTGCTCGGCGCGCATGTCGTCGCGCAGCCGGTAGGTGTCCGGGAACAGGAAGCCTTCGGCGTTCGGGGCGGCCGGATCGAGCTGCGCGAGCGCTCCGGCCCTGGCAGCAGCGCCGCTTGCCTGCAGGAAGGCTTCGGGATCACACACGCCCCATTCACCCAGACGCGCCGCGATGTCGAGGCGGTTGTAGCCTTCGGGTACCGTGATGCGCAGCTCGGTTGCGCCGAAGCCTACAGCAACGCGTTGTAGCAGCTCGCGCACGCTCATGGCGTCGGTGACCAGCACGCGGCCACGCCGCAGACGACTGCTCGCACCCAGCACCCGCGCGTAGAGCGCGAACACCCGCGGGCGCCGCAACAGGCCCGCGCGACTCAGTTGCTCTGCCACCTCGCGCACGCTGGTGGCGGCGTCGATCTGCACGCCCACGACCCTGCCCGTGGTGTGCACGCGGGTCTGCGGATACGCGACCACGAGCCAGCCGAGCCCGCACAACGCCACGAGTGCAAGCACGCCGGCCAGCGCCAGCGCTCGGCCCAGGCTCAGCGCCGACCGCGGCGGCGCTGCGGGTGGCTGGGCACCGGGGCGTGGTGGCTCGCGTGCTGGTTCGCGTGCTGGTCCGCGTACCCGCCCGGGTCGTGGTTCGTTTCCGCTGGGTCCTTCGGCCACGTCTGATCTCGTCGCGAATCCAGGTAGCTTTGCAGTAGCAGGGTCGCGGCCGCTTGATCGACCACGTCGCGTCGCGCAGCTCGGCGCAGTCCTTGGGCCTGCAACGCGCGCTCTGCCGAGGCAGTCGACAGCCGCTCGTCCCAAAGTACCACGGGGATCGGCGCGAGCGCTTGCAGCAGCGAAGCGAAGCGCCGGGTGCGTCGCACTGCTTGGCCCTCGCTGCCATCGAGCGCCAGCGGCAGGCCGATGACGACGGTGTCAATCTGCTCTTGCGCGATCGCTTCAGCGACTTGGCGCGCGGCGTCGTTCACTCCGACGTGGCGCAGTGTACGCAGCGGCGTCGCGACCGGCACGCTGTCGTCGGCGATGGCCAGGCCCGTACGCACGCTGCCGGGATCGACACCCAAAAGGCGCATGCGTCGTGCATACCAGATTCGCCGCGAGGCCGCCCGTGCCGCGGGCTATACTCGTGCGTCATGCGTATCCTGGCCGGCGACATCGGCGCCACCAAGACCTGCCGACGCCGGCCAGGACCCCGCTGCCGAGCTGGCGCTCTCCCTGTTCGTGTCTCTGTTCGGCGCGCAGGCCGGCAACTTGGCGTTGCTGGTGCTCCCCAGGGGAGGCCTGTACGTGGCGGGCGGAATCGCGCCCAGGCTACCGGGCCGGCTCAGGCGCGGGCCTTTCCTCGCCAGTTTCTTGGCCAAAGCCCCGATGTCGCAAATACTCGAAAGCATTCATGTGGCGGTCGTGCTGCAGCCCGATGTGGGTCTGTTGGGCGCCCGCACGCAAGCAGCTGTATCATGCCCCCAGGCTTGCGCACCTGCGTTGGCGAGGAGCACTGAGCTTCAATGGCGGACGAAAAACAGCTGCGCAAGCTCCGCGAGAAGCTCGACAAAGCTCTCGACGCCAATCGCAACGAGGAAGCGGTGAAGCTCCTCGCTGAACTGATGGAGCTCGAGCCGAAGATCGTGCGCTGGCCGCACAAGCGCGGTGACCTGCTGCGCAAGCTCGGCAAGACCAAAGACGCCATCATGTGTTACGAGGCCGCTGTCGAGATCTACACTGACCAGGGCTTCATCGCGCGCGCCATTGCGATGGCGAAGACCGTGCTGAACCTGGATGCCTCGCGCATCGACATTCTCGAGCGCGTCGATCCGAACGCGGCGCAGCAGCTGCACCGTCAGCAGCGCCCTGGCGCGCTGTCGAGCGAGCCGCCCGCCAAGCGCCATCCGATGTTGCTTGACGACGCCGCACCGGTCATCGCCGCGGCCCCGGCGCCCAAGCGCCACCCGATGCTGCTCGACGACGACGCGCCTTCGCCACCGGCCGCGCCTGCTGCGCCTGCTGCGGCGCCGCATCCCAAGCCCGCCGCCGCCGCGCCCAAGCCGCCGCCTGCACCACCCGCCGCACCCGCCGCGTCGCCAAGAGCTGCACCCGCTGCGCCGCCAAGAGCTGCACCCGCTGTGCCGCCAAAAGCCGCGCCACAACACATCCGCCCTCTGCGCAAGCGACCCATCACGCTCGACCGCCTGTCGCTACCACCGCCGGTTCAATCGCTGCACAAGCCCGAAGCCGGCGCTGCGTTGCCTGCACCGCCGAAGACCCCGGACGTCGAACAGATCTACGGCGAGGCGCTCGGCGGGGTGTCCGAGCTGAGCATCGATCCCAGCGCGTCTGCCAACGAGACGCGTTTTTCCAACGCGCCGCGGCGTCGCGGCATCAGTGTGCAGCTGTCCGACGCCGAGCTGCAGCCGCGCGAGGCCACGCCAGAGGTGGAGTCCAAGCGACCGGAGCCGCCGAGCGCGCAGACGCTCAGCAAGCTGCCGCTGTTCCCGCTGTTCGCGGAAGTGCCGAAGGAGGCGCTGGCCGAGATGATCGCGGGTAGCGATCTGGTCGAGCTCGGGCACGGCGACTACGTCATGCGCAAGGGTGACCCGGGAGATGCGCTCTACGGCATCATCGAGGGCAGCGTCGCAGTCGTGGTGCCCGGCCAGCTCGTGAAGCTGACCCTGGCCGAAGGCGATGTGTTCGGCGAGTCGTGCCTCTTGCAGGACGAGAAGCGTCACGCCGACATCGTCGCGCATGGCAAGCTGGTGGCGCTGCGCATTCCGCGCGAAGTGCTCACGCGCTTGATCATGCGCCACCCGCACCTGGCCGAGGTGTTGCTCGAGCTGCTCACGCGGCGTCTGCTCGGCAACTTGCTGCAGAGCTCGCCGCTGTTCCAGGAGTTCGACGCTGCGGGTCGACGCGAGCTCTCGCAGCTCTTCGAGATTCGCCGTGCACCCTCTGGCACCAGGCTGGCCGTGGTCGGCAAGCGCATGGACGGCCTCTACATCTCGCTCACAGGCACCTTGGCCGTGAGCCAGCCCGGTGGCCGAGAGCGCGTCGCACCGCCCGGCAGCATGTTCGGACAGAACACCTTGTTGTCGAACGAAGCCTCGCAGGTCGACGTGAAGACGCGCGTGCACATGGTCGTACTGCGCTTGCCTGCGGCCAAGTTCACCCAGGTGGCCATGCAGTATCCCATGATTTTGGCGCGTCTGTCGGAGCTCGCGACCAGCGAAGTTGTGAAGATCACGACCTGAAGCGCGCGCTCGCAATCCGCGCCATACTCTGCGGCGCATGGACGCATCGTACTACGAGCGCATCGGCGGCGAGCCCGGGTTGCGCGCCATCATCGACGACTTCGTGGGTCGCGTGTTTTCGGACCTGATGATCGGCTTCTTCTTCCGCGACGTCCCGCAGAAGCGCATCGCCGAGCTGGAGTACCAGCACGCCGCCGAATTTCTCGGTGGCCCCGTGCAGTACAAGGGTCGAGCGCTTGCGGCCGCACACCAGAAGCACCCCATCCTGGGCGGGCATTTTGCGCGCCGCACCCAGCTCCTGCGCCAGGTCCTGCAGGCGCACTCCGTCCCGGCCGACATTCAGAGCGCCTGGCTCGCCCACACCGAGAGCCTGCGCCCGGAAATTACCGCCCAGCCTGACGGCCAGTGCATCGACTGATCGTGCCTGCACCAGCGGCAGTGCGCTATACTCCCCCGCCATGGACTACAAGTGCGCGTTCCGCTGCGTCGCCGGCTGCGAGGGTAGCTACGACGTCGAGCAAGTCATCTACCACTGCCCCAAGTGCGGTGAGTTGCTCGAAGTTCAGCACGACCTCGAGGCCCTCAAGACGCGCAGCCCCGCGGCGTGGGTTCGCCTGTTCGACGAGCGCAAGAGCAGCAACCGTTGGCCCTACGCCAGCGGCATCTGGGGCAAAAAAGAATGGGTGATGCCCGGCCTGGAGGACGACTGCGTCGTGTCCTTGAACGAAGGCGGCACCAACCTGTTTTGGGCCGAGCGCTACGGCCAGACCCTGGGCCTGGCCGACCTGTGGATCAAGCTGTGCGGCAACAGCCACACCGGCTCGTTCAAGGACCTCGGGATGACCGTGCTCGTCAGTGTGGTCAAGCAGATGATCAAGCACGGCAAGCCCATCAAGGCCATCGTGTGCGCGTCCACGGGTGACACCTCGGCTGCTGTGGCCGCGTACAGCGCGGCTGCTGGCATTCGCTCTGCCGTGCTCTTGCCGCGCGGCAAGGTTACCACCGCGCAGCTGGTGCAGCCGCTCGCCAACGGCGCGTTGGTGTGCGCACTCGACACCGACTTCGACGGTTGCATGGCCATCGTGCAGCGTCTGGCGCAGGAAGACGGCGTCTACCTCGCGAACTCCATGAACTCGCTGCGCCTCGAAGGTCAGAAGACCGTGGCGATTGAAGTCGTGCAGCAGTTCGACTGGGAAGTGCCCGACTGGTTCATCATCCCCGGCGGCAACCTGGGCAACGTGTCGGCGCTCGGCTCGGGTCTCGACATGATGCAGGCGATGGGGCTCATCTCCAAGCGCCCGCGCATCTGCGTCGCGCAAGCGGAAGCCGCCAATCCGCTCTACCTCGCCTACAAGAAGGGCTTCGACAAGTACGAGCCCATCACCGCGTTGGCCACCGAAGCCAGCGCGATCCGCATCGGCAACCCCATCTCGATCCGCCGCGCCATCCGTACGCTGGAACGCTACAACGGCGTGGTGGAGCAGGCGAGCGAGTCCGAGCTTGCCGAGGCAGCTGCAGCTGCCGACCGCACCGGCACCTTCGCATGCCCGCACACGGGGGTCGCGCTCGCGGCGCTGGTGAAGCTGGTGCAACGCGGCGAGATCAAGAAGCAGGAGCGCGTGGTCGTCATTTCTACCGCCAGCGGCCTCAAGTTCACCGACTTCAAGGTGCGCTACCACGAAGGTCGCATCGAAGGCGTCAACAGCCGCTTCCCGAACCAGCCCATCTCGCTGCCGAGCGAGTATGAAGCGGTCAAGAAGGCCGTGCTCTCAGCTCTCGAGTGAGAAGAGCTCGTGGAGGCGCGCCCGCGCCTCTTTGCGCAAGTTCACCAGCCGCACCCGCAACTCGAAGCTGCCGTCGTCGCGCCTCTTGCTGCCGATGACGCGCGTGGCGAGCTGCAGCGGCGCAGCGCCCGGCAGTAGCTCGAGCGTGAGAGGTTTGCCCGGCGGAAACGCTCTGGGCGAGCTGCCCCACAGCACATGACCGTCGCACGCGCTGGCCATCCCGCTCAGCTCGCCTTCGATGCGCATCTCGATCGCAACGGTGGTCCCGGTCATGGCTCAGCGCTTTCGTGACATCGCGGCGCGCGCGTCTTTCAAGTCGAGCTCGCGCTTGATCTGCTCGCGGTCGTCGTGGACTTTGCGTCCTCGCCCCAGCGCCAGCTCGACCTTGGCGCGACCGTTCTTGAAATACACCTTCACCGGCACCAGCGCGTAGCCGCGCAGCGCCACCCGGCCCATCAGCCGCTCGATCTCCTTCTTGTGCGCCAGCAGCTTACGGCGGCGCTTCTCTTCGTGCCCGAAGCTGCCGGCCTGCTTGTACGGACCGATATGCATGTTCACCAGGTACAGCTGCATGTTCTCGATGGCCGCGTAGGCGCCTTCGAGATCGGCGTGCTTGGCGCGCAGGCTCTTCACCTCCGAGCCGCTCAGCACCATGCCGGCCTCCAGACGCTCCTCTACGTCGAAGTTCCGCTCGGCCTTCGGATTGCGGCACACCAGGAGCTCGCCTTGCGGCTTCTTGCTCTCTTTGCTCATGACGCGGGCGTACTTACCAGCTCGGGGGCGCGCGGGCGAGGGTGCGGCGCGTTCCACGGCCCGTAGATGTGCTCGCGCGTGGCGGCGACCGTGCTGCTTTGGCCGGCGTCGAGCACTAGGCCCCGCAGTGCGTCGTCGAAGGTGCGCACTTGCTCGGCAGCGGGCTCGCCGGCGAGCTTGCGCAACGCGGCCAGCTCCACCGCCAGCCGGTAAGCGGTGCTCACGTCGAGCGTGCGGCGCGCCTGGTCCAGGTCGGCGCGGCGCGCCGTCTGTTCCTGCGCGCAAAACCGAGCGAGCGCGGCAGGCTTGCCGTCCACGCGGAACGCATGGTTGTGCGCAAACAGCGGCACGCGCACGCGCGGCGCGCCCGGCCCTTCCCACAGCGACAGCTCGGCGATCAGCTCGGGCAAGCCGTCGCCGTCCACATCGCGCAGCTCGCTCGGGCACACGCTTTGGTCGAAGACTTCGGCCTGCGCGGGCACCGGGTCTGCGCTGCCCTCGTCGCGCACGCGGTACACGAGCACGCACGCTTGCTCACCGTGGCGTCGCTCGATGAACACTTCGTCGAAGCCGTCGGCGTCTGCGTCTTGGCTGCTGTCGCGTGGTGCCGGCAGCAGCACATACGCAGTGCCTTTGCTGACTGCGCTCGGCAGCTCGCGATCGAGCTCCACCACGATGCCGCGCTTGGTCACCACGCGCACGCCGCTGCCGTGTCCGTGCGCGTCGTCGAAGCCCAGCGCCGTGAAGCTCTCGCCTTCGATGCGCCGCACCAGCAGCTCGCCGAGCTCCTTGTGCTGCGCGACCACGGCGTTGGCTTCGGCGCGCGGGTCGATACCGAAGCGCAGGTAGCGCGCGTCATCGAAGAACGGGCCGACCGGCTCTCGCGCGCACGCCACGAGCCACAGGCACATGCAGCAGATGCGTTGCACTCGCACGCGCGCAGCTTACACCGTGGCGCGGGCGCCGTTCGCGGCTGGTGGCGTCACCACCTACCGACCTCAGCTCGGCGTCCACGCGAACGCGAGCGTTCTGACCTCGTGCCCCTGCGCGCCCAGCGTGGCGCCCGCCTCGGCCAGGGTCGCGCCGGTGGTGCGAACGTCATCGATCAGCAGCAGGCGAGCGCTGGCGACCGTGGGGTCCGCCCGGAAAGCACCGCGGACGTTCTGCACGCGTGCCTCGCGCGGCAGGCCCGCCTGGGCTCCGGTAGGCCGGACGCGCGTGAGGATGCCCACGTCGAGCGGCACGCCCAGCTGTCGCGCCACCGAGCGCGCCAGCAGCGCAGCAGGGTTGTACCCGCGCTGGCGCAGCTTGCCCGAGTGCAGGGGCATCGGCACCACGCGCTCCACGGCACCCGCGTAGGCCATCGCGCTCTGCGCCAAGAGCCACCCCAGAGGTTTGGCCAGCTCCGTGCGTCCGGCGTACTTGAAGCGGCGCACGGCGTCGGCGAGTGGCCCCTGGAACACGAACGCGGCTGCCGCCGGCTGCGGTGGGCACAACGGGTACGGCGTTGGCTCGAGCAGCGGCGCGCAGGCTGGGCACAGCCCGGTCGCGGCGGCGTCGAACGGCAGATCGCAGCCCGCGCAGCGGCTGGGCGCCAGCCAGAGAGCTAAGCCAGCGAGGGCGGGGTAAGTCACTGCCAGCTGATTCGGCGGCCAGCAGGGCGGGTTGCGTCGGGCTACGCGACCGGAAGAAAAAGAACGGCGGTCGCCAGTTCCAAGGGGGGGGAGGAACCGAGGCGACCGCCGTGTGACGGGGCTCGAGGGCGGGGGGACACCCTCATGGGAGCCACGCTGCTGAACTCGTCTATTGCTAACTCCGTGCCAACCCTGATCCGCTGGTTTCCGCGGGTTTTTCAGGGCAAGCGCCG
>JADGRE010000399.1 GCA_017881185.1 Pseudomonadota bacterium | reverse complement strand
TCGTGACTAGAAGGCTTGCAGCAGGCTTAGGCTTGCGCCAGTGGCGTGGGCTGTGGCGTTCGGCGTGAAGGGTTGGAAGACGAGCACGCTGGCGGCGCCGAGCGAGGCGGCGAGGCCGAGGCCGAGGCTCGTCCACATCGCGGCGCCCGCAGTGACGCGTTCGGCGCAGTGGCCGGCGGGGTCTCGCTTGCCGGAGCAGTCGCCGCTGCGCGCCGCAGCGTACAGACCGTTGCCCAGCAGGGGCAACGCGACGGCGGCGAGCACGGCCGCAACCACGTAGTCCACCGTGTGATTGGCCGGGCGCGCGGCGCGGGTCATGTTGCCGCTATCAGCTGCGGGTGCCTCCGACCAGCTGCGGCCGGTGGCGAGCTCGGGCACCTCGTGCAGCAACGCTACCCGATGCACGAAGACGTCTTGCGCCTGGGCGGGGACTTCGAGCTCGTGCGTGTCGCCGACGTAGCC
The DNA here is from genome assembly GCA_017881185.1 of Pseudomonadota bacterium. Classification (GTDB taxonomy): domain Bacteria; phylum Myxococcota_A; class Polyangia; order Polyangiales; family JAFGIB01; genus JADGRF01. The sequence continues at coordinate 2,266 of JADGRE010000399.1, read as the reverse complement.
GGGTGTTTCGACGGTTACGAGGTGGTTACCGGCGGCGAGCGCCAGCGTGACAGGGGCGGATCCGATGAGGGCACGGTCGATGGTGATACTGGCACCGGCCGGATCGGACTCGATGCGCACGCGGACGTCGTGGCGCACGCGGCAGTCTTCCAGTGCTTGGGTGAGCGCGCGACCGGCGGCGGAGTCGATGTCGCTGTCAGCTGCGGTGACTTCGGCTTGGCCGTAGCCGTCCTTGTGGCGCACGTACACGAGCAGGTGCGCGGGGCCAGTGGCTGCAGGCCAGAACGCGATGGCGACGGTGGCGTCTGCGGCGAGCGCCTGGCGAGCAGCTTCCGGGTCGCAGGTGACAGGATCGCGGCAACCGTCGGGGACGCGCGCGTCGAGCGTGGCGCGCACGCTCTCGTCGCTGAGCAGCTCGAAGCCTTGCTTGCGCAGCACACTAACCACCGCACCGACTGCACGTTCGCGCCGGGCGCGGTCGGTCGCGCTGGCGTGGCCGCGTGCGCCATCGGAAGGCAGAACGGCGATGCGGCTGCCCGCAGCGAGCGCGGGTGCGTCGGTCGCTGGCGCTGCGTGCGCGGCGCGAGCGATGACCAAGCAGCCGGCAACCAGAGCGGCGGTGAGCGACAGGAGCTTGTAACGACGCATGGGCTGCATCAGAACTGGCCTCCGAGTTGCAAACCGGCGCCGTGGGCGACCGCGAGCCCGCGCACGGCAAGCCCGCCGCTGGCGTAGCTCGAGCGTGCGGCGCCGCGTACCACATACGTAAGCGGAACGGCAAGCAGTGGTAAGCTCTGCATCATCACGAGTGTGCCAAAGCTCGCATCGGCGGTGAACTGTTGGCAGACCAGGTGCGGGTCCCCGATGTCGCAATGCGTGCCCGCGAGCGCGAGCCCAAGACCCGTTCCACCGGCGGCGAGCCCAAGCAGGCCAACACCCCACGCCCATGCGGGCACGTTCTTGGCGGCAGGCAACCAGAAGTAATCGGACAGCGCGAGTGCCGAAGCGCCCAGGCCGCCTGTGAGCAAGCTCCCAGTGCCGTCGTTGTGGAACGCATCGAGTGAGCCGAGCGGCAGGCCGTGCTCGTAGAGCGGCCTGCGCATGTGTTGTCGGTCGGCATAGAACAACCAGCTGGCGACGATGCCACCCACGCCGAGCGTGGCCAGCACGGCACCGGCGACGGGGTGCACTTCGTCGCGCTCGCTGGGCGCGTCGGCCGGCAGGTCGGCTGCGCGGTCGGCTGCGTGCGGTGCGTGCGCCACGGCGTTCTGGGCCACTGCCGCTGACGGCGGCACCACTGCGTGGGGATCCGGCTGAGTCGTAGCGGTGGGGTGCTGCAACTCGCGGAGCACGGCCGCGAGCGCCGCTGTGTCGTAGCCGCTCTCGTGCGCGTAGTTGGGCGCTCCGGCTGGGCGCGACGCACCGCCGACCCAGTGCACCACCCGCACCGGTGCGGCAGTGCTGGTCTGCTCCGCCGCGAGCCAAACTTGCACGACGTGATCTACGTGCAGCACCCGGGCGATCACGCGCGTGTCGGAGTCGGCCCGCGCCTGGCGCTCGGCATCGCTTGCATACTGCAGCCACAGCCCGCCACGCGTGTGCACCACCCGGTCGAACTCGGGGTCGATGAGCAGGTGATTGTCGCCCGGTTGCAGCTCGATCTCGTGGATGCGACCAGGCTCGCCTTGATCGCATTCGAGCTGGACGCGCGTGGCACCCGTGCGCACGTCGCTGAAGCTCATGGGGCTCTTGCCCACCTCGATGCCGTTGAGCCGCACGCCGCAACCCGAGCGCGAGCCGCTGCGAACCAACAGCGTGGTGGCCTGTTGTTCGCCCAGTTGCTGGCTCGCTTGATCGAAGAGGTCCCGAATCTCAGGTGGGTACGCCCTGCCCTCCGGCCGGAAGCCCGGAAACGAGCGTGAGCAGTCGAGCATCTGCTTCAGGGCTCGCTTGTGGTCGCTGCCACGCTCCCAGAGGTACGAAGCCATCAGGCAGTTGTCGAAGATCTTGCGGGCACGTGCGGCCTCGCGATTGAGGAAGTCCCGCGCGGGGCCGCTGAGCGCATACACACCTTCCATGGCTTGCTGCGCCTGGACGAGCTCGCCCAGTGCCAGATGGCGGGCCGCTTCGCCGACGCGACGTTGCAGACGCGACATCTGGTCTTCGTCGAGCTTCACGGGTTCGCTCGAGTCGTTGGTCTCGAAGAGCGTTGCAGCGGCAGCGCTGCCGAGCGCATCTTCGTCGGCGTCGAGCAGCGCCTGCGTCA
>JADGRE010000398.1 GCA_017881185.1 Pseudomonadota bacterium | reverse complement strand
CGGATGACTTTGCTCGGCCGGCTCGCCGCGCAGCGATCGAAGAAGAACCACAAGCCGTCTCGCTGCGCGACGCAGCTCGGCTCTTCCCACAGTGCGGGCAGCGGTTGGGGTAACGCGCCCGGATACGCGCGGGCGAAGGCTGCGAAGTCCTGCGAGACGCCGATGCCCTTCGCCGTCTTGGGTCGCGGGTCCGTGATGACGAGCATCTCGAGCTTCAGCTTGCCGTCACGCGCGAGCGCAGCGGCTTGGTCGCGCATCGCGCTGGGCGCGGGCTGTCCCGCGTGCTCCATGCCCCAGCTTGCGAACGGGCCGCCGGAGACGACTGCGAAGCTCGGGGGATCCGTCAGGCTGAAGCCCTCGAGCGGCTGTGCATCGGCGTAGAAGGTCGCCGTGTATTGCGTCTGGAGCGTTGGCGCGGCACTACGCGCCGACGGCCATGCGCGGCCGATTCGCAGATCACCGATGCCGGTCTCGGTGATCATCCAGTCTTGCGCGGCGGGCGCGGGGGCCGGGGGCGCAGGCGCATCGTTCGTCGGCGCGGCAGGTGCAGCCGCCGGTGCGCCTGACGCTGGCGTCGCGCTGCGGCCGCACGCCATCGCCGTCACGGCGACCGCGTACAGCACGACACGGCTCAGCTCCACAGCAGCACCTCACGCGCTTCGGCGAAGAACTCCTCGTAGCAGCCCTTGCGCCCGTTCCACATGTCGAAATGCCCGGTCGCGCTCGACCAGCCAGGCACATCGTACATAATGATGCCCTTCTTCCCGACCAGCTGCGTGCGGGCCTCCGCGCCCTGCACGTGATACTTCGCCGGCCCGTACCTGTGCTCGATGTAGTTTCGCATCTCGAGCACGCGGAACGCGTACCAGTGACCGTCAGCACCCGCCACCGTGTGCAGGCCGGCGAGCCCGTGCGGGATCGGGTGTCCAGCGGCGTTGAACGCGAAGCTCAAGCGAATCGTACAGGTGTTCTTGATCCACGCGACGTTCACACCGCCACCGAGCTTGCGCTTGACCTCCTCGGGCGTTTCGCGCGGATAGGTCTTCCACATCGTCTCGAGGTTCGGCAGCGGCGAGTGCACCGGCGGCGGAGGCATGATCGGCGTGCTGTCGGTGGCGCTCACGGGCCGCAGGTAGTCGCCCGATACCCAACCACCGGGGACGAGCTTGCGCCAGATCCCGCGCGTCTCGCGTGGGTCGACGTCGACCAGCGTGCCCTTGGGCAAGCGGCGCAGCACCGGCGCCGAAAGGTCGGGCAACGAGCGCACGTTGAGGCGCGAGTTTTGGGTGGTCACCACGTATTTCATGTCGCTCGCCCCGGCTACGTCACGCTGCCGCTCTTCGAAGCAGCGGGCTGACGATAGCACCACTCGCCTCGGGCCGGCGCGGGGCCAGCATCGCGCGAACGAGGTGCTGCGCGGTCGTGCGCGCATCCGTGCGTCCGTATGCGGCTGGGTACGCGACGACGAAGGCGGCGTGGCGCTTGCGCCCTAGCCGCTGACCTTCTGCGGTGCCGGCGGCACAGCGCGGGCTGAGCTTGCCCTTGGCGCGGCGAGAGCTGGGCGCATCGAACGGGTCGATCTTGTCGATGCGTCGCGCTCCCAGGAAACGCTTGCCGGCGAGCTCAGCCTTAGCGGAGCATAGTAACTTCGAACGGGCTCTCGGCGTCTCGGTCCAGTTGACCGGATGAAATTTCTGCGAAACAAGCCCGCACCCCACCCAGCTTCTTCTGCGCGGCAGAACTGATCGAAGACCGCTTGCACCATGTCTCTCGCATCCTGCGACAAATCATCAGGATGCGTGAACCGGCCGTTCCAGTACGACACGGCCGCGTAGAATCCCTTCGTGGGGCTACGACCCCAAGCCTCTTCGATGGTCTTGAACGCAATCGCTGTGACAACGACGAGCAGCCCCTCATGATCAATCTTCATCGCAGCCGGCACGGGCGCGTCCGTCCAAGGCAATGATCCCCAACGTCGCGGTTGGGTTCAAGGCGGCGACGACCGCCAACTGACCGCATCCGTGCGTTGATGGCCTCCCCGCCAGACGCGCAGCAGCGTTGCACACCTTGGCCGCTTCCCGTTCTGGAATGCAGTGATATGCTCCCACGCCGAGCCGGTCACCGAAACGGCTCTTCGCGGGGAATCAGAGTGGTGCGGCTGACGAGCATGTTGCTGCTGCTGGGGGACGACCAGTTCCGTCGTGCTTGCGCAGACCACGGTTTCACCAGCACCCTCGGACGCTGGGACAACGTGCTCGTAACGATTCACCCCTAGCGGAGGCAGTCGGGCTTGCGAACCGTCCTCCACGACACGATGTCCGCGCCGCGCTGGAGACTCTCCTGTCTGCGGGGTTTCACCGCCAGAGGGCGTGAATGTGCTGGCTCGCGAGCGCGGCAGGCTCGATGCCTATTCGCCCAGGCTGGCCTGCTTCGAGCTCACCGCCACGTTTGATCACGGACGCGCTGGTGCCGGTTGTCATGCCCCGCGGATCCATCCTAGGCTCACGCCGTCGTGGCCGAATCTCGCGCCAGTCAGGGGAAGCGTGTCTCGCTGCCGACGGGCGCGAGCCACACCATCACGGTGGTGTCGTCGGTCAGCCGCGTGCGACTGGTCGGGCTGTTCTTCGATCTGACCAAGTGCTTCTTGCTGCCGAGCGCGATGCACGGCATCCGAGCCATCAAGCAAGAGTACGACGCGCATCCAGGTGGCAAAGTCCTCGTCGTCGGTCACAC
>JADGRE010000055.1 GCA_017881185.1 Pseudomonadota bacterium | reverse complement strand
GCGGCGCACGTTCGCAATGAGCGACAGCGGCACCAGCTCGGCGTTGGGTCCGGGCAGCAGCGTGTCGGCGAGCGCGAGTGGATGCGGGGCGTCGGCGCCCAGCCGCAGCAGCACGGGGATCTCGCGCGGGCCGTCGTAGGTGGTGCCGACCGGTACGCCCAGGCGCAGCGCGCCGACCATGCCGAGCACGTCGGCCACGCTGAAGCCGCGTTGGCCCGCGCTCAGCGAATCGGGGCGCACTTCTTGGAGAGGCAGCTCGTCTTGCGCGAGCACGCGCGCATCGGCGACGCCGGGGATCGCAGTGAGCGTGGTGAGGACGCGGCCCGCCGTGCTCCGCAGCGCGTCGAGATCTTGTCCGAGCACGCCGACCACTACGTCGTAGGGCGCGCCGCCGAGCAGCTCGTTGAAGCGCATCTGAATGGGCTGCGTGAACGACGGTTCGGACCCGGGCGTGGCGGCTTCGATGCGCGCGTGCAAGCGCTCGACCAGCGCGCTGCGCGTGAGACCCGCGCGCCACTGGGCGGCAGGCGCGAGGCTCACGAACACGTCGGATTGCTCGTAGCCCATGATGTCGGTCGCGACTGCAGGGCTGCCCACGCGCGAGACCACGGCTTTCACCTCGGGCATGTCGGCACGCAGTGCGCGCTCCATGCGCAGGCTGGCGTCGATCGCGCCGGGTAAGCTCAGGTCGGCCGCGCGGGTGGTCTGAATCACGAGCGAGCCTTCGTCGAGCGTGGGTGCGAGCTCGCCACCGAGTCCCATGAGCACGCGCAGTGCGGCGCCGAACGCCAAGAGCGACCCGAGCAGCACGAGCTTTGGATGTCCGACGAACACTTGGAGCACCCGCGCGTGCAGGTACTCGATCGCACGCACCAGCGGCGGGGCTCGACTCGGGATGTCGCGGTCACGCAGGAACAGCGCGGCCGCAGCCGGGATGAAGCTGAGTGTGAACGCCAGCGTTACGAGCAGCGCCAGCACCACGGTCAACGCCATCGGTCGGAACATCTTGCCGTCCACGCCGGTCAGCGACAACACCGGCACGTAGACGAGCAAGATCACCGACAGTCCGAAGAACGAAGGTCGCGCGACCGCGCTGCAGGCCCGCGTGATGCGCTCGGGCCACGGCTCGTCCGCATGCTCGGGTTTGGGCTTGTGGAAGACGTGCTCGATCAACACCACTGCGCCGTCCACGAGCAGTCCGAAGTCCACGGCGCCGAGGCTCATCAGGTTGCCCGACACGCCGAGTATCGTCATGGCCGCCGTCGCACCCAGCATAGCGACCGGGATCGTCAGCGCCACAACCAGGCCCGCGCGCGCGCTGCCCAGCATGAGGAAGAGCACCACGCACACCAGTACGCCACCTTCGGCCAAGCTGCGAGCGACCGTGCGCAAGGTCGCATCGACCAGCTCGCTGCGATCGTAGACGAGCTCGACACGCACGTCGGCCGGCAGCACCTGCCGCACCTGCTTCATGCGCGCGCGCACAGCGTGCGTGACTTCGCGCGCGTTGGCGCCGATCAGCATCTGCGCCATGACGTAGACCGTCTCGCCGCGACCGTCGCGGGTGGCCGCGCCCAAACGTTGTGCGATGCCGTCAGTCACGCTCGCCACGTCGCCCACACGGATCGCCGTGGTGTGGTCGAGCTTCACCAGTGCATCTGCGAGCTCGCGCGGGTGGGTGGGCAGAAATGAACCGCGCAAGAGCACGTGGCGGTCTCCTGCTTCGAGCGAGGCGCCGGGCTGGTTGCCGATGGTGCGTTCGAGCGCATGGCGCAGCTCTTCGAATGACACGCCGAGCGCGACCAGCCGGTTCGGATCCGCGTGTACCTCGATCGTGCGCCGCGCGCCGCCCCAGGTGTTCACTTCGACGATGCCGGGCACGGTCTTCAAGATCGGCGCGACGCGCAGCTCCACCAGCTCGAGCAGCTCGGCGGGCGTGCGCGCCGGCGCCGAGACGGTGAAGTGGAAGACCTCGCCCAAACCGCCGGTGATCGGTCCAAGCTCCGGTCGCTCGACCCCGTTCGGCAGGGAGTCGGCGCTGGCGGTGATGCGCTCAGCCACCAGCTGGCGCGCGCGCAAGAGATCCATGCTCTCGTCGAACACCAGCGTGATGGCCGAGATGCCGTAGCGAGACAAGCTGCGCTCGTGCTCCAGCTGCGGCAGCCCACCCAGGCTCACCTCGAGTGGCCTCGTGACGCGCAGCTCTACCTCTTGCGGCGTGAGCCCCGGCGCGCGCGTCAACACCTGCACTTGATTGCTGGTGATGTCGGGCAGCGCGTCGAGCTTCAGACGCACCGCCACGGCCAAGAGGGCGCACGCCACCAAGAGCCAGCCGGCGATCACCCAGCGGCGCTTGCGCACCATCGTCGCGATGAGGGTCTCGATCACGGCGCCTGCCCCGTGCTGTGCTCGGGCCTTGCCCGGTAGGGGTCGGTCGCAAGCAGCGTCCCGGGCGGCAGCTCACCACGCACGACAGCGTCGTTGGCGGTGACCTGCAAGAGCTCGACCTCGATCACCGTGGCAGCTGCTTGCATGCTGGCGCGACCCACCACGAAGTGCGCGCCGGCCCGCATTCCTACGGCGGCCGCTGGCACCACGCGCGTGCGCGCGTCGAAGCTCGCGCGCACCAGGATGCGCCCCTCGGTGGCGACGGGCATCTGTACGCCGTCAGCTGCCTCGAACCACGCGGTGAAGCCGGCACCCGAAGGCTTGGGCACGAGCGACAGCAGCTTCACGGGCACTTCTTGCTCGCCGACGCTGCGGAACGCGCACACCGCACTGGCGTCGATCGGGCGGGGCAGGGTGCTCTCGATGCGACGTCCAGTGCGGCTGCGGACGCGCGCGATTGGCCCGTCTTCGGGCCGGCGCAGCTCGCCGACGATCGCCGCGACTTCGGTCACTACACCCGCGACGGGGCTGCGCAGCACGATGTTGCCGCCACGGCTGAGCCCCGCGCCACGCAGCAGCGCGGTCGCACGCATCTCTTCACCCGACAAGCGCGCGGCTTCCAGCTCGAGCGCCGCGATGTCCGAGGCCTTGGCGAGACCGTCGGCCTGCAAGCTCATCAGCTGCGCGCGTCGCTTGGCGAGCACCGCCAGCGCGTTGCGTGCCGCAGCTTGGCTCGCGAGCGCGCTGTCGGCTTCCGGCATGAGCACCGTGGCCACCGGAGCGTCTTGCGCCACGGTGTCGCCCGGCCGCACGGCGAGGCTCACGATGCGTGCAGGCAGCGGCGGCACCACCACGCCCGCACCGCCCGCGGTGATCAGCACTCGCGCCGGGTAGGCTTCGGCTGTGGCGGCGCTGCCGTCGCCAACGGCCACCCACTTGAACGCCGAGCTCGGCGCGATGTCAGCCGCCGGCGCGCTGGTTTCTTTGGGCGTGCTCGCTTGCGTGCACCCGCCGCCGAGTGCGAGCAGGAGCGTCAGCAGCAACTTGTCGAGGCTCTGGGTCATGGTGTTCCCGTTGCGGCATGCGCCAGCAAGCGTACGCGAATGCGCGCCCAGGCCCGTTCGCGCAGCGCACCGACGCGGCGCGAGCGGGCCTCGAAGAGCATGCGCCGCGCGTCGATGAGCTCGAGCAGCGTGCCCTCGCCGGCTTCGAGCTCGCGCGTACGCAGCGCCACCGCGCGCTCGGCCGCGGGTAGCAAGCCCTCTTCCAGCAGCGCGAGCACCTCTTGCGTGTGCTCCACCTCGTGAAACGCGAGTAGCAGTGCCGCGCGCGCGCGCACACGCAGGTCGCTGGCCTCGCCTTCGAGGCGCGTGGCCTCTGCGCTGCGGCTGGCATATTCGCGCGCGCCCAGCTCGAGCAGCGGCAGCGGCAGCGCAAGCGTGCCTTCCACGATCGTCGCGCCCAGGGCGTCGTGACGCAGTTGCGCACCCACGCTCAAATGCACGCCGCGTGCCGCGCGCTCCTCACGTGCGCGCACGAGCTCGCTGCGCGCGAGCAACGACTTCGCTCGGATCTCCGGTAGCTGCTCGATCTGTTGCAGCGCGCGCTGCTGCTCGTCGGCCGTCAACGCCGGCAGCTCCGGCAGCGCGCCCTCGGCCACCAGCAGCTCCGACGCCGCAGGGTTGATCTCCGCCGACAGCAGCGCGCGCGCGTCGGCGAGCATGCCTTCGGTGCCGAGTTGGTGTAGCAACGCCTCTGACAAACGCGCACGCACGGTCGCAAGATCGGCCACGCTGCGCTCCTGCGCGCTCGTCAGACGCTCCAGCAGCGCAACCAGCGCCCTCTCGTTCGCGACATCGGCAGCAGCTACAGCCATGGCTTCTTGCGCCTCCCAGAGTGCGAGCCAGGCGTTTGCAGCACCCAGACAGCGCGCCAAGGTCTGCGCGTCCGCGTCACGACTTAGCCACGCGGCTTCGGCTTGCAATGCCTGTTTGCGCAGCGTGGCTGCGCTTTCCAGGCTGAGCGCTTGCGACAGCGCGAGCGAACCCTCGAAGCCGCGCTCGTTGCCGGGCGCAAGGCGCGGGCCGGCACTGACGCTGAACACGGGGTTGGCGTCGAGCTTCGGCGAGCTTGCAACGGCACGTTGCAGATCCGTCGCAGCCGCTCGCGTGGCCGTCGTGCGTGGGTTGTGCTCTGCGAGCGCCACCGCCGTCGCGAACGAAACGGGTCGCTCGGCTGCCGCGGCCGCACTGGCCACGCCGCTTGCGACCGCCACTGCGGCGCACAGAGCGCTTGCGAACCACACACGCATGCGGACAACGCTAGCGCTGTGGGCATGCGCCCACCTGAGAGTCGGCTGAGAGCTTTCTCAGAAAGCGAAAAGGCGGGCTTGCGTGGAGAGCCGACCGCTGCAGCTGCTCGATCCGGGCCGTGCGAGCAGGTATGTGCCGCGGCACGATAGTGGCAGGCACAGCGCCGAAGACCCCGATCACCTCCGCGAATTTCACTGAAATTCAAGGCTCCGACGGCGTATCGGTTGCAAGCGCGGTATCCTCGACGCAACGCGCCGCTCCGCTAGACCGTGGTGCGCAGGCAGGCATGAGAGCAGTACCACCGCACGCCAAAGGCACCGCCGAGCTCACCGAGCGCATGGCCCACGGCGGCACGCTGCGCGCAACCCCGTTCGCCGACTTGCTCGTGGCGCTGCTCGATCTGCGCAAGACCGGCACGCTGCGCGTCGCAACGAGCAGCGCTGAAGTACAGGCGCTGGTGCGTTTCGAGGGCGGTGTGCCCGTGGCCGCGCGCGTGCAGCGTCTGGAAGCGAACCTGATCCAGAGCTTGATCCCGCTGTGCGCTTGCGCCGACGGCGAATACCGCTTCGACGACGACCGCGACGACGTGGGCGACGGCAGCGCGGTCGTGAAGGGCAAGGTCGATCCGCTCGCGCTGATTGCGGCCGTGTTTCGCGGCCCGGCGCGCGAAGACGCCGTGAACGAAGTGCTGGGCAGCGTGGGACCCTCGCTGCTCAAGCTGCATCCGCGCATGCAGTTCGAGCGCTACCGCTTCACGCAGCAGGAACAGCAGGTCGTGACGCTGCTGCAGCGCGAGCCCATGAGCTTGGCCGAGCTGGAGAGCTACTTGCCTGCACGTGTGGCGCGGCGTGTGGTGTACGTGCTCAAGGTCACGCGTGGTGTCAGTCTGCTGCCGGCGCAACGCCGCGCAGTCTCGGGCACGGTCGAGCACGCCTCGTCGCTGCCCGAAGCCGAAGACGTGATGGACGAGATCGAGGTGGAGATCTCGCAGGCTCCCGCGCCAGTGATCGCCCCCGTGTTGCGGCCGAGCTTCCCCACCATGATCGGCCAGCCTGCTCCCGGGCGTTATCACCTGCGCGAGCCGCAGGCTGCCGCGCCCGAGCAGCCGCTGGTGGTGTTCGAGCAAGCGGCGCTGCCGCCGGCATTGCAGCTGTGGGCGAACGAGATCCGCGCGCGTGCCGCGCAGATCAAGCGTCAAGACCACTACGCCGCGCTCGGCGTGCAGCGCGGTTGCAGCGAGCAGGAGCTGAGCTTGGCGTTCGCGCAGCAGTCCATGCGCTTTGCGCCCGAGAGTCTGCCCGACGCGCTGGCAGGCCTGCGCGCTCGCGCGACGCGCATCTTCGCCCGGCTCAGCGAGGCGCACCAAACGCTCGCCGATCCGGAACGCCGTGCGCACTACGACCAGACGCAAGCCGCTTCGCACAAGCTGCAGCCGCAACCTCCGGGTGCAGTCGCGCTGGAGTCCGACTCCTGCCACCGCGAAGCCGAGCGCCTCTTGCGGCTGAGCGACTACCCCGGTGCGCTCGCGCATGCCCAGCGTGCGCTGCGCGCCGAACGCAGCGCACGTAACGAAGCGTTGTATGCGTGGCTGCTCGCACTGTGCGGCAGTGGCCCCGGAGCGGTTCATCCGCGCGCGGTTGCGCACATCGACGCCGCGCTACGTCGCGAGCCCCAGGCCGTGGCGGCGCACTACTACAGGGCGCTGATCTTGAAACGCGCTGGCCAGCACGAAGAAGCGCGCCTGCAGTGGAAGCGCGTGCTCAAGCTGAGCCCCGACCACGCCGAGGCTGCACGCGAGCTGCGCGTGCTGGAGATGCGCCGGCGACCGCGCACCAGCTCCGGCTTGATCGGCCGCTTGTTCGGCGACAAGGACAAGTCGGGCGAGTAGAAAGCGCGACGCCTGCGGCGCTCAACCCAACGCGGCCACGACCACCCCGGGCTCGTCGCTGATCAGCCCGTCCACGCCCAGTGCTGCGAGGCGCCGCGCTTCGTCGGGGTCGTTCACCGTCCACACGTTCACGAAGCTGGCGCGAGCGCGCAGCTCGGTGAGCAGTGCGGCATCCACCAGCGTGCGGCGCGGGTGCGCTCCGTAGTGGTCGAGTTGCGGCGCCTCTTGCTGCTCCACGGCCGTTGCAAACAAGAACCCGATGGCGAGCTGCGGCGCTAGCTTGCGCAGCTCCACGAGCGCACCGGCGTCGAAGCTCGACACCAGCGTGCGCGCTTGCTGCTCGGGGCTACTGGCCAAGATCTCCGCCGCGGTCGCGCGCACGCTGCGCAAGAGATCGGGCACGTCTTTCTTGATTTCCACGTTGAGCAGCTTCGAGTGCGCTGCCATCAGCTGCAACATTTCGCGCAGCAGCGGGGCTCGCGCGCCGCCGCCCAAATCCACGCGTGCAAGCTGTGGGTAGTCGAGCTGCGCAATTTGCTCCGGCCGCCCGGCCATGCGCTGCAGATCGACGTCGTGCATCACCACCACTTCGCCGCTCTTGCACAGCCGCACGTCGAGCTCCACGCCGTCGGCGCCTGCTGCCAGCGCGCGCTCGAACGCCGGCAGCGTGTTCTCGGGTGCACCGCGCATGCCGCGGTGTCCGAAGACGCGTGGCCGGCCACCGGCCTCACGCACGAACGCGCGCACAGCATGCTTCATACCGGGCTCATGCTCGCGCTCATCACACGATGCGCAGCCCGCGCGCGGCGAAGGTCTTGTGCAAGCTCGACTCGGGATCACTCAGCGAGCGCACCGTGGAGGTGTAGCCTTCTTCGAGAATCGCGCGGCGCGCTGCGAAGTTCATGGGCGAGTACATGAACAGCGTGGCGTCGGTCTGCTTGGGCTCGAGAACCACCACGTCGGTGGAAGGGTGCTCTGCACGGAATTGTTGTAGGCCCAGCCGCAGCCGCGCTTCGCTGCGCATGCGCATGGCTTGCTCGTACACCCACACCGCGCCCTTGTCGCGCACGCGGCGTTGCGGGCCGTGGCCGGTGGGTACGTCGCGCCCGTCACTGCCCGTGTGCACGGGCACCATCGGGTTGACGACCACGATCAAGTTGCAGTCTTCGGCCTCGGCTACGTCGATGTTGGCCACGTCGCCAATGCCGCCGCCCACGTAGTCGCGGCCCTCGTAGCTGACCGGCGCGTACAAGATGGGCATCGCGCTGCTGGCGGCGATGGCGTGCGGGATAGGAATCTCCTGCAGCGGACTCTGGCCGAACACCACACGTCGGCCGGCGTCGAGATCGTTGGCCACGATGTACAGCGGCTTGGGCAGCTCGGCGAAGCTCAGTGGGATGCCGCGGCGCGACATGAAGTCGCTCACGAAGCGCTCGAAAGGATCGAGCGTGAACACGCCCGCGGGCAACGAATCGACGAAGCGTTCCAGCTCCGTCCACACGTTCATGTCGAGCGGGTTGGTCGCAGCCGACGACACGATGCGCCGCGCCGCCGTGATGGTCGTACCGAAGACGCGGAGTAGCTCGGTGACGTCGATGCGCAAGAGGTGGTTGCGCTGCAGGGGGAAGAAGTCGTCGGCGGGGTCGAGCAGCGCGCGGTACATGCGCTGGATGGACAGGCCCCCGGCCAGCGCGGTGGCCACGGTCGCGCCTGAGGCACTGCCCACGAACACGTCGAAGCCGCCGGCCTGGAAGCCTTCGACCCGGTCTTCGATGGCGGCCAGGCACCCCACCTGATACATGGCCCCAGTCACGCCGCCGCCGCACAGACACAAGCCCAACTTCGTCGCTCGTTCGCTCATCTGTGCTTCAGCTCCGCGCCCGAGAACCCGCGATCCGCACCCGGCGGACCCGCGACCTTGCCATCGTACACGCTGGCGCGCGCCTGCAAAGTACACACCTGCGCAGACAGCGCACTTACAGCCGGCCGGTGTAGCGTATACTGTCTGGCGGTCGGGCCGCTTGGGGCCTTCGTTTTGGTGGCACGCCCGCACGCCCGCAACACGGTCCACTGCATGTCGCGCATCTCGTTGCTCTTGGCTTTGTCGCTCACGCTCGGCGCCTGCGCTGCGGGCACGGCGCAAGTCGCGCCCAAGACACCGGCCTCGTTGCCGCTGCCGGCGGTCGTCACCGACGCCACCTTTCCGGAGATCGCCCGGGCGTTCGTGCGGCTCGACGTGCAGGCGCCTGAGCGCGGCGCGCTGCGCGAACGGTTGGCCGCCTACCTGCTCGAAAAGGGCGACGCGGCCATCGCGGCCGACCGCTACGACGACGCTGTCTCCCACCTCGCGCAGATCACCGAGCTGTATTCGTCCGACGAGCTGGCCGCGCATGCGTTTCCCGATGGCCTGTCGCGCCTGGCGGGCTACCTCGTGAGCAAGGGTTCGCCGCGCGGCGACGAAGCGCGCGTGCTGTCGGGCCTCTTGCTGCTCAAGCTCGCGCATCCCGACGACGCGGCAGCCGGCGAGCGCTACGAGAGGCTCGTGCGCTGGGGCTTCGATGCACGCGCCGACATGAGCGGGCCACTCGAGAACTTCGCCGGGCTCGTGGAAGCCTGGGAAGAGCACGCGCGGCTCACGCCCACGCCCGAGGTGCTCGCGATGCTGGTGAAGCTCTACCTCGACCGGCGCAACGCGCTCGTGAAGCTGTTTCAGTCGAGCGAGGAACAAGTCCCGCTCAGCCAGTCGGTGTTCCAGGGCGTGCAACGCACCGCGTTGAGTGTCGCGGCGGTGTTCCTACGGCACGGCGATACCGCCACGGCGCTCACGCAGGTGAAGGCGCTCGGTGGCACGGGCGGGCTCGAACAGCGCTTGGTCGAGGTGCTGCAGAGCACCAGCGAAGACGGCTCCGAGGGCGCGGGCGCCGAGCTCGATCTGTCGCGCGCGTATCTCGAAGGTGGCCGCCCCGATGTCGCGCGCGCGCTGTGCTTGTCGGGTCTGCGTGCGCACCGCGATGACGCACGCTTCCCGCAGTGCCTGGCGCGCATCAGCGCCACCGAGAACGACTACGCAGGCGCGCTGGCCTGGTACGCCGACGCCATCGCGCTCGTGCCCGAAGAGCGCGCGCTGTACGACGAGATCCTCGAAGTGCTCAAAGGCCTCATCGATCAGGGCCAGCTCAGCGCCCAGGCCAACAACACCGACGCGGTCGCGCACCGCGCCACCGAGATCATGCAAGAGCGCATGCGACGTTGGCCCAAGAACCCGCCGCCCGTCGCGCCGGAAGACTTGTACAGCGCCATCGGCGAAGCGCAGATGAACGCGGGTCACGCCAAGGACGCCGAGCAGTACTTCAATCAGAGCTTGCAGGCGCGTGCCAGCGTCGCGACCCGCTTGCATCTGGGCTTGCTGCTAGAGCGCACCGGTCGCGCCGCCGAAGCCGTGGACCAATACCAACACGCGCTCGAGGCGCTCGGGACCGACGCACCTGACGTCGAGCGTCAGCGCGCCGAGTTGCTCGAGCGCAGCGGCGACGCGCTGCGTGCGGCCGGCAAAGCCGACCAGGCGACGGCCTCGTACCAGAAGGCGCTTGCGAGCTGGGATGCGCAGCTGTCGGGTCTGCGTGCGCGCCAGCTGGGTCCAGCCGAGCTGCGCCGTGGCGTGTTGCTCGGTCGGCTCGGTCGCGTCGCCGAGGCCAAGCAAGCGTTTGTGCGCGCCATGGACGCCGCGCCCGCCGCGCGCGAGACCTACGCCACCATCCTCGCCTATCTGGTGGTGAGCTCGCCCGACGCCGCATTCGCCCACGACGTCTTCCATGCCGCGCAGAATCAAGCCGGCCTCGACGCCGAGTGGCGCGTGTACTTTGCGCTCTGGCTGCGCGCCATCAGTGGCCGCAGCGGGCAGCCGCAAGACGCCGACGCGAGCGAGGTGTTCGAGAGCTTCCGCAGCGGCGAAGGCTGGTCGGCCAAGCTCGCTCGCTTCGGCGCGGGTGAGTTGAGCTACGAGCAGCTGGTCGACCAAGCGACCACCGCCGGCGAGCGCACCGAAGCTGCATTCTACGAAGGCTCGCGCAGGCTGGCCGTGGGCGACAGCGCCGGTGCCCGCGTGTTGTTCAGCCAGGTGGTCGACAGCCAGATGGTGAGCTTCTACGAGTTCGCCATGGCCCAAGAGCTGCTCGCACAACCGTCAGCTGCAACGGCAGATGCCCCGAAGCTCACGGCGAACCAGCCCAAGCCCTGACGCGTCAGCCCGCGAAGTGCTCAACGCGCACTCAACCCAGAGCCGCGATCACGTCCGGTGGTGCTTGCACCAGCTCGATCAGCACGCCTTCGCCGCCCAGCGGCGCTGCGCTGTCACCCTTGGGGTGAATGAAGCACACGTCGAAACCGCCCGCGCCCTTTCGCACGCCGCCCGGCGTGAAGCGCACGCCTTGCTCGCCCAGCCACTTCACGGCCGCCGCCAGATCGTCGACCCACAGCCCGATGTGATTGAGCGCCGGGTCGTGCACCTTGGGGCGCTTGTCCGGATCGACCGGCTGCATCAGGTCGACTTCGACCTTGGTCGGGCCCTTGCCGAGCACGGCGATGTCCTCGTCGACGTTCTCTTTTTCACTGCGGTAGTTGCCGACGACCGACAAGCCCAGAATGTTCACCCAGAGCTTGCGGAGGTTCTGCTTGTCCGCAGCACCGACGGCGATCTGTTGCAGGCCTAGAATTCGAAACGGTCGCGACATGGGTGTGTCGTAGCAAGAGGTCCAGGTTGGGCGCAAGGGAACGAGATCGTGGCGAACGGTTCCTCCATCATAATCGCAAGCTGCCGGGGCGCTGGCTGAGTGAGCCGACGGCGCGACTCGTCGCTGCACGTGTTGTCGGTTGACGACGACGCGGTTGCTCGCCCCGGCAAGTTGCGATGAATGATCAGTCTCGCAAGCGGATCGTCCCCCGCCGCCCCGTTTGCCAGCAACCGCGCATCTTCCCTTCCGCCGCGCGCTGCGCTACAGCCCGCCCCGGAGCCGGCATCGCCATGACCCACCCGCAGAAAGTCTCACTCACTGGCATCAAGCCTACGGGCAGCGCGGTCAGCGTGCAGGACGGCGGCTCCGTGCACCTGGGCAACTACCTGGGCGCGATTCGGCCGGCGCTGGCGCTTGCGGCCGACTACCGCTGCATCTACTTCATCGCCGACTATCACGCGCTCACCACGCAGCGCGACGCCAACGCCCTGCGCGAGAACGTACGCGACGTGGCCGCCAGTTGGCTGGCTTGCGGCCTCGATCCGGACAAGATGCTGCTGTTCCGGCAGTCCGCGGTCATCGAAGTGTTCGAGCTGATGTGGGTCTTCGCCTGTATCGTGGCGACCGGTCAGCTGGAACGCGGACACGCCTACAAAGACGCGCTGGCCGGCGGCGACTCGCCGAACGCCGGCATCTTCAACTACCCGCTGCTGATGGCGGCGGACATCATCCTGTACGACAGTGAAATCGTGCCGGTAGGCCTGGACCAGAAGCAGCACCTGGAACTGGCGCGCGACATCGCGGTGCGCATGAATCACCTGTACGGCGAAGGCACGGTCGTGGTGCCGCAACCGGTGGTGACCGAAGCGCCCACGGTACCGGGCTTCGACGGCCGCAAGATGAGCAAGAGCTATGGCAACACCATTCCGCTCTTCCTGCCGTCCAAGGCGCTGCGCAGCGCGATCATGAAGGTGAAGAGCGACTCGACGCCCATGGAAGATCCCAAAGAGCCCGAGGGCGCACTGGTCTACGATCTGTACAAGCTCGTGGCTACGCCTGCGCAACAGGCCGAGCTCGCTGTCAAGCTGCGCGCCGGCAACTATGGCTGGGGTCACGCCAAGCAAGAGCTCTACGAAGTGCTCGAAGCGCAACTGGCACCGCTGCGCGAGCGCTACCAGGCGCTGCGCGCCGATCCCAAGCAGCTCGACGGCGTGCTCGAAGCCGGCGCCGACAAGGCCCGCGTGGTCGCGCGTCGTACCCTCGACCGTGTGCGGGCCGCGATCGGCATCGATTAGCCGCCACGCACGCGCGCGTTGCGCGCGCTACTGGTTGAGCAGCGAGATCGGCGCGGCGTCGGTGCTCGTCACGTCGCCCTTGGTGCCCAAGAGCTGCGGGTCGCCTTGCACCACGACCTCGCTCATGAGCGCATAGCTCTGGCCCTTTGCGGCCCAACGCTGCCGCACGACCGACTGATGCAAGGTCATGGTGTCTGTGCCGTACCAGCTGTAGCTCACGAACGCGACCGCGTTCTCGGCGCCTGGCGCGATCTGCACGTGCACCACCTCGGCGTCGGCGAGCTGCACGGCCGAGCCCCACAGCCGGTGGTTGTTCAGATAGGTGTTGCGGAACGTGGGTTCCACGTACTGCGCGGCATCCCCGAGCCGTCCCCAGCGCGCCTGGTCGTTCATGTCGTGCACGGTGTCGCCGATCTTGCGTCCCGGGCTCATGTCGCCGAGGCAACCGCTGAGCAGACCGAGGCACGCAGACAAGACCCACGCAGACAAAACCAAGGCCGGGCGTACGCTACGCATGCCGGATGTTGATCGCGTGCGCGCGCCGCCGTCAAGAAAACGGCGCGGCTCAGATGCCCAGCCGGTGCTGGATGCTTCTGTTGTTCGGGTCGAGGGTCAGCGCCTGCTCGAACGCGCTGCGGGCGCCTTCCTGGTCGCCGAGCTGCAGCTTGGCGTCGCCCTCGAGCACGCGATAGGCCGCCCGTTTGGGGCGCTTCTTGATGATCAGCTCGGCGTACTTGAGCGCTTCGGCTGCGCGGTGCTGGTCGAGCAAGGCCTGCGCCAGCACTTCCATCGCGTGGTGGTCGTCGCGGTCCTGGTCGAGCGCCCGGCGAGCGAGGGTCTCGGCGCCCTGGGCGTCGTGGCCGGTGAGGCGCGCGCGGGCCGCCGCCGTCAGCTGCTCGGCATCGCCGGAGGTTGGCAGTGGTGGCGCGGCGGGTGCCAAAGGTGCAGCCGTCACCACGGCAGCTTTGGACGCAGGCGCAAGCGCAGGCACAGCGGCCTGCGGCGCCGGCACGATGGCGTGCGGAGCAGCCACGATCGCAGCAGCCATCGGCTTCGGCGCCGGCGCTGCGGCAGGGAGCGCAGCGGGCGCCGCAGGCTTGGTCGCAAGCTTGGGTGCGGCCGTCGCAGTTGGCTTGGCCGCCGCCAGCGTCGCGGGTGTTGCCACAGCCACAGCCGCCGCGGCTGGCTTCACTGTCTCCATTGGCTTGGCGGCGGGTGCGGGCGCGGCCACGGCTGCTGCCACCGTCGTGTTGTTGCCGCGCAAGCCGCGCTGGTTGCCCACGATCGCGCGCGCTTCCGGTGCGAGATCGTAGAAGCCGAGCCAAGCCCCTGCATACGCCACGCCGAGACCTGCGACCACCACACCGACGCCCGTGGCGATCATTCGCAGGACGGACGCCTTCTGCGCCGGTGGAGGTGGCGGCGGTTCCACACGCCGACCCGATTTTGCGCGAGTCTTGGGTGCAGCTATCGGCGGCGAAAGCCGATCGCTATTGGCGTGCCCGGCGCCCACGTTCGGTGTGCTGCTGCGGCCACGCTCGGCGGAATGTCGCAAGGCCGGCTTGGCCGACGGCAGTTCCTCGACCGCCTCGAGCTCCAGGGTGTCTTCGACTTGCGCCTCGCTCGCTCGCGCTTGCGCGGGCGGTGCTGCACCCGGTGCGATGCCGACCAAGGTGGCCTTCGGCGTGGGTTTGCCGGCAGGTGTCGCGGGCGCGTGCCCCAGCCGAGTCTTGGTTGCAGCTGACGGCGGCGCTGCGGCCACAGCAGTCTGAAGCCTGTCGTGCAGGAGGTCGCCCTCTTGTGAGGCTTGCTGCTGCGACAGCTCGGCCTCGCTCGGGTGCTCCGGTGCGATCGGCGGTGCGGCCACCAAGGTGTCGGTCGCAAACAGCTGCGCCACGGGGTCTTCGCCGGTAGCGCCCGCGCCCGCAGGCGGTGGCGGCGGCATGAGCGCCGAGACCGAGCCGGCGTTGCTCGGCAAGGGCCCCGCGAACAGCCCGCGAAGCTCTTCCGACGCGCCACGCACCACCGGGCGTCGGAGCTGCGCACGGCCTGCCGACTCGCCCCAAGCAAGCCCTTGGGGCGGCGTGTCGTCAGGCTTCTTGGCGGGAGGTGCCACGGAGCTCGATCCCAGCTGTTCTTCCGACTCCAAGTTCATGATATCGCGTGAGATTTCGTCATGGTCGGGGGCTCAGCCGCGGCCACGACCCGTTCCAGGGTCCGGAAGTCCGTCATGATTGCAATATTATATCATGAGCGCCCGGAGCGAAAGCCCCTAACGCCTTGCACCGACTGGCGCGTTTCGGCCCTGGCTACGCCGAGCAGACCTGGTTGCGCCCGCCCTTTTTGGACGCGTACAGCGCCTTGTCGGCGGCGTTGAACAGCGCCTGCTTGTCCGGCGCATCCAGCGGGAAGGTGGCGACGCCGAGCGAGCAGGTGACCTTGAGCTTGCCGAGCTCGGTCTCGAAGACCGTGTCGGCCAGCTCCTGGCGCACGCGCTCTGCGAGCAGCTTGGCGCCTTGCGTATCGGTCTCTTCGCACAGAATGCAGAACTCTTCGCCACCGAAGCGCGACACCACGTCGGTCTCGCGCTTGAGGCGCCGCAAGATCGCTCCGAGCTCCTTGATGACGACGTCGCCCGTGTGATGACCGTAGGTGTCGTTGACGACCTTGAAGTGATCGATGTCGGCGATCACCAGCGAGAGCTTGCGGCCGAAGCGTTGCGCGGCCTGCAGGCGCTGCTTGAGCTCGTCGTTGAAGTGGCGCTTGTTGTAGCAGCCGGTGAGCCCGTCGGTGGTCGCGAGCTCTTCGAGGCGCGCAACCGATGCGGCGTTCGAGAGCGCTACTGCCATTTGGTTCGCCAGCACCTGCAACGCCGGTCGCACCTGGTGGCTGAAGGCATCGCGGCGCCGCGCGGCCAGCGCGAAGGTGCCGATGGCCACGTCGCGCACGAGCAGCGGAACGATGAGCAACGAGTGCATGCCCGCCAAGCTGGTGTTGCGCGTGTAGACGACCTGGCTCTGGCTGTCGAAGTCGCCGCGGTACGGCAAATAGTGGCGATTTTGTACCGCCATCGCGGTCAGCGAGGTGTTGTCGCGGAAGCTCAGGTTCGACAGCTGTTCGGCGCCTTCGCCGATGGCGCGGCGGATCGAATGCTGGCCGGTCTCGGTGTCGTAGTGCGTAACGGCCGCGAAGTCGTAGGGCACGATCTGCTGCGCGGCCGTGAGGGCGGCGTCGAGCACGGCGTGCTCCGTGAGCGCGGCGCCCAGCGCTTGAGACGCTTGGTAAAGCACGGTGTGCTCGCGCTTGCTGCGTTCGAGCTGCACGAACACGCGCTCGTTCTCGAGTGCGCGTAAGAGGTGCTCCACGGCGCCTGCCAGCGTTTGCTCTTCCGCCGGAGTGAAGGACCGATCGTCCACCCGATCGGCGCACAGCGCGCCCAGCGTCTGACCGCCCTCGCGCACCGGCACCGCCACGAACGAGCGCACCGGCACCGGGCCACGGTAGTAGCCGAGCCCCGAATAGCCCGGCCGCAGATGCTCCAGGTTCATCACGATGCCGCGCTGGTAGCACGCGCCCACGGCGCCTTCGCCCGGCGAAAACGGTCCGTCCTGGATGTCGTCGCTGTCGGTGACCATCTCGACGATGCGCAGCTTGCTGTCGTTTTCGTCGCGCAAGAGCAGCACGGCCGTGTGCAGGCCGAGGGTGCGCTTGAGCAACTCCAGGTTGAAGAAGAGCGCTTGATGCACTTCTTCCACGCTGCCTCGAAAGAGCTTGTCGTCGTCGCGCTCGGGCGCTTGCGTGGGCGTGGTGGCCAAGCGGAACAAACGCGCGTCGTCTTGCACGCGGCGCTTCTCTTGCTCGCGCTCGCGGCTGGTGACCAGGCGTACGCGCTGCAGCTCGGCCTGCGTGAAGATCACGTTGATCAAGCCGAAGAGCGTGAGGAAGATGGCGTGCAGCGCGAAGGGCTTGGGATCGCGGTGGCCTTCGGTGACGAAGTACAGCAGGGCCTCGAACACCAGCGCGAAGAGCACGAGGCTGCGGCCGACGCGACGCTCGGAGAACGCGGTCGTGAACGCGATGAGCACGTACAGCACCGGGTAGAGCGGCGACATCAGACCGCCCAGCGTTTGCAGCCCGGCGTGCGTCGCAGCCAGCACGAGCAAGCCCTGCTCCAGATCGAACCAGCTCTCGGCGTTGCGTTGGCTGTCCTTGCCGCGCGCGTTGATGCGTGCGTGCGCACGCGAGCCGAACACCACGAGCCACGCGCCGAGCACCACCGCGTGCTCGATCCCGAGCGCCTGACGATCGCGGAACACGCCCAAGACGACCAGCACGGCGACAGCGAGCGCCGTCACATGTCCGAACGAGGCGCGGGCCCCTTTGCGAACGGTCAAAGCGGCCTGAACTAGCGTCGTCATCGGGGCTAGTCACCACATAAGGGAGGCCAGGCCCGTGCGTCAAAAAAAGCGGTGCAGCTCAGCGGCACGCGGGGCAGCTGCGAGCTGCTGCTCACTGGCTGAACTGGAAGACCAGCTCGTCCTTGCGAACCATGCCCAGCTCGTCGCGCGCGATGTGCTCGACCGCTTGCGGATCGCTGCGCAGGTGCTCGACCTCGCGCCCGAGGCGTTCCACTTCGCGTCGCGCTTGCTCGTTGTCGTCGCGAATGCGCGTGAGCTCCGTGCGCAGCGCGCGGTAGCGCGGCAACCCTTGGCTGTCGAGGATGTGCAGCGGCACCGCCACGATCGTGAACACGAGCAGGCCAAAAGGTAAGAGCCACACCGGCGAGCTTGCTTCGCTCATGTCGGCAATCTGCAATACACGCACGCATGCGGTCCAGTTTCGGCGCACGCACGCGCTGTTCACTGAACAACTTAGCGGTGGAGCAACCACTCGCTGAGCGCGAAGATCAACGCGCCGCCGACCACACCTGCCAGCGCTTTGCTTGCGTCGCGCCGCAGCAAGTGCGTGGCGATGCCGATGCCCACGCCGGAGGTCACACCTGCGGTGACGGCGAGCGCGTACGAGAGCGTGGGGCCCGCGGTGAACACGGCGGCGCTGCCGATCAGCGATGCCGCCGCGACGATGGCGACGTTGCGCTTGGCGACGCGTGTTTCCCCACCACCGGCATAGGTGAGCGCCGCGGCCGTCGCGCCTTCGGGCACCTTGTGCAGGAGCACGCACACGCCCACGAGCACACCGAGCTCGCGGTGGGTCGCGAGCGCAGCGCCTACCGCGACGCCGTCGAGCAGTGAGTGCAGCGTGAGACCGGCAATCGCCAGACGCGTGTCGTGCGCCGATAGCTCGGGCGCGTCGTCGGGCGCGTGCCCGACCGGCGTATGTCCAGCATGATCTGCAGGCTGTGCATGGCCGTGTGCGTGTCCATGTTCGCCGCTGTGGCCCCGAGCGTGGCCGTGACCGAAGCGATGCACGAGCAGCATCGCGGCGAGCGAGCCTGCCGCGAGCAGCAGCGGCACCAGGGCGCCGTCCGCATGCTCGACCGCTTCCGGCAGCGCGCCGAGCAAGCCGAGTGCGACCAGGAAGCCCGCCCCCACGGCTGCCAGCGCGTTGCGGGACGCTTCTGCAAGCCTGCGTGTCTGGCCCACGAGCCCGCCGCCGAGCAGGATGGTCAGCGCCGCCAGCACGCCATACACGCCGGCTGTCCAATATGGAGCACTCGTCGGCATCGATTGGGACCGCTGCTGTAGCTCGGCTCGTGCGCCGGCTCAACCCGTGTGACGAGCCGCCCGGTCAGGCTGGGTGGCTTGCGTGCCCGGCTGGCATGTGGGTGCTATCCGTTCATGACCGCTTGGCAGCACCGTCGCGGGCGTTGCAGTTACCAACCAGCTCGCACATGCCCCCGGAATACTGAGTTGTTCTGCTGACCAAGGCCGGTTTATCCTGCCCTGTACCCTTCTTCGACCCTGCTTCGATGTATCCCGTGTCCGCTCGGAAATTATCCGTGAACATCCCCAACGAAAACTCCCCTCCCGCTGATTCGCCGGGCGCCACGCCGAGCACGCCGGCCGACGCCGTCGCCGCGGTGGGCGCGGTCGCCGCGCCCGCACCCGATGCCGCGCCCAAGCTCGAGCCCATCGCAGCGGAGCGCGACCAACTGCGCGACCAGCTGCTGCGCACGGCCGCGGACTTCGACAACTTCCGCAAGCGCGCACGCCGCGAGATCGAAGACGCGCGACTGCGTGGCAAAGACGACGCCATCAAAGAAGTCTTGCCGGTGTTCGACAACCTCGAACGCGCCGTGGCGGCCGCCGACAGCGCGCAGACCATCGCGTCTGTCGTCGAAGGCGTGAAGATGGTGCTCAAGCTCTTCGAAGACACGGCAGAACGCATGGGCCTCAACCGCATCGCCACGGTCGGCCAGCGCTTCGATCCGAATCTGCACGAAGCCATTCAGCAGCAGGAAACCGACGAGCACGCGCCCGGGACGATCCTCACCGAGGTGGTGCCGGGTTACCTCGTGGGTCAGCGCCTGTTGCGCGCCGCCATGGTCGTAGTCGCGCGCAAGCCCGTGAAGCCCGCGGATCCACCGGCTGCACCGGCTACAGCCACGAGCACAACGGATGCTGCCATCGACACCCCAACCGGGACGTCCGCTCCAGGCAGTGGCGAGGGAAAGGCTGAATGAGCAAGATCATCGGGATCGATCTAGGGACCACGAACAGTTGCGTGGCCATCATCGAAACCGGCGAGCCGGTCGTCATTCCCAACACGGAGGGCGCGCGCACCACGCCGTCGATCGTCGGCTTCACCGAAACGGGTGAGCGGCGCGTCGGCCAGGTCGCCAAGCGCCAGGCCGTCACGAATGCCGAGAACACCATTTACGGCATCAAGCGCTTGATGGGCCAGAAGTACGACGCGCCCATGACCCAGCGCGTCATCGAGCACGTGTCTTACAAGGTCGTGGCACAGCCCAACGGCGATGCCGCTGTCGATGTGCGCGAGCACGTCTACAGCCCGCCCGAGATCTCCGCCATGGTGCTCGACACCATGCGCTCCATCGCCGAGAGCTACCTCGGCACCGGCATCACCGAAGCGGTGATCACCGTCCCGGCCTATTTCGACGACGCGCAGCGCAACGCCACCAAGGCCGCAGGCCAGATCGCCGGGCTCGACGTCAAGCGCATCATCAACGAGCCCACGGCCGCCGCCATCGCCTACGGCTTCGACAAGAAGAGCAAGGGCAGCGAGCGCATCGTGGTGTACGACTTGGGCGGAGGCACCTTCGACGTGTCGGTGCTGGAGATTTCCGACGGCGTCTTCAGCGTGCGCGCTGTGGCAGGTGACACGCACTTGGGCGGCGAAGACTTCGACAACGCCGTCATCGACTTCCTCGCGACCAAGTTCAAGAAGGAGACCGGCATCGATCTCCTGCAAGACCGCATTGCGCTGCAACGCTTGAAGGAGCAGAGCGAGCGCGCGCGTCATGAGCTGTCGTCGTCGCTCGAGACCGAGATCAATTTGCCGTTCATCGCGTCTGATTCTTCCGGTCCCAAGCACTTGGTGACCACCTTCAAGCGCAACGAGCTCGAGCTGCTCACCGAAGACCTGGTCGAGCGCACGCTCGGTCCGTGCCAGCAAGCGCTCCAAGATTCGGGCCTCTCCATCGGCGACATCCACGAGGTCATCCTGGTGGGCGGGATGACGCGCATGCCGCTGGTGCAAAAGCGCGTCCAAGACTTCTTCCAAAAGGTGCCACACAAGGGCGTGAACCCCGACGAGGTCGTGGCCATCGGAGCCGCCATTCAGGGCGCCGCGCTCGGCGGCGAGGTCGAGGAAGTGCTGCTGCTCGACGTCACGCCTCTGTCGCTAGGCGTGGAGACGGGCGGCGGCGTGTTCTACAAGCTGATCGAGCGCAACACCACGATTCCGACGCACCAGAGCGAGGTCTTCACCACCAGCGTCGACAATCAACCCTTCGTGCCCATCCACGTCTTGCAAGGCGAGCGCGAGATGGCCGCCGACAACAAGACGTTGTCGAAGTTCGAGCTCACGGACATCCCGCCGGCGCCGCGCGGTCTGCCGCAGATCCAGGTGAACTTCGACATCGACGCCGAAGGCATCTTGCACGTGTCAGCGAAAGATCTCGGCACAGGTCGCGAGAAGGCCGTGAAGGTAGTGGCTTCGAGCGGCTTGAGCCAGGACGAGATCAGCAAGATTGTCGAGGCCGCCGACAAGTTCAAGCAGAGCGACACCAAGCGCAAAGAGCTCGCCGAGCTGCGCAACAACGCCGAGGCGCTGCTCTACACCAGCGAGCGTGCGGCCGAAGAGTGCGCCGAGCTGGTGGACAAGGGCATCATCGAGCAGGTGCGTACGGACATCACGTACTTGCGCGAGCTGATCGGTGGTGCGGGCGACGCCATCGCGATTCGTGATGCGCTCGCGCAGCTGGAAACCAGCGCGTACAAGATCGCCGAGTCGATGTACGGCGACGCCTCGGCCGCGCAGGCGAGCGGCGACAAGACTTGAGCGCAGCGCGTGCGTTCGCAGCGCACGCTGCAAAGGCAGCTCAGCGCTTGCCGGCCGGACCCACGGATGCTGCAGGGACGCGCGCTTCATCGCTGGCGCCTAGGCGGCGGGTCGAAATGATCCTGCCAGCTGCGGCCATGCCTGCGGGCGCCCTCGCGGCTTTCGTCCTCGAAAAATTCCTCGAAATAGCTCTGCTATTCCTGCGGATTTTTCTCCGGGCGCGCTCGCGAGTGCACTCCGCAGTCACGACCGGTCTTGGCAGGATTATTTCGACCCGCCGCCTTACTCTGCATGGCTCACGGTCATCGGATCTTCCGCCCAGCCCAGAAATACCGGCTCCACGCTGAGCGTCACGCCGAACGCCTGGTGCACGCGTGCTTTCACTTCGCGCGCGAGCGCAACGAGCTCCTCGCTCTTGCCGCCGCCATGGTGCACCAGAGCGAGCGCATGCCGACTCGACACGCCGAAGTGG
The DNA here is from genome assembly GCA_017881185.1 of Pseudomonadota bacterium. Lineage (GTDB taxonomy): Bacteria > Myxococcota_A > Polyangia > Polyangiales > JAFGIB01 > JADGRF01. The sequence continues at coordinate 6,919 of JADGRE010000055.1, read as the reverse complement.
CCGCGTCGCATGCCCTTGTGCACACCGGCGTTTTCGATCAGCCAACCCGCGGCCAGCTTCACGCGGCCGTCCGGTTGCAGGTAACGCGGCACGGCCGCCGAGTCGCTCACGAGCTTGCGCTCCAGCGCGCAGTGTACCACGCGCTGGGCTTGCTCGGCCGTGACGATCGGGTTGGTGAAGAACGAGCCGGCGCTGCGACGGTTCTCGTCGTCCGCGCCCCGCACCATGGACTTGTTCCGGCGCAACGCCAGCACCGTGTCGCGCACGGTTTGCAGGCTCGGTGCTTGCGCTCCGACGGCCAGCGCCGACTGCAGCTCGGCATAGCGCAATGTGGGGGCGCCGTGCGCGCGCAGCGCGAAAGTGACGCCGAGCACGACATGGGCTTCTGGTTGCGCCTTGAACGCACTGCTGCGGTACGCGAACGCGCACTGCGCCGGCGTGAGCTCGCGCAGGCCGAGCGTGGCGCGATCGAGCACTTCCACCGACACGATGGTGTCCGCGACCTCTTGCCCGTAAGCGCCCACGTTTTGAATGGGTGTCGCGCCCAGCAGGCCCGGTATTCCCGAGAGGCATTCGAGCCCGGCGAGCTGGCGCGCCACGCTCTGCGCCACCAGCTCGTCCCAGCGTTCGCCCGCGCTCGCGCGCAGCTGCACCACACCCGCGTGCTCGGCCGTGAAGCTCACGCCCCCGATCGCCATCTGCAGCACAAGACCCGACACGCCGCGATCGCTCACCACCACGTTGCTGCCGCCACCGAGCACGGTCACGGGCAACGACCGGTCCGCTGCCCAGCGCAGCGCCTCCAGCAGCGTGTCTCGATCTTCGATGCGCGCGAAGCTCTGCGCGTTGCCGCCAAGCTCGAAGCTGGTCAGCGGTGCAAGCGGTACGGCGTGATCGATGACGAGCTTAGGCAACCTTCGGACCCCCGAATCAGCACATCACTGGATCACTTCCAAGCCGCCCATGTACGGCACGAGCGCCGTCGGCACGCACACGCTGCCATCGGCTTGCTGATACTGCTCCAGGATCGCCACCAGGGTACGCCCGATCGCCAGGCCCGAGCCATTGAGCGTGTGCACCAACTGTGGTTTGTCGCCCTGTTTCTCGCGGTAGCGAATGCGCGCGCGACGCGCCTGGAAGTCACCGAACCACGAGCAGCTGGAGATCTCCCGGTAGGCATCTTGTCCCGGTAGCCACACCTCGAGGTCGTAGCAACGCTTGGAACCGTTGCCGAGATCGCCCGCGCATAGCTCCATCACGCGGTAGTGCAAGCCCAGACGCTTCAGCACTTCTTCGGCGTGGCCGGTCAGCTCCTCGAGTGCGGCCTCGGCATGTTCTGCGCGCTCGAAACGCACCAGCTCCACCTTGTCGAACTGATGTTGGCGGATCAAGCCACGCGTGTCTTTGCCGTAACTGCCGGCTTCGGAGCGAAAGCACGGCGTGTACGCGGTGTACTTGATGGGCAGCGTTTCGCCCTCTAGGATCTCGTCGCGATGTAGATTGGTCAGCGGCACTTCTGCCGTTGGAATCAAGTACAGCTCGCGTCGCGGTGCATCGGGCTTGTCAGCTGGCGCGATGCCGTCTTGCCAGTCGGGAGCGATGCGAAACAGGTCGCCCGCGAACTTCGGCAGCTGGCCCGTGCCACGCAGGCTCTCGTCGTTCACCAGCGCCGGTGGCCAGATCTCGGTGTAGCCGTGCTGGCGCGTGTGCAGATCGAGCATGAACATCATGAGCGCGCGTTCCAGCTGCGCACCGGCGCCCTTGAGCACCGAGAAGCGTGCGCCGCTGAGCTTGGCGCCGCGATCGAAGTCCAGGATGCCGAGCGCCACGCCCAGGTCGACGTGCTCCTTGGGCTTGAAGCTCAGCGCTGGCTTCACGCCGTGCTGGCGTACTTCGCGGTTGTCGTCCGCGCTCTGGCCGTCGGGGATGCCCGGCGCGGGAAGATTCGGCACGAGCAACAGCGCCGTCTCGAGCGCGGTCTGTACCTCGCGCTCCTCGGCCTCGAGCTGCTTGGATTCGTCGGAGATGCGCTTGAGCGACTCGCGGCGCGCCTTGAACTCGTCGCCCTGCTTGTCGAGCTTCGCCATCGCGGCGTTGGCTTCGTTCTTCTCTTCGCGCAGCGCCTGCAGCCGACCCATCACGTTGGAGCGTCGCTCGGCGAGCGCCGCAATGGGCCCGAGGCTCTGCTTGGCGGCTTCACCGCGGCGTCCGAGCGCAGCACGCACGTCATCCAGATGTTCCACCACGTAGCGCAGGTCGAGCATGGGCGCCGGTGTAGCAAAGCCCGGCACGCTCGGCCAGGTTCGTGAGGCCAGCGCGCGGCAGTCTGCGGCCGCCCGCGCCTGCTGCTCCGGTTTGAGAACCACGGCGCGTTGGGATAAACAGCCGTTCGTGGTGCACTCTTCGCCAAGCGCTCGGGCCACACTGCGTCTGGCCAGTGCGGCGCTGCTCTTGGCAGCGCTGGCGGGCGCGTGGGAAGTGTTCGCGACGCAAGCACCAGGCTCGGCGCTGTACGTCGGCGTAGTGCCGGGCCCGGTACAAGCGCTGCGCGAGACCGCGCTCTGGCTCGGCTTGCTGATCTTCGCCGCCGGTCGGCTGATGCCCGAGCTCGACGCCACCTCGGCACCGAAAACTCTCGTGCCCGCACTACACTTGGGTTGCGTGCTCACGCTCGGCGCCGGCACGTACGCCGCATTCACCGGCATGCACGGCGCACAGCTCTTCGACTTGCGCCCCGACGCCGCACCGCTGTTCCTGGTGAAGCATCTGGGCTTGCTGGTAGTGAGCGCCGCCCTCATCGAGACCGCACGCCGCGCTTTGTGGGCACGCCGCGCGAGCTAATTGCCTGCTCTGCGGTCAACTTGATCCATCACAGCGCGCCCATTATGTTGGGCCGCTCGGCCATGCCGTACCGTAGCTAGCTGGCAAGGCGCCGAAATGGCCTTAGAAAACGGTTAAGTCGTGACAGTTATCCTATATGATACCAGTCTTCGTGACGGGACCCAGGGCGAGGGCGTGCAGCTCTCGGTGGCGGACAAGCTACAGATTGCCCACCTGATCGACGATCTCGGTATTCGTTACATCGAGGGTGGCTGGCCGGGTAGCAACCCGCGCGACGAGGCGTTCTTCGACGAAGCCAAGCGCACGCTGCAGCTCAAGAACGCCAAGCTCAGTGCGTTCGGGTCCACGCGCCGCGCCGGCATTCGCTGCGAGCAAGACAGCAACCTGCAGATGCTGCTGCAGGCGGGCACGCCCACCATCACCATCTTCGGCAAGTGTTGGAAGCTGCACGTCACCGACGCGCTGCGCATCACGCCCGAAGAGAACCTCGAGCTCATCGAAGACAGCGTGCGCTACCTGAAGGCGCGCGTGGACGAAGTGATCTTCGATGCCGAGCACTTCTTCGACGGCTACGCCGACGACCCAAAGTACGCGCTGGCCGCGTTGCGTGCGGCACAAGCCGGTGGCGCCGCGTTCTTGGTGCTGTGCGAGACCAACGGCGGTGCGCTGCCGCACGTGCTCGAAGCTGCGGTGCGCGACGCGCTCGCCAACGTGAAGGCGCCCCTTGGCATTCACACGCACAACGACAGCGAGCTGGCGGTGGCCAACACGCTCGCCGCCGTGCGCGCAGGCGCGAGCATGGTGCAAGGCACCGTGAACGGTTATGGCGAGCGTTGCGGCAACGCCAACCTCATCTCGATCATCCCGGCGCTCAAGCTGAAGATGGGTATCGACTGCATCACGGATGTGCAGCTGACTGGCTTGCGGCACTTGTCGCGCAGCGTGGACGAGATCGCCAACCGCGCGCCGTGGACGCAGCAGCCCTACGTGGGCCAGAGCGCCTTCGCGCACAAGGGCGGCGTGCACGTGGACGCGGTGAAGAAGAACAGCCGCACCTACGAGCATATCGAGCCCGCTGCCGTGGGCAACGAGCGTCGCATCTTGGTGTCGGATCTCTCGGGTGGCGCCAACCTCGAGCTGAAGGCGCGCGAGCTGGGCCTCACGCTCGACGCGAAGTCGCCCGAAGCGCGCGCCATTCTCTCGCGCTTGAAAGAGCTGGAGAGCCGCGGCTACCAGTTCGAGACCGCCGCTGCGTCGTTCAAGCTCATGGTCGACGAGGCGTATGGTCGTCGGCCGCGCTACTTCCGCTTGCGCGATCTGACGGTGAACGTGCGCATCGAGGAAGACCACTCGGGCCTCGTCGACACCTACGACACCACCGCGAGCCTGGAGATCGAAGTGGGTGGCGAGCGTGCGAAGGCCAGCGCGCAGGGCAACGGCCCGGTGCACGCCATGGACCAAGCGCTGCGTTCACAGATCGACCGCTACTACCCCACGCTCGAGAGCGTGCGTCTGGTCGACTACAAAGTCCGCGTGCTCAGCAGCGGCGACGGCACCGGCTCGGTGGTGCGCGTGCTCATCCAGTCGACCGATGGCGAAGAGGTCTGGGACACGGTCGGCGTGAGCCCGAACATCATCCACGCCAGCTGGGACGCCATGGTCGACGCGCTCGAGTACAAGCTCGTCAAAGACAACGTGCAGCCGCAAGGCGAGCGCAGCGAGAAGCGCGACCGCACCCCGAGCGCGCGCCCCGTCGCCGCGGCGTCGAAAGCTTAGAGAGGCGGCAGGCCCATGACAGCGGACAACCAATCACATGACCGCGGAGCAGCCGATTCGGCGGACCAGCCTTCGGCCGTCCGCGGCGGCTCTGCGCAGTATGTACGCATCTTCGATACCACGTTGCGCGATGGCGAGCAGTCGCCAGGCGCCACCATGACGCTGGAAGAGAAGCTGCGCATCGCGCGTAAGCTGGAAGCGCTCGGCGTGGACGTGATCGAAGCGGGCTTTCCTGCGGCCTCGCCCGGCGAGCTGCTTTCGGTGCAGGAGATCGCGGGCGTCGTGAGCGAGTGCGAAGTGGCTGGTCTGTGCCGCACGCGCGAGCCCGACATCGAGGCCTCGTGGAAGGCCGTGTCGGCGGCGAAGAAGCCGCGTCTGCACGTGTTCATCGCGACCAGCAAGCTGCACATGGAGCACAAGCTCAAGCTCTCGCCGGCGCAGGTGCTCGAAGAGGTGCGGCGCGGCGTGAAGCACTGCGCCTCGCTCACCAAGAGCGTGGAGTTCTCGGCCGAAGACGCCACGCGCACCGACCTCAGCTTCCTCAAGGAAGTGTTCGCGTGCGCGATCGAGAGCGGCGCCACGGTGCTGAATATCCCGGACACCGTCGGCTACACGATGCCGAACGAATACGCGCGCATCGTGACCGAGATCATGGGTGTGGTCGCCTCTGTCGGCGGCGGGTCCTCGCCGCGGCGCGACGTCATCGTGTCCACGCATTGCCACAACGACTTGGGGCTGGCCGTGGCGAACTCGCTCGCGGCAATCATGGCCGGTGCGCGACAGGTGGAGTGCTGCGTCAACGGCATCGGCGAGCGCGCGGGCAACGCGGCGCTCGAAGAGCTGGTGATGGCGCTCAAGGTTCGCAAAGACCTGATCGGCTGCGACACGCGCATCAACACGCGCGAGATCATGAATGTCAGCCGGCTGGTGAGTCAGGTGACGGGTTTGCCGGTGGCTGCGAGCAAGCCCATCGTGGGTCGCAACGCCTTCGCGCACGAGTCGGGCATCCATCAGCATGGCATGCTGCGCGACCGACGCACCTACGAGATCATGGTGCCCGAAGACATCGGCTTGACCGAGTCGCGCATGGTGCTGGGCAAGCATTCGGGTCGCGCCGCGCTCGCCAATCGCTTGAACGAGCTGGGCTACCGCTTGAGTGGCGCGCAGATCGAGCAGGTGTTCGAGCGCTTCAAGCACCTGGCCGACCGCAAGAAGAACATCTACGACGAAGATCTCACCGCGCTCGTTGCAGATGACGTGTTCAACGTGCCGGTGCGCTACGAGCTGGTCTCGATCGAATCGCGCAGCGGTACCGAGGTCGCGCCGTGGGCACGAGTGAAGGTGCGCGTGGACGGCACGGAGCACACGGCAGAAGCCGGCGGCAACGGTCCGGTGAACGCCGTGGTGCAGGCCCTGCGTGCGGCGACGGGCAATGAAGACGTGACCATGACCGAGTACCACATCGACGCGCTGAGCAGCGGGTCCGACTCGCAGGGCCAGGTGACGATCGCGATCTCGGGCGACCAGCTGGTGTCGCGCGGGCAGGCGACGGATATGGATGTGGTGACCGCTAGCGCGAAGGCGTTCATGGCGGCACTGAATCATCGGGCGTATCAGCTGGAGTTGTCGCGACTGCAGTCGGCATCGTGATTGCTGACGAGAGGGTTGTGCTGAAGCTGAACGGCCTCCGGGAGTGATGCCTGCGCGCGGTCCGGCGGGTCCGTGCTCGGCATCACTCCCGAAGGCCTTTCGTCTCGGCAGTGCGCTGGCCGGTCATGCTGCCGCGGTGAGGGTATGTGACTGATCAAGTTGTCGAGTGTGAGCATGGGGCTCGGTGCGGCGGGTGTGCGCTGCTGCGGGTGCCGGTTGGGGTGCAGTTGACGCGCAAGCGGGAGCTGGTGCGTGGTGCGTTTGGTCCGTACCTCGCGTTGAGTGAGGTCGAGGTTGGTGAGGTCGCAGGGGCCGTGCCTGTCACGGGGTATCGGACGCGGGCGAAGTTGGTGGTTTCCCCTGGCGGTGCGATTGGGTTGTATGCGCGGGGGACGCATGATGTGGTGGACATTCCGGGGTGCCGGGTGTTGTCGCCGCTCTTGTCGGGCGTGATCGCGGCGCTGCGGCAGAAGGTGCAAAGCGTGCGTTTGCCGCTGCGTGGGCTTGATGTGCGTGAAGTGCGTGCAGGGCAGGCTGCGGGTGTGCTGCTGACGGTGATTGGCTTGGAGCGCGATCGCGAGCAGCTCGTGGAGCTGGCGCGCGACTGCCTGCAGATCGAGGGTGTGATCGGCACGGCGTGGAGCGCGCAGCC
>JADGRE010000397.1 GCA_017881185.1 Pseudomonadota bacterium | reverse complement strand
GAAGATCTCGACGGCACACAAAGGAATCAGCCCGAGCGCCACCGACAGCGCGCCGTCCGCAAGCGAGATTGTTCCCAGGCCGAAGAGCTTCTGCGTGAACGGGATGTGGTGAATCGCAATCTGCACCAGACTCGAGCCGGCGATCACACCAACCAAGGCGAGATTGGATCGCAATCCGACTTCCCAGAAGTGTCGCACAGTGCTGCGCGAGCCGAAGGCGCGGAACAATTCGCCGAACACGAGCACAGTAAAAGCCTCGCTGCGTGCCGCTTCGAGGTCGCGAGCGCGCAACGCCCATACGAACACTCCGAGCGTCACGGCTGTCTGGATGAGACCGGTGAAAATGATCAACCGCCACTCGACGCGACCGAGCATGGCCTCGTCGGCTTTGCGTGGCGGGCGCGTCAATACGTCGGCGTCGGGTGGGTCGGCGACCAGTGCGAGCGCCGGCAGGCCGTCCGTCACCAAGTTGATCCACAGCAGTTGCAGCGGGAGCAGAGGCAACGGCAGGCCCACCAGCGACGCGCTCAGCATCACCATCAGCTCTCCCGAGTTGCCGGCGAGCAGGTACACGAGCGTCTTTCGAATGTTGTCGTACACGCCGCGGCCTTCGCGCACCGCGGCCACGATGCTGGCGAAGTTGTCGTCCGTCAGGATCATGTCCGAGGCTTCGCGCGTAACCTCCGTGCCCGCCTTGCCCATCGCGATGCCGATGTGGGCCTCGCGCAGCGCTGGTGCGTCGTTCACACCGTCGCCGGTCATCGCCACGATCTCACCGCGCTGCTTCCACTTGCGCACGATGTCCAGCTTCTGCTGTGGCGTGGCGCGCGCATGGACGATCTCGACCGCGTCCTCTCCGGCGAGCAGTATGCCGATCTCCCGAGCGATCGCGGCTGCGGTCACCGGATGGTCGCCGGTGATCATCACGGTGCGGATGCCCGCTGCGCGTGCCTGCTTTACGGCTTCGATGGCTTCGGCGCGCGGTGGATCCGCCATGGCGATGAGACCGAGCAGCTGCAACTCGGTTTCCTCCGCCTGCTCGCCGACCGCAACCGCCAACACGCGCAGGCCGCGGGCCGCCATCTCGGTCTCGGCCTGCAACGCGCCAGAGGCGCCGCTTACGCACAGCGGAACGAGCAAGTCGGCGGCGCCTTTGACGTAGAGCTTGCCATCAGCTCGTAGAATGGACGTGCGCTTACGTTCGGAGTCGAACGGATGGACCTCGCGCCGTGGATTGTCGCTTTCGATGCGCGTGCGGTCGATACCGCGCTCGGCTGCGGCCGCGAGGATCGCGAGCTCGGTGGGGTCGCCGGTCCCAGGCACGCCGTCCTTGCCGAGCTCGGCGTCGGAGCAGGCAACGGCCGCAGCCAGCACGCTTGATTGGTCTGCACCCCACAGCTCGCGCACAGCCATCGCGCCGGTGGTAAGCGTGCCGGTCTTGTCCGTGCAGATCACCGTGGTGCAGCCGAGCGTCTCGACCGAGGTCAGGTGTCGAACCAGCACGTGCCGCCTTGCCATGCGTTGAACGCCCACGGCCAGCGCGATCGTGACCGTAGCCGCCAGCCCTTCGGGGACCGCGGCGACGGCGAGCGAAACCGCGGTCAGTAGCACCTCGAGCCAGGGGCGAGCACGTAGCACACCGAGCAGCGCAACCAGCAGGACGAGTCCAACGCAGAGTAGCAGCAGCTTGCGCCCCACTTGCTCCAGGCGCCGCTGCAGCGGCGTGGCCTCGTCGGTCGTCGTCGCGAGCAAGGCCGCGATCTTACCCAGCTCCGTCTGCATGCCGGTCGCAACGACCTCGGCCATGCCGGTGCCGCTCGCAACCGCAGTGCCCATGAAGACACGGTCGCTGCGTTCCGCGAGTGGAGCGTTAGCTGCAACGTGTGCAACGCTCTTCTCGGACGGCATGCTTTCGCCGGTGAGCGCGGCCTCGATCACGGTGAGCGCGTGCGCTTCAATCAGCTGCGCATCCGCCGCTGTGATGTCGCCTGCTTCCAAGAGCAGCACGTCGCCTGGCACGACCTGGGCCGCTGGCAGTAGCTGAGTGCTGCCGTCGCGCAACACGCGTGCGCGCGGCGCCGTCATCGAGCGCAGCGCCAGCACTGCTCGCTCGGAACGATACTCTTGGAAGAAGCCGACCAGAGCGTTGATGGTCACGATCGCCAAGATCGCGATCGCGTCACTGGTTTCGCCGAGCGCAGCCGACAGCGCGCACGCGCCGACCAGCAGCCAGATCATCGCGCCCTTGAACTGACCTGCGAGGATTGCCCAAGGCGAGATCCCATCGCTACGCGTAATCTCGTTCAGGCCGTACGTGCTCAGCCGCTGGCGCGCTGCTTCCTGTGTCAGCCCCGCGCGCTCTCCAGGCGGCTGCAGTCGATTCAACGCGGCGTTTTCGTGGGGAATGTCCATCGCAGCAACCAACGCTGTGAGGTGCAGGCCAAGTCCGATTAGTTCGTTCAGGTTGCGTATCGTCTGGTTACCGACCCGACCTAGCTCTACGCGAGTTCGGGTGTATCTGCCACTGTGTGGGGGGCTGCTGCCATTGCCGTCCGCAGCCAGCAGGCCATCCAATGCCTACGCCAAGCACACGCCCAAGAAACGAGAATCGGACATGGACCTCATGCTGAAACTCCTCAACGGCGGTGCGGGTTCCGCAAGGGCGCAGGCATCGGGCCGGCCATCACGTTCCTGTTCTTCGCTCCGGCGGGCAACATCATGGCGCTGGCTTACACCGGCAGCATCTTGGGGGC
>JADGRE010000199.1 GCA_017881185.1 Pseudomonadota bacterium | reverse complement strand
GGCGCCAAGGACGGATAAAGCTCGGATTTTCCTGGGGCTGGCTCAAGCGACGAGGGTCGGCGAGCGCGCCCGTGCTGGCCGGAGCGCCTGTGAACCTGTCGATATGCCCCGTCACCGGAACCCTTCATCGCGCTTCAGACGCAGCGCAGCGTCTGCTGCCGGCTGCGCAAGCGCGGCCGTGGGAGCGTGCAGTGGGTAGTCAGCCCAGCGCGAGGCGCAGCTGCGAGGGATGAACTCGGCGCGGCCTTGCCGCTGGCGGCGGCGGCGGCTGCGGTGCGAGGCCCGCATGAGCCATGGCGCGAGCGATGGCGCCGGGGGTGGTGCACAGCTCGAGCAAGCGTACCCCTTCGGGTATCACGAAGCGCGTCATGCGACCCTGGCAGTGAACGCAGATCGTCACATCGACCGCGAACACATGGCGCAGCAGCAGCGCCCACGGGTGGCGACCTTTGTAAGGCGGGCTTTTGGCAGTGGTTGGGTCGCGCTGTGCAGCAGGCGCGGGCCGCGGCGGCACGTCGGCGGTGAATAGCGACAGCTGCACCGGCTGGGTGGGCGCCGCAGCTGGGCGTGGCACCACCAGCGAGCGCAGCTTCGCATGAGGCGCGAGCAGACCATGGAACCTCAACAGATGAGCTCTCGGCGGCGGGATGGCAGCGACCAGTCGAGCGATGAAGTCCAGCGGCTCGAAGACCACCGAGGTGGTGCCGTCGCGCCAGGGCCTCTTCAAGAGCAGCTGCAACCTGCCGTCAGGCAACTCATGCAGGCGCTCTTGGGCCAGCGGCGGACGCATCAGATAGCGGCACAGACGCTCCAGCTGCTTCTTGTCGCGGCCGTGCACGCTGGCGGAGGCATGGATATTGACGCCGCGCGCCTCACCCACCAGCCCACGCTCGGGGCCAGTGCCGGAGGCAGGCGCTGCACCGAGCAATCGAAGCACCGGCTTGCCAGCCGATGCGCCCAGGAGCTGCTGCCCCTGCGCCGAGGCCTCATAGCAGGCGTGCAGCGCGACCTGCTCGACGGGCTTTGCAGCGTGCTCATCGGTGTGCTCATCGACGTAGCGGCCGTGCTTGCGCAGCACTCGCTCACCCCTTCGGGTGTCACGAAGCGCGTCGATGCGCGCAGCGACGGCTTCGGCCAGCAGCTGAAGCTCTGCAACCGAGGGCTCCGGTAGCGGCAAGGGCGGTAGGCCGGATAAACGCTGTGCCCAGTCTGCCAGCGCCCCAGCCCCGCGTCACCCGCCTGAGCAGCTACCCCCTGGCGGCGGACTCGCAGGGTAGGGCATCCGCCGCATCATTTGTGCCGGCTACCCTCCGTGCTGCCTACGATCACCATGTTGAGCTGCTGGCACAAGTGCCCTAAAAGGGCAATGTAGAGGGGGAGTCGTCATGAGCGCGTACCCAGTATCCAGTTGGACCGACCAGCAAAAGCTCAAAGCGGTGCTGACCGCGTCGAAGAACTACTTGCCTACTGAGGTCGGCCGTCAAATCGATGCGCTCGTCTCGCCTGCGAATCTGGGGATCATGGCCGCCACACTCAGCGTGTGGGCTGGGGCGCATTTTTTGGGCGTAGGCGAGATTGTCGACGTTGGGCTCTTGCTGGTCGGTGCGTTGATGATCGGCTGGTCGATCGAGGACGTGGGTCGCGAGCTCTATGAGTTTGGGATGATCACGATGCGCGCCAAGAATCAGACCGACATCGATTCTGCCGCGCGGCACTTCGCGTCGGCCGTAGTCACCGCGGGTGTGACGGCAGTCATGGCGATTCTGCTGAAGCGCAGCGCTGGCAAGCTGCAGGTCGCGCGTGGCGCGACAGTAGGCGAAGTCGCGCGCGCCAGGACGCCGGGCCTCGCAAACGTGGAAGTCGACGCTCAAGCGGGCGAACTTTGGCGCAAGCCGACGGTCACCGGGGATGCCAACATGTCTGCGGGAGGAGGTCAGACCTGGTGGTTCGGCGATGTCGAGTATTCAACGAAGGGGTCGGCCACCGAACAGCAGCTCGCTCGCGTGCACGAGTTAGTCCACTCGTTCTTGCGGCCGCGGCTCAAGTACCTGCGTCGGTTTCGAGCGCGGCTGAACGCGTCTGCCTACACCCGCTCGGTCCTTATTAAGTACCTCGAGGAGAGTCTGGCCGAAACAGTGGCCCAGGTGTCAGCACGAGGAGTTGTTGGGCTGCTTACGGGCCTACGGTTTCCGGTTGCCAATGGTTACATGACCTTGCAACAGCTTATGTGCGAAGGAGCCGAAATAGGCAAGATCATGATGGGCACGCAACGCTTCTCGGTTCAGTTCGTCCCCGGTCCTCCGGCCAGCGCGGACGACTCTGCATGGCGATGACCGGCGCGGACGAGCCCTCCGTGCAGACTCGGGTGCTCGCTGCCGCGCGGGCGGCCGCCGCCGATCGCGGCTGGCCATGGCGCGAGCCGGTCGAGGTGCAGCTACAGCGCGCCGGCGGTGCTGATCGCCTGTGGCTCGTGCGAACCAATATCTTCGCGGTTGGACAGAGCGTTCGCTTGGTGATCCGAGAGCGCGACCTCGCTGTGATCGATGCCGGTTTTCTCGCGAGATAGAACGGCGCAACGGCACGCTCAGGGGCCGGTGGTCACCGAGCGATCTCCGACAGATCACAGATCTGACCGTGACGCTGCGCGAGCATGCCTCAGAACGTAGGCTTAATTGCAGCGACCCAGCATGTCGGCGTCATTTGCGCTCAGCATCTTGGCCCGACTTTGAAAAAGCCCTCCCTGCTCTAGGCATACTTTCCCACATGATTTCAGGCAGATAGCCCAAGATCATCGCGCAAGGTCGTGTTACTAGGCGCGGCGGGCCGCCAGGCCTAAGCGTCGGGGGCTGGCACCCCGGTTACGGCGTGCAGGCGCGGCGCTGGCGCCACTCGTAGCAGCTGCAACAGCTCGCGATGCTCATCACGCAGCTCGGTGGTCTGCTGGACGCGGGCTTCGCCGCGGTCGTACTCGACGACCTGGATCTTCTGCAGCTTCGCACACAGGTTGCGCCAGCTGTCTTGGGCGCGGATCTCCGCGATGCGTTCCAGCAGCAAAGCAAGCACGGAGATACTCACGTGCGCTTGGATACGCCAGGGTCGGTAATGAAAGACCGGTCGCATGTGCAGCCCGCTCTTGAGCTGTCGCCAACACTGCTCGACGCGCAGCAGCTGCTTGTAGCCCAGTGCGAGGTCCTCGGCGTTGAGCGTGTCGTCGTTGGAGGTGATGACCCACTTGCCGTCGTAGCGCTGCGCGTCGGCGATGGCGCCTCGATCGAGCAGCAGCTTTCCGGTCGCGGTCTCGCGCAGGTACTTGCCGTAGCGCGCGCTCACGCGCAGCTCGCAAGCGCGCTTGGAATGCCCCTTACCCGTGCGCTGCTGCAGCGAGTCCAGCTCGACTTCGAGTTCGGCCACGAGCTTGTCGCGATGCTTGCGCTGGCGCTCTTCTTCGGATGGATTGTGGCATACAACGTAGCGTTGGCGGCGCTCACCGTCGCCGACGATGACCTCCTTGACGCGCAGGTTGTCACGCACTTCTTGATAGCGCCCGGCACGCGACAGCACCTCGGTGCTGACCTCATCGCCCGCGCGCATGCGTGAAGCCAGGATGTACTTGCCGTTGCCGAGCGCAAGCGAGCGGCGGTTTTCCTCGCTGTTCATGCCGGCGTCGCCAACGAAGACGCAGCGGCCCAGCCGCCAGCCGCGCAAGTCGGCCTTCACTTTGGCGACGGTGGTCATGTCGTTGGTCTGACCCGAGAAGACCCACGAGCGCACCGGCAGACCGTCGCGAGTGACGGCCAGCCCGACCACGATCTGCCCCGCAGAAGAACGGCGGGAGCGGGCCCGCCTTCCGGCAGTTGTTCGCAGAAGCAGTAATATGTAACCTTGAACGGAAAGACCAATACCCCGTTCATCCCGCCTATGATCATCGGAGTGTCGCTCAGCTTCGCGTTGATCGCTCGGATGTCGGCTCGACCGAAGCCTTGGTCGTACGCAACCATATGCTCAAACATTTTGCGACCGTCCAACATGGAGCCGACGATCGCCCTGTCGTTGGTAGCCGCGTAGCTCACCGACCCGTGCCCGCCGAACCTGTCGAGCAGCGATTCGGGCAACGCCATGGAAGCCATCAGGGTTCCGAACTCGTATCCGAATAACGCTGGGAATTGTCGCAGCTCGGCGGCGACAACTGCTGGACGAACGAACATGAGCAGGGTCGTGCGGTGAACCCAGATCACGCACTTCTTGCCGCCGACGAAGAATAGATCCGCGAACCACTCGTGCTCGGGGTTCGAGGAGTGGACCGGCTCCGCCGTCAGGGGTGTAGCTGCTCAGGCGGGTGACGCGGGGCTGGGCGGCTGGCAGACTGGCAGACTGGGCACAGCGTTTATCCGGCCTACCGCCCCATCATCCCCCTTCCGTCCTTCCCGCCTCCGTGTTCTCTTGTCCCTCCGCCCCTTGACACCGTGAGCCGCCCCGGCAGACGTTCCCGCCAGCGCGGGCTCACCGCCCCAAGCGTCTTCCTGTCTGACGGCGGCCGAGTTCGGCTCGTCTCTCTGGGGTAGGGGTCGCAAAGCGCGGCTGGAGGTTGGGGTGGGATTTCGAGCTAGCACGAGCATCTTGGTGGTGGCGTTGGTCGCCTTCCTCGCAGCGCGAGTCGACGCGCAGGCGGCCGGGTCAACAGCGCAGCCATCAGCAGCAACCACAGCCGCCGACTACGAAGCTGCCATCGGCCAAGCGCTGAGCGAATACCAAGCCCACAATTTCGAAGAAGCCCTGGCGCTCTTCACCAAGGCGCATGCGCTCTCGCCCAGCGCGCGCACCCTGCGCGGTATGGCAATGGCGGAGTACGAGCTGCGCCGCTACGTCGCTAGCCTGACGCATCTGCAGGAAGCCCTCGCTTCGCAGGTGAAGCCGATCACCGGCCCGCTGCGCACGGCGACCGAAGGACTTCTGCGCCAGACCCAGCAATACGTATCGCGCGTGGTGGTGCAGGTGGCGCCCGCAACTGCGAACGTACGCATCACCGTGGATGGTGCAGTGACGGTGCTGCCTGCGGACGGCGCGCTCTTGCTGCAAGTCGGTGAGCGCGTAGTCGAAGTGCAGGCCGAAGGCTTCGAGCCCGAACGCCATAACCTGGTGTTGCAGGCCGGTGGTGAGCAGCAGCTCAGTCTCACGCTGCGGCCGAACACTGCGCGCGTGGTGGTGGCGGTCACGCCCGCGACGGCTCTGGCTCACGTCACGGTGGACGGCGCGGCGGTGGTGCTGCCGGCGGGTGGCGCACTTGTGCTGCACGCCGGTGAGCGGGTGATCGAAGTGCAGGCGGATGGCTTCGTACCCGAACATCGCACGCTGGTCGTGCAAGGTGGCGAGGACCAGCGGCTCAGCTTCACGCTGCGTTTGCCTGCAGCTCCAGGCGGCGTGGTGGCGGAAGGGCCAGCTCCTGCGCGCTCGGTCTGGAAGAGCCCGTGGCTTTGGACGGGCGTCGGCGCAGTGGTGGCCGGTGGTGTGGTGGTGGCGCTCTTGGCCACGCAGGGCGGCGGCACGGCCACGGCGGCCACCTATCAAGGCACGCTCGGCTCGCTCAAGGGACCAGGGAAGCAATGACACTCATGGCTGCCAGCACTTGGACTCGCTGTAAGGGAAGAATCCACAGCAAGTCGGGAAGTCGGGAAGCTGAGAGGGAGAGAATTATTGGTTCTTCTTCCCTTCCCGGCTTCCCGCCTTCCTGTTCAATCCTGGGCGACAGGAAGTCGGGAAGCCGGGAAGAACAATTAGATCGGTTTTTCTGGTCTTCCCGGCTTCCCGCCTTCCTGTTCAATCTCCTCCTCTTCTTCGTGCTTTGCCTGCCAGGGCTGGGCTGCGCGAAGACGACTCAGATGCCTGCGACGCAGATCGTGGTGGCCATCACCAGCGACCTCGCAGCCGGCAAGGCTCTGCGTAAGGTCGACGTGACGGTGGGCACGCCGGGTGTCGCTGACGGCGGCATCTCGGACCAGCGCAGCGCGACGGTGGTCGCGGCATCGGCCAAGCCTGGGGCCGGCGAGTCGCGCCTTCCGGTCACGTTCTCGATCACGCCGGGCGGCTCGACGACGGTGGCGCTGCATGTGGTGGGCTCTGGAGTGGTGGGTTCGGACCAGAGCGTGCACCCGTTGGTGGAGCAGCGCCTGGTGATCAGCTTCCAGCCTGGCCAGACGGTGTTCGTGAACGTGCTCTTGGCGGAGATCTGCATCCGCGCGCTCCAGTTGGGTTCCTGCTCTGCGGACCAAGTCTGCTATCCGACTCAAGTCGGCGTCGTGAAGGCTGGCGAGTGCGGCGCAGTGGCTGCTCTCTCGCGCGCGCAGAGCAAGGTGGTGCCGCCGAGTGCGCTCGGCGACCTTCCCAAGCTGGTCAATCATGACGCGGGGCTCAGCCCGAAGGTGGACGCAGGCGCCGACGCAGGCGCCGACGCAGGCGCGGACAGCGGCGGAGCGGCCGGCAGCGGCGGGACGGGTGGCGCAGGCGGAACAGGCGGGACTGGCGCGACCGGTGGCACGGGAGGCACAGGCGGCGTCGTGAGCAGCGACCCTTGCATCACGAACCACGGTGGCTGCGACTCGCTTGTGACGTGCACCTCGAGCGGTGGCACGATCACTTGCGGCGCTTGCCCGACAGGCTACACAGGGAATGGCCACACGTGCACGGACAAAGACGAGTGCAAGGACCAGCCCCTCGACTGCAAGGTCCACTCTACGTGTCAGAACACGCCCGGCAGCTACCTGTGCCCGTGCGATACGAGTTTCCACGGCGACGGCAAACAGCAGTGTTTGCAGAACCTGATCTGCAACGCGACCGGGAGCAATTGCGGTGCGCTGGCAGGTTGCGTCGACACGGCTGGAACGAAGTACTGCACCTGCAATGCAGGCTACGAAGGCGATGGCGTGACCTGCGCGGACATCAAGGAGTGCGCAGTCAACAACGGCGGCTGCGACACCAGCCCGATGGCGACATGCAACGAAGTGGTCGGCGGCCCCAACACCTGCACATGCCCCGGTGGCTACACGACCAGCAACGGCGGTGTGACGTGTACCGATGTCCTGACCTGCGCGACCAGCAACGGCGGCTGCGACACCAGCCCGATGGCGACATGCAACGAAGTGGTCGGCGGCCCCAACACTTGCACATGCCCCGGTGGCTACACGACCAGCAACGGCGGCGTGACGTGTACCGATGTCCTGACGTGCGCGATCGGCAACGGCGGCTGCGACACCAACCCGATGGCGGCGTGCAACGAGGTGGTTGGCGGCCCCAACACCTGCACGTGCCCCGGTGGCTACACGACCAGCGACGGCGGCGTCACGTGTACCGACGTGCTGACCTGCGCCACCGGCAACGGCGGTTGCGACACCAGCCCGATGGCGACGTGCAACGAAGTGGTTGGCGGCCCCAACACCTGCACGTGCCCCGGCGGCTACACGACGAGCGACGGCGGCATGACGTGTACCGACGTGCTGACCTGCGCGACCAGCAACGGCGGTTGCGACACCAGCCCGATGGCGACGTGCAACGAAGTGGTTGGCGGGCCCAACACTTGCACGTGCCCCAGCGGCTACACGACGAGCGACGGCGGCGTGACGTGTACCGACGTGCTGACGTGCGCGACCAGCAACGGCGGCTGCGACACCAGCCCGATGGCGACGTGCAACGAAGTGGTCGGCGGCCCCAACACCTGCACTTGCCCCGGTGGCTACACGACGAGCGACGGCGGCGTGACCTGCACCGCCATCGACTACTGCGCCGGCACGAACGTGTGTACCGTGGATTACCCGTGCCGGAGCCTGACGCCGTATTACACCTGCCGGGGTCAGTTCGAGGATTGGGCGCCGACCTATGCGGCTTCGGCTCTCCACGTGAACGGCAACGGTACGGTCACAGATTCGCAGAGCGGGCTCTTGTGGCAGCAGGCGCTGCCGACGACCTACACGGGTTGCTCCGGCAACTCGAGCATCGCGGGCGACACCTGCACTTGGTTGGAGGCCGAGGCCTACTGCAGGGGCCTCTCGCTTGCGGGCACGGGTTGGCGGCGGCCGACGAAGGCTGAGCTGGAGTCGATCATCGACTACACCAGAGTCAGTCCCTCTATCGATCCGACGGCCTTCCCGAGCACGCCAGCGGAGTGGTTCTGGTCGTCGTCGCCGGATGCCGGCTCGGGCGGCAGCGCATGGGGCGTCAACTTCTACTACGGCATCTCGAACAGCATCGTCACCACAAGCGCTTACCGTGTCCGGTGTGTTCGTTGAGGACGGGGTGAGTTGATTTCTTGATAATTTCTCGCTGTTTCCGAGGTGCGTGGCGTGAGCTATTACGAGGGACTTCCGATTTACAAGAGCGCGATGGACACCATCGTGCTGCTCGAGCGCGTGACACAGCGCTTCCCGAAGCGCCACAAGTGCACCCTCGGTGCGCGCTTGCAGGACACGGACGGGAGACGAGATGGAACAGGAAGGCGGGAAGGCGGGAAGGTTTGGGGATTGTTCGGAGAGCGTGATCGGGGCTTGCATCGAGGTGCATCGTCATCTGGGGCCAGGGCTATTGGAGTCGGCTTACGAGCACTGTCTGTGCCACGAGCTGTCGCTTCGGGGGTTGAGTTACGAGCGCCAGAGAGTGCTGCCCGTTTGCTACAAAGGGATCGACCTCGAATGCGGCTATCGGTTGGATGTCGTCGTCGAGGCACAGCTGATCGTGGAAATCAAAGCCGTCGAGCGGCTGCTACCCGTGCACGAGGCGCAGGTGATCACGTACCTCAAGCTCAGTGGCCTCGACATAGGCCTACTGGTCAACTTCCACTCCCAGACCCTCAGACAAGGCCTACGCCGTCTCTCTCGAAAATAGTCACCCACTTCCCGCCTTCCCGCCTTCCTGTGATCTCGTCTCGCCAGCTTTCTGCAAGGACAACCCTATGACCTACCGTTTCAGCGTGCTCGTAGCCTTGCTTGCTTCCCTTTCGCTTCCGCACACGGCGCTCGCTGATGCCCCGCCTGGCCGCTACACGGTCAGCGCTGGCACGGTGTATGACACTCGCACCAACCTGACCTGGCAGCAGGCGGTTCCAACCGCGCCCGTCGTCGCCGGTTGCTCCGGCACGAGCTGCACGCAAGCAGGAGCGGTGGCGTATTGCACAGGCCTGTCGCTTCCGGGCAACGGTTGGCGGCTGCCTAACATCCGCGAGCTGCTCACTCTGGTGGATCCGACCAAGTACAACCCGGCTATCGACCCGACGGCGTTCCCGAGCACGCCCCTAGATTATTTCTGGTCGTCGTCGCCGTATGTCGGCTCGTCCGGCTACGCATGGGTCGTCTCCTTCTTCAACGGTTACTCGAGCGCTAGCGACCCCGCGAACCCACGCCGTGTCCGGTGTGTTCGTTGAGGACGGGGTGGGGTTGAGAGATTGACTTATCTCTTCGTCTTGGGCGCCGCAGGCGCGCCGGTTTTCATGCGCGCGAATCCCGACCCGCGCGAATCCCCGAATCCCACCGAATCCCGCCGCCAGGGGCAGCTGCGCAGGCGGGTGACGCGGCGCGGGGCGGCCTGGCAGACTGGATGGCGACCTTTGTAAGGCGGGCTCTTGGCTGTGGCTGGGTTGCGCAGTGCAGCAGGCGCAGGCCGCGGTGGAACGTCGTGGGTGAACAGCGACAGCTGCACCGGCTGCGTGGGCGCATCTGGTGGCGTTGGCTCAGGCGCGGTGCTAGCTTCGCGCCGCGGCCATGCCCTCGCAACAGCACGAAGCGCTGCTCGTCTTGTTTCGAAACCACCCGGAGCTTGCGCCCGATCTATTGCGCATTGCGCTGCATGTCGAGCTGCCAGCCTACACCGAAGCTCGCATCGAGTCCGCAGACCTCACCGAGGTGGCGCCAAGGACGGATAAAGCTCGGATTTTCCTGGGGCTGGCTCAAGCGACGAGGGTCGGCGAGCGCGCCCGTGCTGGCCGGAGCGCCTGTGAACC
>JADGRE010000396.1 GCA_017881185.1 Pseudomonadota bacterium | reverse complement strand
GCCGAAGCTTCTTCGCCGCAATCGCCAGTCGGCGTCGCTGACGATCCGTGTAGCGGATGCGCTTGCTGCCCAGCTGCTCGCGCAGCACGGCGTTCTCGGGATCAGATACTCGATCACCGTCCGCTGCTCGCGCGTCATCCATCCGGCCACGGTCAAGAGCAGAAACTGCGGCGGCAAGCTCGACATCGTCAGATTCTACCCGGCCGCCAGCCTCGGCGCGGAGCCGAAAGGGCCTCCTTACACGGCACGCAAGTGCCTAGAATCTCGCGGATTTCGCTGCGATCGAGTTTCGGCACCATACGGGGTGACTGTGGTCGACGAGAAGGTCCACATCGACCGCCCGGGCACTCAGGCGATGCAGCAATGGCGCACTGAGAACTGAAGCTGACACGCGGCGCCAGTGCTTCGTCGCACCGGCGCCGCGTAGCTGCTGGTTTCACCTGACACCCGGAGGTTTCCGTGCGCGATCCGCTTGACGTCATCATCATTGGAGCGGGCACCGCAGGCCTGTCGGCGCTGCGCGAGATGCAGAAGCGCACCCAGCACGTTGTCGTCATCAACGACGGCCCGTGGGGCACCATGTGCGCCCGAGTTGGCTGTATGCCATCCAAGGCGTTGATCGCCGCCGCCAACGCGTTTCACGCGCGCCACACGTTTGGCGAGCTTGGGATCTCCGGAAGCAGCGGCCTCGCCATCGACCTACCTGCGGTGCTACGCCGAGTGCGAGCCCTGCGGGACACGTTTGTCGCGGGCAACCTCGACGTCACGAACGCACTCGGCGACCGCGCGATCAGTGGGCGGGCAAGACTGCTCGGTGGTGGCCGCGTCAGCGTCAATGGTACGGAGCTTCGGGCGCGCCGCATCATCATCGCCACCGGCTCCACGCCCTATGTGCCCAAGCCGTGGCTTGCACTGGGCGAGCGGTTGCTGACGACAGACAGCTTGTTCGAGCAACAGACGCTGCCCAACCGGATCGCCGTCGTCGGACAGGGTGCGCTCGGGGTCGAGCTGGCCCTGGCGCTGCGCCGACTCGGGCTCGACGTCGTCGCGATGGGGGACGGCCTTACGGTCGCTGGTTTGACAGATCCCGAGGTCAATGCGGTGGCGATCTCCATGCTGCGGCACGAGCTTCCGGTTGCGTTGGGTGACAAGGCCGAGCTCTCGGCCGAGGGAGCTGGCGTCCGCGTGCGTGCGGGGCGTTCTGACGCTGTGGTCGATCGGGTGTTGGTCGCGCTCGGCCGCCGCCCCAACATCGAAGGGCTGGGGCTCGACGCCCTTGGCGTCGCCCTGGATGCGGCCGGTGTGCCGAGGGTCGACCCGCGTACGCTGCAGGTCGGAGACCTGCCGGTGTTCCTCGTCGGTGACGCCAACGGACGGTCTGCGGTGCTGCACGAAGCATCCGACGACGGTCACATCGCCGGTCTGAATGCGAGCGCGGAGCGTGCCACGTTCTGGAAGCGCCGCACCCCGCTCGCGATCGTCTTCTCCGAACCGACTGTGGCGATGATCGGCAAGAAGTTCGTTGAGCTCGACACTTCGCAGGTCTTGATCGGGGAGGCGCACTTCGAACATCAAGGTCGTGCGCGGATCGCACAGCGCGACAGCGGGCTACTGCGCGTGTACGCCGATCGGCAAAGCGGCCTGTTGTTGGGTGCCGAGCTTTGTGCTCCAGCCGGCGAACACCTGGCGCACCTGCTCGCCTTGGCGATCGAGCGTTCACTGACTGTCTCCGACCTGCTCCGGATGCCGTACTACCATCCAGTGTTCGAAGAGGGCCTGCGGACCGCGTTGCGCCAACTGTCGGAGCGGCTGCCGACATCGCAGGACTCCGACCTCGCACGCTGCGAGCGGTGACCGCCAACTACAACCGAGACCGAGCCCCGAAACGATGGCGACGCAACAGAGGCAGGGACTTAATGTCTCGCCGGGGCGGTTTGTGGCGCCGCTGCGCAGTGTGCTGGTTTCGGCGCCTGCAGTCGTCGTTCCGTGAGCCAGCTGCCAGTACCTACCCGGGCGTGCCTGTTTGAGCGCGGATCGGCGCTTGAATGGCGAGGTCGAAGCGCTTGCCAGGCTCAGCTGACCAAGCTGGCTCTGTTCGTGCTTGCGTACATGCGGATGGACCCCACCCTCACACCACACGCAACCCGGGCGCAAACGCCGTTCGAGCGCCTCCGAACAATCTCAGCTCGCTCTGGCCTCGATCTCGACCGGGTCAACCCGGCGATCCTCGATCGCATGCGCCTTCTGGCCGAGATCACCGAAACGGTCCGCGACTGCGAGCACGCGGCGGAGCTCGCCGAGCAAATCTTCCGCTACTACGACGTATGCAAGCCACTGGAACACTTCACCGTGTTGGAGCGCTCCACCGTCGTCATTGGAAGTCTGTTCTCGGACATCGGCAAGAGCGGGCCCGCGGATGCGAGCGCGGATGGTCAGAGATTGGTGGCCGAGATGTTTGCCGTGGAGCACGTACTCGATGGCACGGTGTCGGCCAGCGCGTTCTTCGACACGTACTTCCCGGCGGATGCCAGCAGCCGCGTTCAGAGATTCCACGCGCTCGGGCTTGACCCGACCATGCACATGCGGGCGTTTTGGGATCTGCACAGCGTCTGGACGTTGCAAATCCTGCGCGGCGACGGCGTCCCTCCACAGGCTGTGGCCGCCGCCGCGACGCACCACCTACTCGAGAACGTGAACCCGCACGCGATGTTTGGGACCGACTCCCGTCTGGCGCGATACGTTGGCGACAGCGCATCGCTCGGTCGCTCGGAAAAGCTGGTC
>JADGRE010000395.1 GCA_017881185.1 Pseudomonadota bacterium | reverse complement strand
CAGCGGCTTGTTGAACGAAGCCGCTTCGCGGCGGGGGTCGTGACCAGGGGCGAAGTGGCGGAACTGATCGCGTCGTCGCGGAGGGCGTGATCGCGATCCACGAGGATCTGGCGTGGATGGTGGCCTGCGCGGGCGCCGAAGGCGGGCGGAGTGCAGCCTCCTTGATCTGCGGTGTTGGAAGCGCCGCAGACCAAGGAGACCGCGATGACCACACTTCGAAACCAGATGATGCAGGATCTCGACCTCGGCGGCTACGCGCCGAAGACGAAGGAAACGTATATCGCTTCAATCCGTGATTTCGCGAAGTTCCACGGGCGAAGCCCGGCGGAGCTCGGCCAGCCGGAGGTCCGGAAATGGGTGGAGGAGCTGCGGCGGCGGAAGCTCAGCACGCAGCGACTCCGTCAGCACTACGCCGCGCTGCGATTCGTCTACAGCAAGACGCTTGGCCGCCCGGAGGTGACGGCGTTCCTGTCGTGGCCATCGGACCCCGACAAGCTGCCGACCGTGCTCAGCGCTGGCGAGGTGCACCGATTGCTCGAGGCCCTGACGACGCCGCGCATGCGGGTGTTCTTCACCACCGTGTACGCCGCGGGGCTCCGTGTCGGAGAAGCGTGCCGGCTCGAGACGCGTGACATCGACGCTTCGCGTGGGGTCATCCACGTGCGCAAGAGCAAGGGCGGCAAGGAGCGACTCGTGATGCTCAGCCCACGCCTGTACCTCGTGCTCCGGGAGTACTGGAGCCTGGTTCGCCCCCCGGCGCCGTGGCTCTTCGCCGGACGCACCGGTCGTCACCTGTCGCCCGAGGTTGCGCGGCATGCGCTGGCGGGGGCGGCGACTGCCGCGAAGCTCACCAAGAAGATCACGCCGCACGTACTGAGGCACAGCTTCGCCACGCACTTGCTCGAGGAGGGCACGGACCTGCGTGTCATTCAGGTGCTGCTGGGCCATTCGAGCATCAAGACCACGACACGCTACGCACGCGTATCGGCGGGGTTGGTGGCGAAGGCCAAGAGCCCCCTCGACTACCTGCCGAAGACGGGCTGACCTCCCATGCACGCCTGCCCGGCTCCTGCTGGGCGGCCACGCTTCGACATCGCCGACATCGTGCGGCGGCATCGCGGCACGCTTGAAGCCGAGACGCACCTGTCGCCTGCGCAGCGGCGGGTGCTCTCGGCGATCGAGATCTGCCGCACTGCCGCACTCGGCGGTCATCTCGAGGTATGCCGCTCCTGCGGGGACGCACGTTCCGCGTACAATTCCTGCCGCGACCGGCACTGCCCAAAGTGCCAGGCCCTCGCGCAGGAGCGATGGATCGCTGCGCGCACGGAGCGCCTGCTGCCGGCGCGCCACTTCCACGTGGTTTTCACGCTGCCGAGCGAGGTGCGTGCAGTGGCCCGCGCTCGACCGCGGGAAGTGTTCGGCGCGCTCTTCGCCAGCGCGAGCCGTGCGCTGCTCGAGCTGTTCGAGACGCATGTCGGCGCGACCCCCGGCATCACGATGGTGCTCCACACATGGAAGCGGGACCTGGGGTTCCACCCTCACGTCCACGCGCTCGTCACCGCCGGTGGTCTCGCCACCGACGGCAGTGGCTGGAGAAAAACGGCCAAGGCCTACCTCTTCCCCGTTCGCATTCTCGGTGAATTGCTGCGCGGGAAGATGATGGATGCCCTGCGCGGCATGCACGCTTGTGGAGAGCTCGCCGCGTGGACCGAAGATCCGGAAGCCTTCGATCAGCTGATGGCGCGGCTCGCGCGGGCCCGTTGGGTCGTCTACGCGAAGAAGCCGTTCCGACGCCACGACCACGTCCTTCGGTACCTCGGTCGCTACACTCACCGCGTCGCGATAGCCAACAGCCGCATCGCCGCCGTCACCGACGATGCCGTGACGTTCCACACCAAGAACGGCAGGAGCGAGACGCTGCGTGCGGTGGAATTCTTGCGGAGATTCGTGCAGCACGTCCTGCCTGAACGCTTCCACAAGATCCGCCACTTCGGGCTGTATGCAGGGGTCTCCGTTGGCGTTGCGCTCGAGGTCGCGCGGACCGCGCTCGATCCAACGGCCGCCGCCACGACGCCCACCAACCCTGCGCCAGCACCCAGTTCCTGGAAGGAGAACCTCCGCAGGCTCACGGGGCGCGACGTCGATCGCTGCGCGCGGTGTGGCGGGCTCGTCGAGCGCCTCCCGTTGTCTCGATTGCCAACGCTCGGTCGGCCGTCAACGCACGCTCGCGCCCCACCGACGAGCAAGGTCGCGTGATGTTTGAAGCGCCCATCCGCCAATCCATCGTTGCTCGCGCGAGCGACGGAGCTGCTCTCCATCCGGAGTGCAGAGTTGCCCGCGTCGTCGATTGCGACGTCACCCCTTCGCGGCCTCGTGCCCGCCTCCGTGTGTCGCCCCACGCCGTCTCTGCTTCCGCTCCCCACGGGCGATGTCCGTCCGCATCGGAAAAGGGACCCGTGCCAATCCTGACCCGTTGATGAGTTGTGCATAGCCCGCTACCTCGTCGCGCCCCCGCCGCTCCGGGCTTGTTCAACGCCGTGCTTCACCGCCGGACCGTCACGTCAGGGCGATGCCCGTCGCGCTCACCCGCGTGTCGGCGATGAAGCACTCATAGTTAGGCAGCTCACGGCTTCCGCAGAGCGGTCAGGATGGATTCAGCGCGACCACGGACGGCCGCAGCGTCGCAAGCACGCAGCAGTCGGTAGTGATGGTCATCGTCGCGCTCGTGTTTACCGACTGGAAGCCGGGGGCCGTAACCTGAAGCGCGTAGCTCCCCGGGACCACGGAAC
>JADGRE010000054.1 GCA_017881185.1 Pseudomonadota bacterium | reverse complement strand
AGGAAGTGCTCTGCCGCCATGCGCTCGCGCTCGAAACGCAATGGCTCACTCGCGTCGGTGGCGGCGCGCAAGTAGGCGCGCGCAGCCTCGCCGCTGCGGCCCGCGTTGGCCAGGACCTCGGCGAGCCTGGCATCGAGCTCGCGAAGCTCGGTAACCCCGAGCCCACCGAGCTCACGCACCCACAGGTAGATCTCGGCTGCGCGGTCGAACGCCAACGCGTCGGCCGCTTGACGGGCCGCACGCAAGCCGTGGTGCCGCGCACGCGCCAGATCGCCGCCCTGTTTGAAGTGGTGCGCGAGTGCATCGGGAGCGCAACGCTCACTGCGCTCGAGCACGTTGCCCACGCGCAAGTGGTGAGCGTGCAGAAACGGCGCTGGCAGTTGCGAAAGCACCGCCGTACGTACCCGGTCGTGATAGCACTCCAGCGGGTCGCGCTCGCGCGGACCGTGCGTGCGTAGCAAGTGCGCGGCGCGCAGCAGGTCGATGTCCGGCAGCCCACGCTCGTCGGCGCTGGCGGCCTCGAGCGCGAGCCCTTGTTCGATGGGACTGCCCGCCACCGCCACCAGCTCGAGCAGCTCGCGCGCCGACGCCGGCAGAAGCGCGATGCGCGACTGCAAGACTTCATCGAGCGAGAGCGCCGCGCTGCCGGCGGTATGCGCGTGGCGATGCCAGGCCAGTGCCAGCTGACCGAGAAAGAACGGACTGCCCGCCGCTTCGGCAGCCAGGGCGCGCGCCTGCGCAACCGAAGCGCCGGCCGCGCCGAGCGCACGCAGCTCGTCGGCGATCAAGCGCTCGGCCTCGGCGTCCGAAAGCGCGCCCAGCTCGATCTGCTCGGCCATGACCGCCGCCGTACTGCTGCGCAGCTGCTCGATGACCGGACCGTGCGGCGGGTCTTGTCGATGACAGCACACGAGCAGCAGCGCGGGTGCGTCCGGCGGACGCAACAGCGACTCGAGCAGCGTCGCACTGTCGTCATCCCCCCACTGCGCATCGTCGATGCAAATCACGACAGGGCGCTCGTCGGACAAGCGCGCGATCAGCTCGCGCAGCGCTCCAAAGCCGCGGCGACGCAACTCCTGCGGGTCGGGCACCTCTTGCAGCCGCGAGCGTGCGTTTTGGATGACCGCGATCTGCCGCAGCACCGGGAACAGACGGGACAGCGCCTGGACATTGCGCGGCAAGAGGCGCGCGGCTTGCCGATCGGGCAAGCGTGCGAGGTAGCGGCACAGCGCGTCGATCACGCTGTCGATGGCCTTGAACGGTACCGACTCGCGCTCGTAGCAACGGCCTGCGAGCACGGTCGCGCGCCCGGCCTCGATCAGCGCTTCGCTCCAGTGACGCACCAGCGCGGACTTGCCGATTCCCGAACGGCC
This sequence comes from Pseudomonadota bacterium, assembly GCA_017881185.1. Taxonomy (GTDB): domain Bacteria; phylum Myxococcota_A; class Polyangia; order Polyangiales; family JAFGIB01; genus JADGRF01. Next base: position 27,635 of record JADGRE010000054.1, on the reverse strand, counting down.
GCGCACGAGCAACACGAAGGGTTGGCCCTGCGCGACGCGCTCGAACGCAGCAGCAAGGCGTGCGAGCTCGGGCTGTCGTCCAACGAAGTCTGCCGGTGGCAGCACCGGGTGGGCGACTGCGGCTGGCACCGCCTGCGCGGCGCTGGCCAGTGCCTGCAGCACCTGCGCCGCCTGCGGGCGCCGTCGCGGGTCCCGCGACAACAGCTGCACGCACAGCTCGTCCAACTGCGCAGGCACGCCGAGCGTGGTCTGCGACGGCAGCGGCGGGTCGTGGCGTTGCTTGCGCACGAGCAGCTCGAGGACCGGCCCATCGAAGGGCAGCCGGCCAGTGAGCGCCTCGTAGAGCATGACGCCGAAGCTGTACCAGTCGGAAGCCGCGTCCACGGCATCGCCAGCGGCTTGCTCGGGCGACATGTACGCGGGCGTGCCGAACACCTGGCTCTCGAGCGTCGCGTCGATGCGCGCGGTCTGGTCGTCGATCATCCCGAAGTCGAGCAGCACCACCCTGCCCTGCGGCGTGACCAGGACGTTGCTCGGTTTGATGTCCTTGTGCAGCTTGCCGGCCGCGTGCAAGGCCTCGATGCCCAGTGCCAGCTGACGCAAGCACTCCCGCAGACGCGCTTCCGAGTGCATGGGTGAAGGCTTGCGCTCCGCGACGCGGACCTCCAGCTGAGCGGGCACCGAGGCCTCGGACGAGCTTCCGCTCAACGGCTCCGTAGGGCTCGTGTCGAGCAGCGAAAGCGACGAGCCCTGGCACACGTGGGACAAGAAGTCTTCGCCCTGCACGTACTCCATCGTGAAGAACCACAGCTCGCCCTGGGAGATCAGCTCGTGCAGCACCACCAGGTTCTCGTGGCTCACGCCGGAGAGCGAGCGAAACTCTTTCTTGAAGCGGTAGAGCGAGCTGGGCTCGATGCGCGACAGGGTCTTGAGCGCCACGCGTCGGCGCTGCTGCTGGTCGTACGCGAGATACACGATGCCCATGCCACCTTCGCCCAGCGTGCGTTCGATGGTGAAGCGTGCGTTGCCGGCGAACTGTTCGAGCGCTCGCATGAGCAGGCGACTAACGCGATTCGGTCTTGGATAACCACTCGCCGGTCGGTAACGATATGTTGTAGGAAACCTCGCCCAGGTCGGGCAGACGCGCGCGGGCTCGTGCAGGGCGCGCGCCCTGGACCTCGAGCAGCCAGATCTCGCCGGGGCGCATGGGGCGACCGCCGTGCGGAGCGACCACGTGATGCTCGGCGTCCTCGCGGCTGGCGAGCATGGTGCGGCCGTGCGCGTCTTTGGCGTCGACCTCGGTGATGCGCGCGTCGACGATGACGGGCAGAGGGTCGAGCAGCGGCGGCAAGCGCGTGTCGTCGAGGGCGTCGATGCGCGCGAGCTGGCCCTTCCAGCAACTCACCATCTCGTTCGACATGTCGACGTCGACGACTTGCAGCGTGCGACCGAGGAAGGGATCGAGCGCAGGCAAGAGATCGAGCGCATTCGCACGCCGTGCCAGCACGTACAGCGGCGCGGGCCACAGGTGGTAGAGCGCCTGGTGGGTGAGCTGGTCGCCTTCGGGCTCGGTGTGCACCGCGAGCGCGGCCTGTACCTTGGCCGCGCTTTGCCAGCCGGAGCGATCGAGCAGTGGCAAGAGCTCCATGAGCTTGCGCACCGCCGGCGGACGGCTGCCGTGCCTCAGTAAGGTGCCGAGATCGAACCAGGCACGCTGGCGTGCGGCCAACATGCCACGCTCCTGGTTGCGCACCCAGTCGATGTCGAGCAACTTGCCGACGCGCTGCGCTTCCTGGCGTGCGCCGAGCGCCTCGAAGATGAACCACGACCAGCTCAACTGGCCCAGCCCCAGGAGCCCTTGCGCCGACATGCCCGGGTTGAAGCGCGCTGCGATGACGTCCCAGTGGGCGCCGACCGTGGTAGCGAGCGCGAAGCGGTACAGCAAGTTCGCCCACTCGCGCGGCCCACCGCTGGCGATGCAGCGCGCCAGCGGATCGCCGGCGAGCGCGCAGCTGAGCTCGTAGAAGTCGTCGCCCGGTGGACGCTTGCGTCCCTCGGGCCAGGGCACGCGAGGATCGTAGCCGCGCAGCTTCGCGAACACGCTCTCGACGCTTGGCTGTGCCGTGGGGTCGGGCAGATGCCAGCTCCAGCGCTGCTCGAAGTCGGGCGCGACCAACGCGGAGCGCGCCACTGGAGAGAACACGACGCCGGGGCTCGCACCGAGCGCCGGACGCAGCGCGGCATCGATGCGCCCGCCGCCGAGGGCGGCACGCAGCCAGGCGTAGGTACCGCGATCCAGGATGGCCAGGGCCAGCGCTTCGCCCGCGTCGTAGTTGGGCGCGATCAACACCTGATGCGTCTCGGGCAAGAGCTGGCTGACGGCGTGCACGATGCCGTCGACGTCGGCACCGGCGCTGGCGTCGAAGCGCGCCTCGTAGACGCGCAGACCCGAAGCGTCGGGCGTGGCGCTGGTCGGATCGCCGAACACCAGCGCAGGCCCCTCGGCGGTTTGACCGAGCGAAACGCTCATGCCTGCCTGGCGCAGCCCGTCGACCAGATCGAAGAGCGCGGTGCCGAGCTCCGAGTCACGCGGCATGAGCACGCCGGCCTCTGACTCGACCGTCAATGCGGCGACTTCGGTCACCAGCGCGCCTTCGTCGTCGACCGCGCCCTGCAGCTGATCGAGTGCCGTGCCGTGGTCAGTGCCAAGCGACACGAGCACTTTGACGACCTCGTCGAGATCCATCGGCTGCGGGTCGCTCACGCCCACAGCATATCGAAACTGGAGGTCAGACGGAAACCGAACGATCGCCGCCGCTGCGCTTGGCTGCGTACGCGCCCTCGTCGGCGCGCCTGATTAGGCTGGCCGGATCGTCCTGTGGGCTGGCCGCAGTGATGCCCACGCTCGCCGTGACCGGAAAGGCGGGAAAGGTGGCACGCCCCACATCGCGGCAGTGGTCGACCACGCGTGCGGCTACGGCCCGGCAGCCGTCGGGGCCGGTATCGGGCAGCAGCACCACGAACTCGTCTCCACCGTAGCGGGCCACTACGTCGGCGCGCCGGGTCGCGCCAAGCAAGGCCTGCCCCACCGCACGCAGCACCTTGTCCCCAGCGTCGTGGCCCTCTTCGTCGTTTACGCGCTTGAAGCCGTCGAGATCGACCATGAGCAGCATGAGCTTGCCGCCGCGCTGGACCCGGCTGAGCTCGGCCGCGAGCCGGCCGATGAGGTAGCGACGGTTGTAGAGCGCCGTGAGGTCGTCGCGCTCGCTGTGGTCACGCAAACGCGCGTTGGCCTCATGGAGCGCGGCGATCAACTGGCTCACGAAACGTGTGGTCGCCATGACCGAGAGCGTGACGGTCAAGGCCGAGAAGAAATACATCGTGCCAGAGGGCCGGGTGGCGCCGGCGATCGCCGGAGCGAACGCGAGCGTGCCCGACCACTCCAGGGCGAGCACCGCCAGGTACGCGGCACAGCCGAGCACGGCGAGGATCATGGAGATGCGGCGCCGCGAGGTCGTGGTGGCAAAGACGATCGGAATGAGCAGGTACAGAAAGCTCACCACCGAGTACGTGCTGCCAAGCAGCTGCACGAGGAAGCTGACGAAGAGCACGTCGACCACGCCCATCGCGACGATGACCCGCATGCGACCGACGCGCAGGTGGATAAGCAGCTGGAACACGAACGCCAGCAAGAAGTAGCCGATGAAGACGGAGCGATACGGCGTCAGCCCCGGCAAGTAATACGCCGAGCACACCGCCAACACGCCGAATGCAACGCGCAACAGGCCCGCACGCGCGCTGATCCACTGCCGGCGCCGGCGCTCGCTGCCGGCAACGCTCGGATTGTGGTTCGGATCGTCGACTGCCATGCGGCCCGAGAGGCTACCCCCACCCTTGTCAGCCATCATACTGCGTCTGCGCGCAAAACGGGCGTCCGGCGAGTGCAGCGCAGCTTTCCAGTACCCAGCGCGGAGGCTATCCTGTCCGGCGAGGCATTCATGCACGATCCGACGCAGGGCGGCAGCGGTACGGCGGCGACCACGCGCTCGGAGCGTCCGACGGTCACCGAAGGCGAGCACGCGAACACCACCGTGCGCTGTGCGTTTCCGGAAGAGGCGGCCTCGACGCTGCGTCTGCAGACGGGCGCGCCCGGGAATCCTCCCGCACTGCCGGCTCAGCGCTTCGACGACCAAGGCGAGATTGCGCGGGGCGGCATGTCCTCCGTGCGCAAGGTGTTCGACCGCCTGGTGTTGCGCGAAGTGGCAATGAAAGTGCTGGACCCGTCGCGCAGCTTCGACGAGCTGGCTCGCTTCATCGAAGAAGCGCAGATCACCGGGCAGCTCGACCACCCGAACATCGTGCCCATCCACGATCTCGAGCTCGACGACAAGGGACTACCGACCCGCTTCACGATGAAGTTGGTGCGTGGGCACACCCTGCATGCCGTGCTGGCCGAGTATGGGGACCGCGAGCTGCGCGCCGATGAGCTCGAGATGCTGCTGGGCGTCTTCCTGAAGGTCTGCGACGCCGTCGCATTCGCGCACAGCCGCGGTGTGATCCACCGCGATCTCAAGCCAAGCAACATCATGATCGGCAGCCATGGTCAGGTGTACGTGATGGACTGGGGCATCGCGATGCTGCGCCAAGGGCAGCGCCCGTCCCAACACGCCCAGGCCGCGCCCGTGATTGTAGGCTCGGGCGAGACGCTGCCGGAAGCGGCGGGAACGCTCTCGGGCACGCCGGCTTACATGGCGCCAGAGCAAGCGCGGGGCCGCATCGTCGACATCGACGAACGCACCGATGTCTACGGCCTCGGTGGCATCCTGTATCAGCTGCTCACACGCCGTCCGCCGCACGACGGCGCCCACGCGCAGGACGATCTGCGCCTGGCGCGCGAAGGCCGCGTACCTCTGCCGAGCGATGTGGTGAGTGACCGACCGCTGCCGCCGTTCCTCGCTCGAATCGCGATGAAGGCGCTGGCGAACGATCCGGCCGAGCGTTACGCGAGCGTCGGCGAGCTCAAGCACGATGTGGAGAGCTTCCTGCGCGGCGGCGGCTGGTTCACGCAGAAGCGCTGGACGGCGGGCACGCTGATCGTGCGCGAGGGTGACCACGCCGACGCGGCCTACATCATCACGAGCGGCCAATGCGAGCTCTTCAAGACCGTCGACGGGCAGCGGCGCTTCGTGAAGCTGCTGGGTCCGGGCGAAGTGTTCGGCGAAACGGCGATCTTCGGCTCGACCACGCGCACCGCCACCGTGCTGGCGCGCAGCGAGGTCACGGCGCTGGTGGTGACACGCGATGCGCTGGAGCGTGAGCTCGATCGCAGCCATTGGCTGCGGTCGTTCGTGGAGGCATTGGCCGAGCGCTTCGTGGAGGCCGACCGCAAGCTGACCAGCCTGACCAGCGAGCGCCCCGGCCCACGCAGCTGATGGCGGCGCAATCCCACACCGTCAGCTTCACGAGACTCGCGCACGTTGCGCTTGTGCTGCGGGTTGTGGGTGTAGGCCTGCGCGATGACCTCGGCCGGAATCGGCCTAGAACACCGCTTGCACGCTGACGATGGCGCCTGTGCGGATCGGGAGGCATGCGAACCTGACAGCTGGAATCTCCGACGTGGTTCGTGCAGGCGAATCGCTCGACGAGTAGCGGATGAAGCCCAGGACGCCGAGGATCGCGCCGGTGGTCTGCAGCAGGCCTTGGAGCACCAGCACGGCTTTGTCGGTCGCGCGCTCGCCGTCGGTCAGGGTGAGTTGTTGGCGGTCTAGCTTCTGGATGGAGAGCCAGGGGCCGACGACTGGCAACAGAAGCGTGACGTCGAACAACGGGGTGTTGGCGGCGTAGGTGACGACGCTGCCCAGATAGCCGGCGCCGAAGACTGCGGCACCCGCGATGAGGAACCCGATCTGGCGGCGGCGGTGTGCCGGGCCGGCGGGCATGCGCTCGTCGTCGTAGAGCTCGGCAACGGGTGGGTTGCGTACGGGTTCGGTGGAGTTGGTTTCAGCTGATGCGCGTGGCGGTTGCGTAGTCGCCGGAGCGGACTGCGCGCATGCGAGATTGCACCACGCGCACGCGATCAGTGCCGCGAGCATCGAGCCAGTCATGGTGCAACGCTTCATCGCATCCGCACCGGCGTCGGCATTCAACCTGTGAGGCTCGCGCCCGCGGCCTGCTCGCTGTGCGCCAGCGACGCGGGCGGGCTCGACGGACTCGGGGGTTGCCAGAATTGGTCCTGCGCGTTGGCTTCCAACCATTGCCAGCCGAGGTGATAGCCGAGCTCGCGGCAGGCCTCGCGCTGGGATTGGTCGGGGTAGATCTCGTGGCTCGAAGCGTTGCTTTGCATGGGCCGCTCGAAACGCCCCAACGACCGGCGCGGCGCCACTATAACATCGAGACTCGCGCTGAGCGCGAGCTGCGTGGGGTGCGCAGCGCATTCGTGGTATATGAAGCGCACCGACCACCGCGAGGGCGCACGATGTCAGAGGCGCGCGATCCCGAGAAGCTCAAGCGCAAGTTGCTGGAGTTCGCCAGCGACTTCCCGTTCTTCAAATTGATGGGCTTCGAGGTGCTCGACTGCGCGCCGGGTTGGTCCAAGTGTCAGGTGCGCCTGCGCAGCGAGCTACAAAATCCCAACGGGGTCGTGCACGGCGGCGTGATCGCCACGTTGATCGACGCGGGCATCACGCAGGCCATGTTGATGACTGACGAGTATCAGCTAGTCCGCGACACCAAGGGCGTGCTCACCACCATCGACCTGCGCGTGAAGTACCTGCGGCCTGCGTCGGTCGCGACCACTGCCGCGATCGTCTGCGAGTCGAAGGTGGCGCACCTGGGCAAGCGTGTCGTGCACGCGCAGAGCAGCGTGAAAGACGACGCCGGCAAAGACATCGCCATGGGCGACGCCACGATGATGATCGTTGCCGGCAAGGGCTAGCGACGCATCACCCAACTCCTAGGCGCGAGTCAGCGCGTCGTACGCCGACGCGAGACGCTCGAACACGCCCGCCGCGCGCTCGCCGCCGATGGCTTCGCCGTCGAGACTGCGCACCCGAACCAGGCCTGCGCCGGTGCCGGTGAGAAACGCTTCGTCGGCCGAGAACATGTCGAGCCGTCCGAGGCTGCGCTCTTGGGCCGACAAGCCGAGCCGCCGCGCCAGTGCGAGCACGACCCCACGCGTGATGCCGTCGAGCGCGCCGTCGGTCGTAGGCGGCGTGAACGCTTGTTCGCCGCGCACTACGAACACGTTCGCCACACTCGCCTCGGCGATGTTCGCCTGCGCATTCAGCATCAACGCTTCATCGGCGCCGCGCTGACGGGCCTCGATGCGCGCGAGCGCATTGTTCAAGTAGTTCAAGCTCTTGACGCGTGGGTCGAGCACGTCGGCGCCAGGCCGGCGCACGCTGACCGTGGCCATGGACACGCCCATGCGACGCTTTTCTTCGGAGAAGATCTGCACGCTGTCGACCATGCAGATGATGCGCGGCGTGGGGCAGCTGGCTGGGTCGACCCCTAGCGCGCCGTCGCCGCGCGTGACGATCAAGCGCACGTACGACTCCGGCTCGGCATGGGCGCGTACCGTGGTGAGTGTGGCTTCGCGCAGGCGCGCCATCGCATTCGGCAACGCCAGATGCACCGCTCGCAAGCCGTGGCACAAGCGTTCCAGGTGGTCTTCAAGCATGAACGGCTTGCCGCCGAACACGCGAATGCCTTCGAACACTCCGTCGCCATACAACAATCCGTGGTCGGTCACCGGGATGCGACCGGCCTTGCCGTCGAACAACTCACCGTCGATGAAGACTTTCACGTTTCCCTGCCTTCCATGCGTGCCCCCACGCGCGATGCCGCAGCCACCACGCGCTGTGCGACTGCCTTCTTGTCCATGCGATTGAGCCGACTCGTAGGCAGCGCCGTGGTGATGGCGCCCACCAGCTTGCCGTGCGCGAACACGGGCGCCGCGATGACCGCCAAGCCCTCGATCCACTCGCCGAGATTCTCCGCGTAGCCACGCTTACGTACGTTGGCGAGCTCGCGCTGCGACACGCTGGCCCGCGCACCGCTCGCCTGCACCGCGGCGTCTTCGGACGACAGCGCGTGCGGCGCGTGCGCGAGATACAGCTTACCGACCGCCGTGACCGGCACCGGCACGTTCGAGCCCACGCGCGGCGCCGCGCGCAAGAAGCCTGTGCCTTCCACCTTGTCGAGCACCGTCAGCTTGCCGGCACAAGCAGCAACGACGAAGCAGGTCTCGCCCAGCTCGGCCGCTTCGCGCTCGAGCACCGGTCGCGCCGCAGCGACCAGCGGCTCGCGCTCGAGCACCCCCAAGCCCAGTGCCAAGAGCGCAATGCCGGGCCGATAGCGCCCACGCTCGTCGCTCTCGACCAGGCCTCGGCGACGCAACGACACGAGCAAGCGGTGCACGCTGCTCTTGGGTAAGTCGAGCGCCCGCCCGAGGTCGCTCACGCCCCAGGGCTCGGGCCGATCGTGCAGATGGAACAGCACGTCGATGGCTTTCTCGACGGTGGCGGCGCTATGTTGCATGGTGCTGTTCCATATACCAGAACGCTGGTCGGTATCTTGGAACGGCCTACCATGCAGCTCCCAAACGCGCAAGCGCGCGGGACCTCCCGCTCGGGATCTCGCGACCCCTGGCCTGCTCTGCTACGTTGCACCCGGTTGGCAGGGGAGCGTTCGATGCGTGGCATGGCATGGCTAGTGGTCTGCGGGTTCGCCGCTGCGGCGTGCACCAGCAGCGCGCGCAAAGCCGCCAGCGATGCAGGTGACGGGGGAGCGAGCGCTCGCGACAGCAGCACCCGGCACCCGCATCGCGACGCCAGCGCGAGCCACGATGCGAGCCCAGCGCGCATGGACGCCGGCCACGACGCCAGCACGAGTGGCGCGCACCCGCACATGGATGCAGGTCACGATGCGAGCGCGAGCCACGACGCCGCGCTCGACGCCTTCGTGATTGCCGACGACGCGGGTGGCCTGCCCACGCGGCTCTCCGAGACCGGCCTCTACAGCAACACCGCCAATGGCACGCTCGCCACGGGCGTACAGGCCTACGAGCCCGCGTACTTCCTGTGGTCGGACGGCGCCGCCAAGAAACGCTACTTCTACTTGCCACCGGGCGCGCAGATCGACACGAGCAACATGGACGGCTGGGTGTTCCCGGTCGGCACCAAGGCGTGGAAAGAGTTCACGCGCGACGGCGTGCGTGTGGAGACGCGCCTCGTCTACAAGATCGACGCCAGCACCTGGTTCATGATGGCGTTCATCTGGAACCAGGCGCAGACCGACGCAGTGGCCGCGCCCGCGGGCATGATGAACGCCCACGGCACCCTGCACGACGTGCCCTCCGCCGGCGCCTGTCGCACTTGCCACGACGGCATGGCCGACAAGTTGCTGGGTGTCAGCGCGATTGCGCTGTCGCACAGCAAGCCCGGCATGACCCTCACTACGCTCGCCAACGCCGGCAAGCTCAGCGCGCCTCCCGCACAGCCGTTCGCGCTGCCAGGCACGGCGACCGACCAAGCCGCGCTCGGCGCGCTGCACGCCAACTGCGGGCACTGCCACAACCCCCTGGGCATCGCCTGGGATCGCACGCACATGCAGCTCGAGCTGCTCGTCAGCTCGCTCGGCAGCGTGGCCGCAACCACCACGTACACGACCACCGTGGGGCAAGCGCTGGAGTCCATGAACATCCCAGGCGCTGGCGTGGTGGGCACCGGCCTGCGCATCGACAAGGGCAGCCCGAACACGAGCGGCCTCGTGATTCGCCTCGAGTCGGCTCGCGATGGCAGCAGCCCCTTGGCCATGCCATCGCTCGCGACGGAACTTTCGGACCCGACCACCGCCACCGCGGTACGTACCTGGGTGCAGGGATTGATGTGACCGCCGGAAGAACGCTGCCATGACTCGACCCATGACCCGGTGGACCGTCTGCTTGTTTCCGATCGCGTGCTCAATCGCGCTGCTCGCCTGCAGCGCCAGCAAGAAGGCCAATCATGGCGGCGCAGGTCAGGGCGCCGGCACCGGCGCTGCAGCCAACGGCGGCGGCGGTAACCTGGGTGCCGGCCAGCACGACTCCGGTGTGGGCACGGGCAACGGCGACGCGGGCGGCAAAGGCAACGGCGACGCCGCAGCGCACAAAGACGCGGCGACTGACGCCGGCAAAGACGGCTCCACGGCCAACACCCACGACGCTGGCCACGACGCGGGCCGCCCGCCCCTGCTCGGCTGCCGCGCACCCACGCCGGCGACGCGCTCGGGCAACACCTGCCCCTCCGGCTCCGCCGTCACGCTCAAAGCCACGAAGATCGGCACGAGCTTCGACAACCCGGTGTTCGTCACACACTCACCCAACGATCCCGCCGGCCGCCTGTTCGTCGTGGAGCGCACGGGCAAGATTCAAGTCGTGAAGAACGGCACCACCAACGCCACGCCGTTCCTCGACGTGAGTGTCACGACCAGCTTCGACGAGCAGGGCTTGCTCGGCTTGGCGTTCGACCCCGACTACGAGAATACAGCTCGCTTCTGGGTGTACTACACGAGCCCCGACAACGGCACCGGCACCAAGTCCATGATCGAGTCGTACGTGGCCACCGTGGGCAACCCCGACGTGGCCGACGCCACCTCCAAGACGCCGCTCGCCGCGCTCGAAGATCCCGAGTCGAACCACAACGGCGGCATGCTGGCGTTCGGCCCCGACGGCTGCCTGTACGCAGCTTCCGGCGACGGCGGCGGCTCGAACGACGCGCACACCAACCACAGCGCCGACGGCAACGCGCAGAGCCTCGACACGGAGCTCGGCAAGCTGCTGCGCTTCGACACCGCACACCCGAGCATGGCGGCGCCCGGCAACAAGACCGGCGGCAGCTCGCCGTACATCTGGGACTACGGGCTGCGCAACCCGTGGCGCTTCAGCTTCGACGCGAAGTCCGGCGACATCTACATCGGTGACGTGGGGCAAGACGTCTGGGAAGAAATCGACGTCGAGCCGAGCGGACACGGCCAGAACAACTACGGCTGGAAGTTCATGGAAGGCACGCACTGCCGAGGCGACGCGCCCGGCACCGCAGCGCCGACCACCTGCAGCAGCCACGCCGTCACGGGCTACGTCGCGCCCATCTACGACTACTCGCACACCAACAACAACAACTGCGTCATCGGCGGCTACGTATACCGCGGCAAGAACATCCCCTCGCTCGACGGTTACTACCTGTTCGCCGACTACGGCGGCAAGCATGTCTGGGCGCTCGTCTGGGACGGCACCAAGGCCTGCAAAGCCCCCATCGATCTCAGCTCGCAGCTGACCATGACGGGCAACGTCACTTCGTTCGGCGAGGACGTCGATGGCGAGCTGTACATCACCACCGTGCCCGGCGGCACCGGCACCGGTTACGTCTACCGCGTCGACGCCATGTAGCAGCGTGCCTCTTGCCCAGCACCAGGGTCGGCGAGCACGCGTCGGCGTTGCCCCCGCCGGCTAGTCTAGTTGCGCCGCGTCAGCGCGTGTGCGCGCGCGCGTGCTCACCAAGTTGTCACCCGGCGGGGCGACAAGCAGGCGATGAGCACACGACTGGCATCAATTCGTAAGCGCTCTCGGAAGTTCTTGGTGCAACCGGCGGGGTGCTCGTGTATCTGAGGTCGTCATCGAAGCGCTGCGCTCACCCACGAAACCGCCATGCGAAACCAGGGCGACCATAGCCAATTTGGGGGATTAACCATGCTGCACGCTTGCCCTACGATCGCGCCGAAATTTCTGGGATCCGCACTGGGAGAAATCACGTGAGCGCGCTCACATCCATCCTCCGCTCCGAGCTCGATCGCTTCGCCGATCGCTACGAGCTGACGGCCCGCGAGTACGACGTGGTGTTCCTGCTACTGTCCGGGCGGAGCACCGTGGCGGCCATCGCACAGCACCTCGGCCTCAGCCAGAACACCGTTCACAACCACTTCAAGAACGTCTTTCGTCGCACCAGCACCAACAGCAAGGCGGGCTTGCTCGCACTGTTCTTGAAAGACGCGTTCGGTCGCCAGGCGAGCCTGCAACCGTTCATCAAGCGCCCCGCCGTGCTCTTGGTCGAGCCCGATCACAAAGCGCGTGCGGCAATCCGGGACGGGCTGCGTAGCCGCAACATGCGTGTCGAAGAAGAGTCCGATCCGAGCCACGTGCCCGCGCGCATCGCCGAGCTACGCACCGACGTCGTCATCATGGACGCTGCGCTGCCTGGCCTGAGCAGCGACGGCCTCTTCGGCGACATCCGTCAACGCTTTGGCAACAGCCCCGTGGTGCTGCTGACGACCAGCGATGCGGCGAGCTCGCCCAAGCGTTGGATCGAGCGTGGTGCTGGCGGCTTGTTCGTGAAGCCGGTCGCCGTGGAACGCTTGATGTTCGCCATCCTCGAGCACTTCAGCGAGACGCCCTACGAGCGCTCGCGCCTGCAGCGCGTCGAGACCGAGGTCAGCGCGCGCATCGACAACCGGCTGCAAACCGAGCTCGGCAACATCGGCTTCGGCGGCGCCTTCATTCCGCTGCCCGACGACCAGATGCCGCGCGACGCGTTCCTGGTGGGTCAGCGTGTGGAGGTCAGCTTTTCACTGGAGAGCGCCGACGCGATTCACGCGCTGTGCGAGATCATGTGGCGGCGCCACCACTCGCGCCCGTCCATGCAAGCTGGCATCGGCGTGCGCTTCCTGGATTTGGACGAAGGTCATCAGGGCCAGGTGGAAGAGTTCGTACGCAAGCGCAAGCTCTTGGGCTTTGCCCCCATGAGCCCCGAGCCCGAAGCATCGCGCCATGGTCGCCGCGCACAGGCGTGACGCCAGTGGTTGGCGTCTGCGTGCTGCGCCAACGCCAGCACGCGGCATGCCTACGTGTACGCACAGTGGCTCACCGGGCAAGCGTGTGACTTTCCGGGTTCGCCCAAAGGCTCTATGCTTCACCTGGGCGCGTGTGCTCGCTCGTCTTGGGCGAGCCACAGCAACACTTCGCTACGCTGGTGGGGTTGCCGTCCGGCCCGAAGGAATCCGTGGGCACGTCGAAATCTCGCAAGGATACGCGAGCGGTCGTTTCGCTCACTGCGCGCTACCGCAGCCCGACGACCTTCGAGTACGTCGAGGAGGAGTGCTACGACGTCTCCGTCGGAGGCATGTTCATCCGCTCGGGAACGCCCGCGCCGGCAGGCACGCTGATCAAGCTCGAGTGCAATGGCGACGACACGCCAGGCAAGATCCGCGGTGTGGCCCGCGTGGTGTGGTTGCGACGCCACGCCGACGACAGCGGGCCCGGCGGCATGGGCGTGAAATTCGTGAAGCTGGAGCCGGGCAGCAAAGAGGTGATCGGCTCGCTGATCGCACGCGGTGCGCAGATGCCGGATCCCGCGCTGCGAGCAAGCTTGCCGCCACAACCGCGCCTGACGGATCCGCCGCGGCAGCCGCAAGCGAGCGCGGCAGCCGCGCCGGCACGGCCCGCACCGACCAGCGTTGAGACGCCGTCGACAGCTGAAACTGTGGTGGCGAGCGCCGAGGTGCTCAGCGCGAAGGCCGAAGTCTTCGATACCAAGCCCGAGGTGCTCCGCGCGAAGGCCGAAGTCTTCGACGCGAGTGCGGCGGCGACCGCTGCAAAGCCGGGTACCACGGCCGAAGCGACGGCGTTCTCCGAGCGTGGCTACATCGAAGCAGAGCCAGGCAGCGGCGTGCTCGTGCGGGCGCCTTTCGACGCCGTTCCGAAGGCGGACTTGCTCGAGGGCGACACGACTCCGCCGGGCGCGGCCGATCGCCCCTTCGCGTGGAAGACCTGGGCCGCGGTGGCGGGATTCGTCGCGCTGTTCGGTGCGATCGTCGCCTCCGACTGGTTCGACGACTCCGAAAGCGGGAGCTCCGAGGCACTACAGGTCGACAGCACTGCGCCACAGGATCCAACCGCGAAGCCAGCTGCCGCCCGTCCCGGCAGCACGACACCCAGCGCAGTCGCACCCGCGCTACCCACCGCACCGCCGGTCGCAGTAGCCCCGGCCACGAAGCCGACCACGCCTCCGGCACCTTGGGCGCTGCCGCCTGCAGCTGCGCCCGCGGTCGCGGTTGCGCCGCCCCCTGCCGCGGCCAAACCGCCGGTGCCGACACCCCCGCCACCCGCGCCGGCACCCAGCGCGAAGAAGCCTCCCGGCGCGCCCGAGGCTCGACACGCCCAGGCCAAGCCCACGAGCGCGGCGCAGCCCAGCGCACCCACGCTGGCCGCGGCTGCGCCCGAGCCAACCGCATCGCCGCCCTCAGCTGCGGAGCGGTCGCCCGCACCCGTGGCAGCTGTCGTGGCTGCTCCCGCTGCTGCACCTGCTCCCGCTGCTGCGCGCACGCCTGCCGCTGCGCCCGCGCCGAAGACCGCCGCCAAGAAGGGCCCTCCGATGGAGGTCGCCACCGCCTGTCTCGCCCAAGGCGACAACGACTGCGTCATCTCTGCGCTCGAAGGCAAAGCCAAGACCGCGCGCGAGCTCGAGCTGCTGATCGAGACGCTGCGCGCGGTGGGTCGCTCGGCCGACGCGCAGAAACAGATGGCCAGCTACGTGAAGCGCTTCCCCGACGAACGCCGGGCCGCAAGCTATCGGCGTCTGCTCGAAGCGCAGGCCGGCTCGCGCGCGAACCCCGTCGAGACGCAGGCCAAGCCAGCCCCCCGCGCAGAGCCCAGTGCCGCGCCAGCGCCGTGATGCGAGACACCCAGGTGTCCGGGACGGCTTTCTGACAATATTGTAAGGAAGCATCTGGCAGATTGCCGAAAAGCAGCTAGTAGAGGACTCAGTAGCTTGGCCGGGATGCCCGCCCGGACCGCCCCGCCGTGACACCCTTACCCACCGACGAGAACCCCCAGCTCCCGGACGCGGTCAGCACGCTCGTGACCGACGTGGCCGATGTGGCCGACTCTGCGACTGACGCCGCACAGCCCAGTGCGGCAGAGCTCTCGGCGCGCGCCAGTCGGGACATCATCGCGCTCACCTGGCCGGTGGTGCTCGGTCAGGTCATGGCGAACGCCGTCCCGCTGATCGACATCCTCATGCTCGGGCGCCTCGGCACGCCGACGCTCGCGGCCGTCGGCTACGCGTCGCAGTTCCTGATGCTGGCGCAGGCGTCACTCATCGCCATCGGCTCGGCGTGCGTCGCGATGATGGCGCGCGCCATCGGCGCCAAAGACGTGCCGCGCGCCCGCCAGGCCTTCAGCGCGAACCTGTGGCTCGCGCTCGGCGTCACCGCCGTGCTCACGTTCATCACGCTGGTTTGGCCGCGCCAGCTCTTGCACCTGCTCGCTGTGAAAGAAAGCGTCGTCGATCTGGCGGTGCCCTACTTCCGGCTCACGCTCTCGTCTTCGATGTTGATGGCCGTCGCGCTCACCTACGAGCACGCGTTTCGCGCCGCCAGAGACACCTTCGGGCCGATGCTCATCGCCGTGCTGGTCTCGGTCGCGAAGGTCGCCTGCAACTACCTGCTCATCTTCGGCGCGTTCGGCGCGCCCAGACTCGGGCTGTCCGGCGCAGGGGTAGCCACGATCGTCTCTCAGGCCCTCGCTGTGGTGTTGTTCGTGGTGGCGAGCCGGCGCCACGCACAGCCTGCGTTGCGCTTTGGTCTGCGCGATCTGGGCTTCGATCGCAGCATGATGAACGAGGCGTTCTACGTGGCCCTGCCGGCCGTCGGCGAGCGCGCCATCATGAATGCCGCCATGATGGCCTACTTCCGCTTTCTCGGGAACTACGGCGTGGAGGCCGTTGCAGCTTACAACGTGGGCGTGCGCATCCTGGCCTTCACCTGGATTCCAGGCCTCGGTCTGTCGGTGGCTGCTGCCACCCTGGTCGGGCATGCGCTGGGCAGCGGCGACCCGGCGCTCGCGCGCCGCGCAGGCTGGCAGGCCGTGCGCATCGGCACCTTCGTGGCCCTGGTGCTCGGCACGCTCTTCGTCGCGCTGCGCATCCCCATGGCCAAGATCTTCACCACCGACCCACAGGTCGTGGCCGACCTCGATCCGTTCATTCTGCTGCTCGGCATCGCGCTGCCGTTCTTGGTTGCCCACTTCACGCTCGGCGGCGCACTGCGTGGCGCTGGCGATACCATGACACCGCTGAAGGCCGCAGCGCTCGGCAACTGGGTGTTCCGCGTGCCACTGGGCTATCTGTTCGGGCAACTGCTTGGGCTCAACCTGTTCTGGGTCTGGTCGATCATGCTCATCGATCACATCTCGCGCGCCGGCTGGCTCTTGTGGTCGTTCCACTTCGGCAACTGGGATAAGAACGTCGGCACGAGCATCCGCGCGAAAGTCGCGAGCCGCTCGGTTCTCAGCGCGTAAACAGTGTCGCATGGGGTGTGAGACGCGAGCGAGCCGTTGTCCGTTTCGAGGAGCGCGCGGAGCCTACGTTTCGTAGCTGAGCACGCACCGCAGAAAGGGACGACGGATCGCGACGTGGATCGCGCCCCAGGCGATACTGTTTCGCCCGCGCTGAGGTAGGCTGCGAAAGGTCGCGCGGCGGCTCGCCGAGCGACGGCCCGCCATGACCACGCCATCCGACAGCGCCACGCTCGCCGCCAGCGGTCTCAGCAGCGAGCGGGCGCGCGCCCAGCTGCTAGTCGACGGCCCGAACGAGCTCGGCAGTGACGCAGCCACTGGCTTTTGGCACTCGGCCTTCGAGGTGGTGCGCGAGCCGATGCTGCTCTTGTTGCTGGCAGCCGGCGGCATCTACCTCGTGCTCGGCAGCGCCCGCGATGCACTGACGCTGCTGTTCGCGGTGGCCGCGATGATCGGCATGGCGCTGTTCCAGAAGCGCAAGACCGAGCATGCCGTGAGCCGACTCAAGCAACTTTCGGCGCCGCAGGCGCGCGTGGTGCGCGACGGACGCGAACAAGCCATCGCCACCGCGGAGGTCGTGCAGGGCGACGTGGTGCTGCTGCGTGAAGGCGATCGCATCGCGGCCGATGCCGCGCTCGTGTCGAGCAGCAATCTGCGCGTCGACGAGTCGCTGCTCACCGGCGAATCCGTGCCGGTCGACAAGTTGCCCGGAGAGTTCGATCAGCCGCTGCTTCCTCCAGAGAGCGGTTCGACCGCGCTCGTGTATGCCGGCACGCTGGTCGTGCAAGGTCACGGCGCGTGCGTGGTGCGTGCCACCGGTGCGCGTTCCGCGATGGGGCGCATCGGTATGGCACTCACGAGCACCCAGCCGCCGGCGAGCCCGCTGCAGCTGGAAGTGCGCCGCATGGTGCGGGTGATCGCGATCCTGGGCGGGTTGCTGTGTGCGTTGCTCGCGGTGGTCTACGGACTTTCGCAACACGACGCCACGCGGGGCCTCTTGGCGGGCATCACGCTCGCGATGTCGATTTTGCCCGAAGAGATGCCAGTCGTACTGGCCGTGTTCACCACGCTCGGCGCGTTTCGCATCTCCAAGTTCCAGGTGCTGGCGCGCAGAGCCGAGGCCGTGGAGGCGCTGGGTTCAGCCACCGTGCTGTGCGTGGACAAGACCGGAACGATCACCGAGAACCGCATGCGCATCGCCGTGCTCGCACCGATCGGCGGCGCCGACTACGAGGTCGTGGCGCACGCGGGCGAGAGCTTGCCCGAAGAAGTGCACGAGCTACTCGAGTACGGTGTGCTGGCCAGTCAGCCCGCTTCGCCCGACGGCATGGAGCGTGCGTTCCACAGCTTCGGTGAAGCCGCGCTGCACGGCACCGAACACCTGCGACCGGAGTACACGCGCGAGCAAGAGTATCCTCTCACGCGCGACATGCTGGCGGTCTCGCATCTGTTTCGCGCGGGCGACACGAGCGGTCACGTGGTCGCGGCCAAGGGCGCACCCGAGGCCGTCGCCGATCTATGCCACCTCGATGCGCAGGCGAGCGCACAGCTGCTCGAGCGCGCCACCGCCATGGCCAAGAGCGGCCTACGCGTGCTGGCCGTGGCGCGTGCCCGCTACGAACCGAGCAACCACCCGACCAACCAACACGACTTCGACTTCGCCGTGCTCGGGCTGGTCGGCCTCGAGGATCCCGTGCGCGCCTCGGTGCCAGCGGCCACCGCGGCATTCCGGCGCGCCGGCGTACGCGTGGTGATGATCACGGGCGACCATGCCGATACCGCGCGTGCCATCGCCCGCAAGGCCGGCCTCGACGTGGGCGCCGGCGTGCTCACCGGCGCAGAGCTCGGGCAGCTGGGTGAACGCGAACGCAACGCTGCAGTCGCCCACACCAATGTGTTCGCGCGCTGCAACCCCGAGCACAAGCTGCAGCTGATCCATGCACTGACCGCGGCAGGCGAGCTCGTGGCCATGACGGGCGATGGCGTCAACGACGCGCCCGCGCTCAAAGCCGCTCACATCGGTATCGCCATGGGGGTACACGGTACCGACGTGGCACGCGAAGCGGCAGCGCTGGTGCTCGCCACTGAAGACTTCGGCGCCATCGCGCAAGCCATCGTGGTCGGCCGGCGCGTGCTGGCGAACCTGCGCAAGGCCATGACCTACGTGGTGGCGGTGCACGTCCCCATCGCCGGCATGGCGCTCGCACCCGTGCTGCTGGGCATGCCAGCCATGCTGCTACCGGTGCACCTGGTGTTCCTCGAGCTGGTGATCGACCCGGCGTGCACCATCGCCCTCGAGGCCGAGGAACCCGACGAAGATCTCGCCGGCGCTTCCCCTTCGAAGGCCGGCCGTTCGCTGCTCGCGCGCAGCACGCTGCTGCGGAGCGTCGTGCAAGGGTTCGCGCTCTTTGGCGCCGTGTTCGCGGTCTACGCAGTCAGCTTGTCGCAGGGGCAGACCACCAACCAGGCGCGCGCCGCAGGCTTCATCAGCATCGTGGTCGGCAACCTGGCACTCATCTTGGTGCAACGCTCGAGCACACGCTCGGCGCTGGCCACCCTGCTGCATGCACCCAACCCAATCGCAAACCTGCTGTCGTCGCTGGCGCTCCTGGTGCTCGCTGCGACGCTGGCCGTGCCCGGGCTGCGCACAGTCTTCTATTTCGCGTTGCCGCCGACAGCTGCATGCGTCGGGGCGGTCATCGCTGCGCTGGCTGGCGTGCTCTGGTACGATCTGTGGAAGTCGCCTGCGCACTCTGCCGCTGCGCAGCCGGGTGGCGGCGCAAGCCCGTAAATTGGTCTGTGCGCGGGCCCCGGCGTATTCTTGCGTGCGTGGACCGCGATGCGTTCAAAGAGGCGCTCTTGCAGATCATGGAGCGCAAGCTCCACTGGGCCTGGCCTGCGTTCGGCAGCGGCCTCGTGCCCAAGTCGCGCTTGCACCTGCACCTCGAGCAGGAATACGCCACCTACGTGCGCGACTTCCCGGTACTGATCGGCCATGCGTACGTGTGCTGTCCCATACCTGCCGTGCGCCAAGAGCTGGCGGAGAACCTCTACGAAGAAGAAACCGGTGGTCTGTCCGCCGGAAGACCGCACCCAGAGCTCTTCCTGGAGTACCCGCGCGGGCTCGGCATGGATCTCGAGCGCTTCGAGCGCGTCGCGCTCTTGCCGAATGCCGCAGCCTTCAGACGCGTGCTCGACGACACCACCCAACGCGGCGGCTGGGAAGCCGGTGCAGCTGTCACCACCATCTTCCTCGAGGGCACGAGCTACGAGCGTGGCGAGGTCGATGCCCATGCGCCAAAGCGACCTGCCCCGCCGCTCGAAGAGCACCCGCTGGTGAAACACTACGGCCTGTCGCTCGAGCACCTGGCGTTGACCCGTGCGCACCGCAAGGTCGAAGGGCACCACCGCGCGGCCGCGTGGCGCATTCTGCTCGACCATGTGCAAGAGCCCGCACGACGCCGCGTGCTGGCCGCGATGGAACAAGCGCTGGCGGCCTGGCTGCTCTACCGCGACGACGTCGCACAAGCCTGCGGGCTGGTGCGTGGTCAAGACGGCCAGCCCGTGCTCTGCGCGGACGCTCGCCTCAGTTGAGCACGTCGAGGTTCAAGCCACCGACGTACGCGTAGCTCACGAAGCGGTCGAAGCCACCGACCACGATACCCATCTCTTGGTTCGACACCAGCGTGTGCACGCCGTCGAGCTGAATGCCTGGCAGCACCACCGAGCTCTGGCCGGCGGTGACCTGCGGAAACGACAACGGACAGCGGTGCGCGACCCAGTCACCTGCAATCATCGTCGGCGAGTCGATGCTGGTGTCGATCATGCCCGTGGTGCAGGTGTCTGGCAGCGGCTTGCCATCGAGACGAATCGTGGCGCCGGCGTGTGCGACGATGGTCACGAAGTCGAAGGCGTACTTGTCCGGCGTGAGGAAGATGTAGTCGCGTCGGTACTGCTCGACGGGTGGCACGGTAATGATCGATGGGTCGCCACCGGGGTATTGCCGCGGGATTCCATCCACACCCTGACTGGGCAAGATCTGCAGCACGGCAACCGGCCGGTCGGCCTCGATGGCGAAGTCGCGGTCGGCGCGCAAGATCACGTCCGCACGCTGTTTCAAGGTAATCTTGTTCTTCGGCGCGGCAAGCGTGGTGGTGATCTTGGTGTCGCCGGGTGAGATCGCCACGATGCGCACCCACTCCGGTTCGTTGAGCTCGGCGACGTCGATCGGCATGCCGGGCAACGCGGCGGCATTCAGCAGCTTGGTGCGCGGCGGCATGCGCGCCACGATGAAACGGTTGCCCGCGACCGAATCGGGGAGCGCTTGCTCTTCGAGGTGATCGGCGCAGCACTGCCGCGTCTCGTAGGTGCCGAAGATCGGCGCATCCGAGGCTTCGCTGCCCACGAACACGGTGATGGGTTTGTTGGCGTGCACGTACGAGCCGGTGAAGTCCGCGTTGAAGCCTTGCGTTTCCAGGTTGATGACATCGAAGGGGCCGATGTCCAGCTGCAGCACGTCGCCCGGACCGGATTGCGGCACCGGGCCGGCGCCCACCACGCGCACCACCAAGCCGCCGAGTGTAACCGTGACGTGGGTCTTGGCCTGCGTACCGATGATGGTGAGGAACGCGCGCAGGTCCTCCTTGCTCGAGGTGTGATCGAAGTCTTCGGCCGGGTTCTTCGAGTTGCCGATGGTCTGCGGCCACGACACCACGGTGTACTGCAAGCCGATGGCGGAAGTCGGCAGCAAGAGCGAGGCGTCGTTCGAGAACACGTTGACGTTCTCGAGCGGGTTGAACTGATACGCGCTGATCGGGTGCGTGGAGACGACGCGGTACGCGTTCGAGCTGACCGCCGTGTTGGTGCCGTCGTTGATGCCGGTGGCGGACGAGCCGTCGACCTCGCGTCGCGGCAGCTTGAACACCTCGAGGTCACCCGGAGGGACCATCACGCGCATCAGCTCCTTGGTCTTCACCGGCTTGCCGAAGGGCGCATCGTTCTGCTCGACGTAGACCTCGACCGGCACCGGTTGCGGATTGGCCACGACGATCGCGTATTGCTGCGCAGAGGCGTTGTTCTGATCGTCGAGGGCAGCGTTGTCGAGATCCGCGCCGAAGTACTCGCAGCCCACATACGAGCGGTTGGTCTTGGCCAGCTCGCAGGCGTTCACGCAGCGCGCGTTGCTACAGACCTCGGCCTGCTTGATGTCGCAGGTCTTGTCGTCGTGCCAGGTCTGCGACTTCGCATCGCAGCTCTGCACCACGTTGCTGTCGCAGCTCGGGTCGTCGCCGGTGCACGCCTTGCAGCGCAAGTCACCGGTGTGACACACCACGCACTGCTTGTCGCGATCGCACATCAGCCCTTGCTTCGCGCAGTCGACCACCGTGCTCTGCAAGAACTCACCGACGCGCTTGCAGCTGTAGTACTTGCCGGTGCTGCAGTCGTGCGTGGTCTCGTCCTTGCACGTGAACTCGGGCGTGCCCGCGTCGTTGCCGCGTGCCGGCAAGGGCGGCAGCTCGATGCGACCAGGCGCGGTGCTGCAGGCAGTGCTGGCTGCGAGCAGCGCGAACGGTAACCAAAGCCCCACGGGCGAGTGTATGACCGGACGGCAATTCATGACACTTGCGGTATAGCGCACCGTCAGTGGTGCATGGTGAAGTCGTTCTCGGACACGTGGGTCCAGTAGCGCGAAGACAGATAGATGTAGCGGAACGCGTCGTACTTGAAGTTGTCGAGGCGTATGGCCTGCACCGTCCAGGTGATGAAGCCCGGCACGAGGTCGGTCTGGCCGGGGATACTCGAGAGATCAGGCACGGGCACACTGCGCGCCGTTCCCGGTAACACTTGCATCCACGCGGGATTGCCGTCGCCGCCGGTGAGCTCGACGAGGATGAAGTCGGGCGTGGCTCCCGTGAGCTCGAAGCGCAGCTGGCGGTCTGCCGGAATGTCGCCGCCGAGCGCAGGCGCGACGTTCTGCGCGATGCCCAAGAGATCATCGATGACCACCGGCTCGGACGAAGGCCGCACGCCGAAGCGTCGCAGGCTGGTGTACGGCGGATCGGTCTGGTTCGTGTAGTAGCCGGCGATCAGCTCGTAGCTCGCGTCGGCGAGTGGCCCCACGAATGCAGGCTGGCCGAGGAAGCGGAACGCACTGCTGTTGCTGAAGCTCGTCTTGGTGTCGAGCGACGTTCCCGACACCTCGCGCACGATCACGCCTTCGCCGCCGAGGTCGACATGGGCGCGCACGCGGAAGTCGGTGGGCCCCTTTGCAGTCGGCGCCGGCACGTGGCTGAGCGTGACGTCGAGCTCGCGGTCGAGGGTGATGCTCATGTCGATGTCGACGCCCGTCGCTTCGTCGCCCGGCGAGGTGACCACGTTGCGCGCGACACCCATCACGTAGGGCGTGAATTCGCCGGTGGCGCTGCGCTCGATGCCACACAACGCGTACACCGCCAGGCCCGCGGGGCGCGCGAAGATGCGATACTTGTAGCCGCGGCTGCCGCGACGCGCGGTCTGCTCTTCGACCTTCGCAATCGTGCCTCCGCCCGACGGCGAAGGGTTTCGCGTGTCGGCGCTGACTCGCGTCGTGTAGACGTACGCCACGCGCAGCTCGCCGCTGCGCGGCTTGGGCACGATGTCCCAGGCGTTGATGCCGAATTCGTCGGAGCCGGGGAAGATCAGCTCGCCCGAGATCAGCGCCCCGAGCTGTCCGTGGCCACCGCTTCCGCCGCTACCGTCGAGCATGCTCATCTTCAGACACGCCAGATCGAGCAGCGGGGAGATGAAGACGGTGACGTTCTGCGCATCGAAGGCGACGATGGAGCTGCGCTCGAAGCACTTCATGCTCACGTGCACCGTCACCGGGCCTTTGAGATCGGGGCCGGAGAAGGTGATGGAGCCGCGCGTGTCCGTGAGACCTTTGTACTTCGTCTTCGGGTTGTCACCCACCATCACGAGCGCGCCGGGCACGACCAGGCCCATGGCTTGGTCGACCACGGTGACGTTGATCGTGCCCGCGATGGGGCCACCCGACAGCCCTCCGCGGTCTGCGTCGCTCGTGTCGATGTACTCGAAGGCGCCTTTGGCCAAGACAGGCGCGTGGCCACCGTTCGGCCAGCTCGCCTGCACGTCGACCACACCGAGCGCGTGAGCTGGCACGGCGCAACGCACGCGCTTGGGCGTGACGAGCCGCAGCATGCCGCAGGCCTTGCCCTTGTCACCGAAGGTGATCTGCACCTTGTCGTCGAAGCTGGCGCTGCTGACGGTGATGTCGACGAAGGTGCCGCCTGCGATCGAGCCCTGCTGCGGGTCGAGCTGCAACGCGTTGTAGCTGTAACCTTTGCGCAGCGTGGCGGTGACGCCGCCTTGGGTCACGCTCACGTCCGCAGGCCCCACGTTGCCTGCAGGTACGACCACGCTCAGACGTCCCTTGCCCGAGAGCGACAGCTTGGACGGATCCACCATGTGGCCACCGATGCGCACCACTGCTTTGGCGGTGAAGGCGCTGCCGCGCACCACCACGGTGTTGCCGCCGGAGAACGGACCGCTGTTGGGTTGGACGCCCGTGACACCGAGCTGATTGCTGTCGATGCCGGTCACGGGCAATCCGGCTTGGCCGCCGTCGTCGCCACTGCCACCGGCGTCCGGCAGCGCGGGCACCTTGTAACCGGCGGCGCCGCTGCAGGCAGCCAGCGCGGCCATCAACACGACGCAGCCGACCATCGCACTCGGACCGGGGCCCAAACAAGCTGCTGATCGACGCATCGTCTTGGTCCAGTCCGTGGCTGGAGTTAAGCGCATCCATTATGGTGAAGCAAGCTGCGACGGCCGCCTCCATGGACCTGCGCCCCATATCTGGGTAGAAACTCACGAATGCGCGCCTCGCAGATGACCACGCACTCGGCCTGCGCGCTGCTGCTGCTGCTCACGGGGGCGCTCGCGTCCGCAGTCGCGGCCCAGAATGCACCAACGCCTGCGAGAACGCCTGCGCCGCAGCTGCACATCGCCGCGCCCGACACCTTGCTCGATGGCTCGCACGTCAACATCGAAGTCACGGTCGAGTTCGCCGCAGCGAACGATCAGCCGCTGCTGCTTTCACCCAGCAGCCAAGGTGCCGCTGTGGAGGTCGTGCGCGGCAGGCTGTCGCGCTCCGATGCGCGCGCATCGACCGGCAACCAAGTGCGCTTCGATGTGCCCGTCGTCGCACACGGTCAGGGCACGGCGATCTTGCACGTGGAGCTCAGCGCGTATGTCTGCAGCACACGCTGCAAGCGCGTCGTCAGCACGGCCGATCAAGTCATCCGCGTGGCGCGCCGCACGCCATAGCGCGAGCGCGCAGGTGTGCGCGAAGTGTGCGCAGCTCGCACTGGCAGTCGGTGCTGGAGCTGACATTGGCTCTTGTGGCAAAATGCTCACGCATGGCCGCCTCGCAGTCGGATCTCATAGGGCGCCTCGCCATCCACTACCGACTGATCGATCAGGACCAGCTCGCGCAAGCCGTGCAAGAGCAGCGCATGCGCTCCGATCACAGCCTGGGCGAAGTGCTCGTGCTGATGGGTTGGATCAACACCAGTCAGCTCAACCAGCTGCTCGAAGCCGAGCAGCTGGTGCGCGCGAAAGAGGCCGCACAACAGCCTGCGCAGCCACAGCAGGCGCCGCGACCGGCCACGGCCACTGCCACGGCCACAGCCACGACGACCACCGGCAACGTGCCGCGGCCGCCGCCGCGCACAGCGACCACCATCACCGGCCTGCGCGCGCCCACGCAGCCGATACCGCAGCAGCCGGTGGCGCCGCCGCACGCCGCGCCCACCAGCGGGCCGCTGATGGCGGCGGCCAACGTGCCGCAAGTTGCCTGGTTGCACCGCATGCTGGCGCACGCCCGTCAGAAAGGCGCCAGCGACGTGCACATCCACGCCGGCAGCTCGGTGAAGGCCCGCACGCACGGGGCGCTGGTCGACCTGACCAAGGAAGTTCTCAGCGCCCCGGAAACCGACGGCATCCTGATTCCCTCGCTGCTCGACTGGCAACGGCAGCTGCTCATGGAACACGGCGAGGTCGATTTCTCGTACTCGGTCGCGAACGTGGGCCGTTACCGCGTGAACGTGTACCGGGGCCAGAGCGGCCTGTGCGGCGTCTATCACTACATCCCAGCCGAACCGCCCACGCTCGCCGCGCTCGGGCTGCCCGACAGCGCCACGCGCCTGGTCAATCACAGCAATGGCATCGTGCTCATCACCGGACCGTCGGGCTGCGGCAAGACGTCGACGATGGCCGCGCTCGTGAACCTCATCAACGAAGAGCGCGAAGACCACGTGCTGTCGATCGAAGACCCGATCGAATACGTGCACCCTTCCAAGCGCTGCGTGGTCAACCAGCGTCAGATCAACCGTCACACCAAGTCGTTCGCGGCCGCGCTGCGTTCGGCGTTGCGTGAAGACCCCGACGTCATCTGCATCGGTGAGCTGCGCGATCTCGAGACCATCTCGCTCGCGCTTTCGGCCGCCGAGACGGGCCACCTCGTGCTCGGAACGCTGCACACCCAAGGCGCCGTGCGCACCATCAACCGCATGATCGGCGTGTACCCACCCAAGCAGCAGTCGCAGGTGCGCACCATGCTGGCCGAGTCGCTGCGCGCGGTGATCTCGCAGAAGCTCTTGCCGCGCAGCGACGGCGCCGGCATGGTGCTCGCCTACGAGCTGCTGTTCATGAACTACGCCTCCGCCAACCTGATCCGTGAGAACCGCACCTTCCAGCTGGGCACGGTGCTGCAGACCGGCCGCAGCGCCGGCATGCGCTCCATGGACGACTCGCTCAAAGAGCTGCTGCAGAAGCAGCTCATCAGCAAGAAGACCGCCCTGCTCAACGCCGACAACCCCAAGCTCTTCGCCTGATCGATGCCACGGATCGACTCACTGCTGCGCACTGTCAAAGCCAAGCACGGCTCCGACTTGCACCTCGTTGCCGGCTTGCCCCCTCGCCTGCGCACGCGTGGCGCGCTCGCTGCCATTCCTCAAGCGGCCGCGTTCTCCGACGCCGACCTGCGCGGCCTGCTGCGCGAGATCACCACGCCCGCACAGTGGGCCATGTTCGAGGCACAGTACGAGCTCGACTTCGCGTACGGCCTGCAGGGAGTGGGACGTTTCCGCGCCAACTACTTCTTCCAGGAAAACGGCGCAGCGGCCGTGTTCCGCCTCATCCCCGATCAGATCAAGACGCTCGAGGCGCTGCACATGCCGGCCACGGTCGAGACCTTCGCGCACCTGCGCAGCGGGCTCGTGCTGGTCACCGGGCCCACTGGTTCCGGCAAGTCGACCACGCTCGCGGCCATCATCGACAAGATCAACGCGACCTACGACAAGCACATCCTCACCATCGAAGACCCGGTCGAGTTCGTGCACAAGAACCAGCGCTCCATGATCTCGCAGCGCGAGATCGGCACGCACACCCGCAGCTTCGAGGCAGCGTTGCGCGCCGCACTGCGGGAGAAC
Source organism: Pseudomonadota bacterium (assembly GCA_017881185.1). Classification (GTDB taxonomy): domain Bacteria; phylum Myxococcota_A; class Polyangia; order Polyangiales; family JAFGIB01; genus JADGRF01. Next base: position 821 of record JADGRE010000054.1, on the reverse strand, counting down.
CCCGACGTAATTCTGGTGGGCGAGATGCGCGGCCCGGAAGTAGAGCTCGCGCTCGCCGCTGCCGAGATGGGCGCGCTGGTCTTCGGCACGCTGCACACCAACAGCGCCGCCAAGACGGTCGATCGCCTGATCGACATCTTCCCCACCGACCAACAAGAGCAGGTGCGCATGAGCCTGTCGGAAGCGCTGGCCGGCGTGGTGTCGCAGATCCTGCTGCCCACCGCCGACGGCGCCGGACGCGTGGCTGCCGTGGAGATCCTGGTGAAGACCTCTGCGTTGCCCAACCTGATCCGCGAAGGCAACACCCCGCAGCTCATCTCCATGATGCAAGGCGGCAAGAACGTCGGCATGCAGACGATGGACGACGCCCTCGAAGCGCTACTGCGCCAGGGCGTCGTGAGAGCGCGCGACGTGCTGCAACGCGCGCTGGACAAGCAGCGATTCGAAGCGCTGGTGCGCGAGCCGTTGGACGCGTAGCGAGGAGGTCTTGCTCCCGCGTCCACAGCCGCGCCAAAGCGGCACTCGCATTTGACATATTGTCCTGCTGTGCCATCCTGTCGCACGTGGAGGCATCTACTCAGCCAACTGTGCTGATCGTCGAGGACGAACGCTCGAACTTGGTTTCGCTCGAGCGCATCTTCGTTCGCGAAGGCTTTCGCACACTGCTCGCGGAAGACGCCCGCGTCGCGCTCGAGCTGTGTCGCAAGCAGCGCGTCGATGTCGTGCTCACCGATCTGATGCTGCCGGGCATGAGCGGGCTCGATCTGATCAAGGCCCTACACACGGTCGCTCCCGACGCCGAGGTCGTGGTGATGACGGCG
>JADGRE010000394.1 GCA_017881185.1 Pseudomonadota bacterium | reverse complement strand
CACGTCAACGACCCGGCTCTTTCTCGGTCGAGCAGGCGATGGAAATGCTGAGGTTGCCGCCCTCCAGCAATTAGAGAAGCTTGCAACCGTCGTGAGCACTAAGCGCGTGGTCGCGAATCTGCCAATGACCGCTTCTGTGAAGGGTTTCGGATGACGGCCCATCGCGACGATGCGGCTTGCACCGGGGCCGTCGTCCGAAAGCCTCCAGTGAAGGAACGCGCGCGAGGTTGGGTGCGACGGTTGCCGCGCGCTATGGAGATTTGATGGCGCGGATGTGGGGGTGCGGAAGTCGGCGGGGCTCGGGGACGTAATTGTGCCCGCTGGTTTGGCCGATCGGCTTTAATTGAGCAGCGTTGACGATGCGTTTCGGGGATGCAAGCAGTACGGAATGCGATGCCGGACATATGTTCGGCCGAGCGGCAGCGTATCTGGTCATTGACCAGCGAGCAAAGCCCTTGGTGGTTGGGGTGCGGAATGTTGCGGTTTCGCTCATGAGGTATCGATCCTCATTGTCGTCGGCCGGTAGCGTGGTCGGCAGCCGGCATCGAAGGTCTCGATGACGAACATGCGGCCGCCACAGCAGGGGCAAGGTTGAGCGAGTACCTGCGCCGCCGCCGGATCGATTTCGACCGCCTCTTCGGCCGCAGGCGTTGCCAGTCCCAAGAATTCGCGCACTCGCGCGATCGTCTCGGCGCGATTCGCGCTGGCGAACAAGCCGTAGTGGCGGATGCGATGGAAGCCTTTGGGCAGCACGTGGATGAGGAACCGGCGGATGAATTCGCCGACGTCGAGCGTCATCGTCGTGTACCGGCCGGGGCCTTCGATCCTGTAGTCCTTGACCTTGAACGTGACGCTGCGCTGGTCGACTGCGATCAGGCGATGGTTCGAGATGGCGACGCGGTGCGTATACCGTGACAGATAGGCGAGCACGGCTCTCGGACCCGCGAACGGCTGCTTGGCGTAGACGAACCAGCGCTTCTTCCTGAGTGGAGCGAGGAACGCCGCGAATGTCTTGGCATCGGCCAGATGCGCGTGTGAGCCGAGGAACTGCAGCCTGCCCGCTCCGTGTGCCGCCAGAAGTTTCTCCAGCATCAAACGGCGAAACAGCTTTGATAGAACGCGCACGGGCAGCAGGAAGTTTGGCTTGCATGAGATCCAACGGCCGCCATCCCTGGAGAGCCCGCCGCCCGGCACGATCATGTGCAGATGCGGATGGTGAGTCATTGCCGAGCCCCAGGTGTGCAACACCGAGGTGATGCCGATGCGGGCTCCGAGGTGGTTGGGGTCGGCCGCGATCCTGAGCATCGTCTCCGACGAGGCCTTGAACAGCAGATCGTAGATCACGGCCTTGTTCTGGTAGGCGATGTCGCCAACCGCCGACGGCAGCGTGAAGACGACGTGGAAGTAGGGAATCGGGAGCAGTTCGGTCTCGCGCGCCGCCATCCACTCGCGTGCTGCCGCGCCCTGGCACTTCGGGCAGTGCCGGTTGCGGCAGCTGTTGTAGGCGATCGTGGTGTGGGCGCAGTCCTCGCAGCGCGCGACGTGTCCGCCCAGCGCCGCCGTGCGGCAGCTCTCGATGGCGCTCATCACTTTGAGCTGGAGCAGGCTCACGTGACCGCGGTTGGCATGACGCCACGCGGCCCCGTGGCCGCGGAAGACGTCCGCGACCTCCAGAGCTGGACGGGCCATGTGGACCCGTTACGCTGGCGGCTCATGCTTTTTCTTCGGCACCAGTGGCGTGAGCCTGTCCAGCGGGCTCATGACCTCACGGATGATGCTGGTGGCCACCTGGGTGTAGCGTGCTGTGGTGTCGAGCTTGGAATGTCCGAGCAAAACCTGGATCACACGAATATCGACGTTTTGCTCGAGCAGGTGCGTGGCGAAGCTGTGTCGCAACGTGTGCGGCGCAACCCAATTGGGCAGTCCAGCCATCTCGGCGGCCATGTGGCAGACGCGGTTGAGTTGGCGCGTCGTCATCGGGTTGATGCGGTCGCGGCCGGGGAACATCCACACCTTTGGCTGTGCGATGCGCCACCAGTCGCGCAGCAGCTCCAACAACTGCGGTGACAGCATTGCATGGCGATCCTTGCGGCCTTTGCCCTGATCCACGCGGAGCATCATGCGCTTGGAATCAACGTCGCAGACCTTCAGCGCGACCACCTCCATGGCTCGCAGACCAGCGCCGTAGGTGACGCTGAGCGCCGCCTTGTGCTTGGGCCCGGGCGCGGCCTCCAGGAGGCGCAACACCTCTTCGGGCGAAAGCACGCGGGGCAGCCTGCGCGGTTCGTAGACGAAAACGAGATGGCGCGTCGTCTCAGGCCGGTCGAGCGTCACCTTGAAGAAGAACCGGAGCGCGGTCACGGTCGCGTTGATGGTCGGGGGTTGCACACCGGTCTCGGTCAGATGCAGCTGGAACGCGCGCAGCTCTTCCGGGGTCGCGGTGTCGGGGGAACGGCCGAGGAAAGTCGCGAGCCTCTTGACGGCACGGATGTACTCGCGTTGCGTATCGGGCACGAACCTGCGCACGCTCATGTCTTCGAGCATGCGTTGGCGCAGCGGGCTGATGGGCTTCTCGCTCATTGGGAGCTCCTGTCTTGAGGTTGGAGTGCTTGACCCCTCGATCCTCAAGACGGAGCGCCCGCCCGTCATCCGCGCTCGATCAAATGGCTAACTGCGGTAGACGCAATACGCCCGACCGCGCCGCCAGCACCTCCCGCGAGAGCGGGTTCGTTGTGTGCTGGGCATGCTCAGCAGCTTGGAGGTGAAAGTCCTCTGCCCAACCTGATGGAGGTGAAGGGCTAGCAAAGT
>JADGRE010000198.1 GCA_017881185.1 Pseudomonadota bacterium | reverse complement strand
CGACGCTGAGCCGCGCGATGTGCGCCGCGCGGCAGCCGCGGGTGCTTGCGCCGCCGTCGCGACTGGTGCCGTCACTGCTGCATTGTCGGAGCACCTGGCTGAAAACGCGCCCTCCGCCAGCAACCCAAGCGCCGGTGAGTACACGGGTTTTCCGACGATCGAGTTTTCGTACCATACGGGATGACGAGAGGCTGCCCGTTGAGGGCGTTCAGCTGACGAACACCGCTTGCGTTGCCGGCCAGGTCAGCGCTTTGGGGCTGCCGTTCATGATGTCTGCAATCCTGTACCGCGTGTCAGCGACGACAGCTGCAACTGCACGTCAGAGCGCTCACGTATGTACTCTTGCTGCACGGCTCAGCGACCGAGGAAGGTCATCAGCCAACTCATCGCTGGGCGCTTGGTGCTGGTGCTGGTCATCAGACCGCTATTGGTCTGCCACGTCGCGCCCACGATATAGCCCCACAGCGTGATGCCTTTGATGTCGTTGTCGTTCCAGAACATGGTCATCTGGCTCTGCATCACTTGCTGCTGAGCGCTGTCGCTTGCGAGATCGATGTCGTACTCGGTGATGTAGATTGGCAGGCCGGTCGCGGCGAGCTTGTCCAGGTAGCCCTTCACGGTGCTGTCCGCGATGCTGTGCGCGGCGTGTGCTTGCGCGCCGATCGCGTCGATGGGGGCACCAGCGTTCTTGATCTTGGTGACGATGTCGATGAAGTGACTGTTGTCGTTGCCGTATTCGATGTTGTTGTAGTCGTTCAAGATCAAGATCGCGTGTGGACAATACTGGCGCGACCACTTGAACGCCTGGACGATCCAGTCGTAGCCGCTGGCGCCGGCGCCACCCAGCGCGTTCATGTAAACGGGCATCGTGTGTGGCGGGGGCTCGTTGACGACGTCGATCAACGCAACGTCGGGGTAGCGCTCACAGAACAGGCGAATCCATTCTTCGACCTCGGCCTTTTGGTCCGCGGCCGACAACCCGGCGAGCCAGCCAGGCTGCTGGGCACCCCAGACGAAGTTGTGCTGCTTGAACACGATGCCGTGCGCGACGGCGTAGTCGTGCACGCGATCGAGACCCGACCAGTTCATCTGGTTGCGTGTCCCCTCGACCGAGCCCCACTTACCTTCGTTTTCGGGGGTGATCTGATCCCAGTACATGTCGAAGTCGGATCGCACCTGGCCCTGGGTCGTGATGTTCCCGACGAACTTCTTGAGCATCCGCGTGCCCGAGTCAGCTGTGCCTGCTGCACCCGCATCGGTGCCGGTCCCGCCAGCGCCTCCCGCACCACCTTGACCGGCGGCGCCCGCGGCGCCTGCAGCGCCCGTGCCTCCGGCATCGATCCCGCCCACGCCCGCAGCGCCGAGCGTGCCGGCCGTGCCTAGACTTCCCCCCGCGCCGCTCGCAGCGGCGTTGATGCCCGCATCGGGAGTGCCGCTCGCCGCAACACCGGCGCCACCAGCGAACGATCCGCCCTGGCCGCCCAGACCGTTTCGAGCGGCGTGCTTCGAGCTCGAGCAAGCCCCCAGTGACAGCAGCGCCAGACCGAACAGTGAAATGAGTGGCTTCATGCGTTGGTGCATACGGTCTCCGAAGCGACGGCTGTCGAGGCCCTGGTCATGGCGATTGACCGCTCGGCCCTGCAGTTGTCGAACTATTTGCGGCGAGCATTCGATTCACGAACAACGGCGCTGCTGCCGGAACAATCAGAGGTGGGGCTTCGCGGCTCTGGTGTGGACGGAAGGAAGGCCTCGATGCGAAGCAGTCATGTGCGCTTGTTGACCGTCGTGGCCATCGCGTTCGGATCGAGTTGCACGTCGAGCGGTAGACGCGGTGCGTCGGCGGGCTCCGCCGGGCAGTCCGCCTCAGCGGCTGCGGCTGCCGGCGCGGGCGCAGCCGGCTTCGGCACCGGGGATGCTGGTGCAGCTGGGAGCGCGGCGAATCCCGGAACGGCCGGCACGAATGGCGGCACGCCAAACGGCGCGGGCGCAGGCGCAGGCGGCAACGCTGGTTCTGCCGCCGCAGACGCAGGCGCCGTGGGAGTTGTCGACGCCAACGGCCTGGCGGGCTCGGGTGGCACGTCGGGCAGCGGTGGCGCAGGCAGCGCTGACGCGGGCAAGAGATGTCCGCTGCCTGCGAGCTTTGCGTGGACCTCGACCGGCCCACTCGCGTCGCCGAAGTCGGCACCAGGTCACAACTTCGTGTCGCTCAAGGACTTCACCTGCGTGCGCTGGAACAACCTGTTCCATGTCTACGCGACCGTCTACGACCAGACGTCCTCGGGCTGGAACATGGTCTATTTCAACTTCGCGGACTGGTCCCAAGCGGATGCCGCGACCCAATTCTACATGCAAAACTCGCCAACTCACGGCGGTGTGGCGCCGCAGCTCTTCTACTTCAGTCCGAAACAGCAGTGGGTTCTCGTTTACCAGTGGGGCGCCACCTACTCGACGTCGAGTGATCCCAGCCAGCCCCAGATGTGGACGGCAGGCAAGTCGCTGCTCTCGGGCGGACCCTCCGGCGGGATCGACTACTCGGTGATCTGCAGCGCGCAGAACTGCTACCTGTTCTTCGCGGGGGACAACGGCAAGATCTACCAGTCGAAGATGCCCATCAGTCAGTTCCCGGGCACGTTCAACGGCTACACGACGCTCTTGACCGACAGCACCAACAACCTGTTCGAGTCGCCGCGCATCTACTCGATCCTGGGCACCGATCAGTACCTCCTCATCGTCGAGGCGATCGGTAGCGGCGGACGGTACTTCCGCTCGTTTACCGCTACCAATCTGGAAGGTCCGTGGACGCCGCATGCGACGAGCGAGCAGAAACCGTTCGCCGGCAAGGCGAACGTCACGTTCACGGGCAACGCCTGGACCAACGACATCAGCCACGGCGACATGGTCCGCTACGACCCATCCGAAACGATGCCCGTGGACGCGTGCAACATGCAGTTCGTCTATCAGGGATTCGACAAGACCGTGCAGTCCGGCAACTACGGTCTCATTCCCTACCGGATGGCACTTCTCACGATGACGCAGTAGCGCGGCAAGACCGCGCGACGACGCGCTCTATTGCGGTGTCAGCACGAACATTGCGACGCTCTTGGCAGGCAACGTCACCTGGAGTGACTTCCCGGAAACCGTGCACCTCGAAGCACCCAAGGGTTGGATGTTTACTTTTTCGGGCTGAGCAAAGTCGTTGTAGGAGTCCTTGGTGGGGCCGGCAATGACCTGCGCGCTCGACACGTTGTACGAGCTCTCGCTGCTGTTGAGCGTGATACTGACGGTCCTGGCATTGACCAAGTCCACGTTCGCCAGGCTGATGTTGACGTGGCCGTCACGGTCTACGCTGGTACCGGCTGACAGCACCGGGAAGTTGGTATTGTTGCCGGTGATCGTCTCGCTCGTGAGGGTGTTGGGCGCCCACTTCGCGCTCGCGCTGTGGTGAGGCACGAACAGCTTGAACACGTAGAAGGCCGGGGTCTTCACCAGTGCATCGTCGCTGGAGCGGGTCAAGAAGAGCGAGTGAATCACGTTGATGGCCTGCGCCAAGCCTGCCATCTGGATCCGATCTGCGTGCTGCATGAACAGGTGCAGGTGCTCCGCGGCGGAGATCGCATCCATGACCGTAATCTGTTGCAGCCAGCCATCCTGCGCCTTGTTGAAGGGCTCGAGCCAGTCGCCCCACTCGTCTTCGAAGATCTTGATCCGCTTGCTCGAATCGTACTTGTCGAGCAGAGCGACGATCTGCGTGATACGCGGACCAATCTGACCCTGATTGGCGGCGTGGACGATGGTGTAATACTGATTGTCGGAGAAGCCGACACACGGGATGTCGCTCGGGTGATAGACGTAATCGTGCACCTCGATCCCGTCGAGCTTGCTGCCCAGGTTCTTCAGCTCCGTGTCCAGCCACGTCATGTTGCCGATCAAGCCAGTGCCCGCGATGCATGCGTGTCCTGTTAGCCGCTGCCACGATCATGTTGCGCTCGCGACGGAATGAATTCACCAATGATCTCGCGCAAATAGCTATTCCAGCAGGGTCTTCTATCCGCTAACAGATCGTGCATGGCCCGCGATGATGGACACCTTCTTGCCGTTGATGGGAGCCGACAGCACGTTGTAGTTCGTGCTGTAGTTGGTCTCGTAGGTCGACTCGGTTTGGTTTCCACCGCAGCCCCAGACCTCGTTGCCGACCTTGAAGTGCTTCACGCTCCAATCCGGGTGAGCCGAGTTGTTGTTGACGTACGTGAGCCATTGCAGGTTGGCGCTCGCGCCCGAAGCAGTTCCGGCGCCGGCCAGGTACGGCTCGATTCCGAGCATGGAGGTCAGCTCCATGTACTGGTCGGTTCCCATGTCGTTCGACGGATTGGGCGGGCTCCAGTTGTAGCCGTTGGCGGCACAGCCACCCGGCCACTCGATCATGCCCACTCCGGCATCTTTGAAGCCCTGGATGATGTCGTTGCGCATGCCGTGGGTGTTCGGGATGCTCGAGTTGGGCCCAACGTACAGCCCCCCGTTGATGTCTCGGCCAAGTCGCTCCATCAGCAGACCGAAGATCCCAGGGCTGATCACCGCCTGAGCGGAATCGACGTCGACCTTGAGCGTGCTGGGCGCGGTGCTGCCCGGGTCGCCAACCTTACAAACGTTGGTGACCTGCGCCGTGGCGCCCGCGTCCCGCGCGGCGCCGGAGTCGCCGCCCGAACCTGCGGTGGAACCCGCTGCGCCGGTGCCGGCCGCAGCTCCGCTGCCGCCGCTGGTTCCCGCAACGCCGACGCCCGCACCACCGACTCCACCGGCGCCACCGACACCACCGACACCGGCAAGTGAGCCACCGGATGCGGAGCTCGGGGCGCCGGCCGCAGCGCGCTTCTTGCCGGTGGAGCACGCAGTGCTGGTAATCAGGAGCGCAGTCAGCGCCGCGTGGATCCAGGTGCGATTCATCATGAGTCTCTCCTCGCTCGCTCCGGTTGTCCCTGGCGAGTGTCGCGCTTGGCGGAAAAGACGTGATCGGAGACAAGACCCAGGTACGCATTGGGTTTCTAACGTTGCAAGGTGGGATGGTGGATGGCTGCGCCATAGGCATCTCTGTGTAGGCCGCGCCGCCCAACTAGAACTTGCAGCTGACGAAGGACCGCCTACTGCCTTGCAGAATCGTCTGCGCACGCGGGCCCGCGACAATTGTGATAGGCTGCAAGCGGAGTCGCGGGCCCGCGGCCGCGAGACCTACCGAACTCGGGCGGTCCTTCGCAGCTCTTGTAGCGCGGTCAAGCGGCAGAAGTGCACGGAGGCGATGCCTCTTTGGGCGCACCAAGAGCGTTGTCGTCCGAACGCTTCTTCGGGACGAGCCAGGTCTTGGTGCGATGCGCGGCGCTTGGCGGTAGCCAGTATTAAGCGTGTGCCCCGCCTGAGCAGCTACGCCAGCAGCTACCAGCTACCCCCTGGCGGCGGCCAGAACGGTGGCGTCCAGGCGAACATCCTCGCGTACAGCCCCAGCCTGCACCACCTGTACTCGCCGAGCGGGAAGACCTCGCAGATCTTCGTGATGGACGTACTCGACAGCGGCAAGCTCACGCTGCTCGGCAAGCTGCCGGGCGCGAGTCGCGGGTTCTCGGCCGCCGCCGACGACCGGGGCCACGTGTGGGTCATCGATCCCGACCACGGGCGAGTGATACGGAAGACCGACTCTTTTCCGTCGCACTGAGTGCGTGGGCGTGGCGCAGGTCATCGATTGAAGCGAAACTCCAGAATGTATAGGTGCAACCCGTGAACAGTATCAGCTCCGCCGTGAAGCTCGCTCGCCTGTTGTGCTTCTCCGTCGTTGCAGCGTCCGTCGGATGCGGAAGCTCGAGCAACAGCGCAACCCAGTCTTCTGGCGATGCCGGCGCCGCCAACAGCGGCCTGATCAGCTCGACCGGGATTGGGAAGACCATGGTGGAGTTCTGGTTCGATGCAAGAGTGCGGTGGCACTTCGAGAGTCACCACGCGCAGGTCGACGATCTTCACGCGATCGGCGCCCGAGACGGAACACCACCCCTCGCTCGTATTCCGCGGCGATCCTGATCGTCGAGGCGGTCGTCCACGCAGACCACCTCGTGCTCGGATCGCGCGCTCCATCGAAGTTGCCCGGTCGCAGAGCGGCGCTCGGTCTCCCGCGCGCGTCAGCTCTCTTCGCGTGCGAAAGGCGCCAGCTCGACGAGCGAGGCGCGCCGGGCGTCGTCGAGGCACGGACTGCCGAGCGCCTCGACGTACGCAGCGCTCAGTTCGGTGCGCATCACGCTCAGCGCCGCCATCGCAGCATCGATATCGTATTCGGCGCGGGCAATGGCTTGCGCCCCGTGCGGCAGGAACTCTCGGCACTCCTCGGGTCTTGGCGCTGAACCGCCGAGTGCTTCGATCAACTCGGCGAGCGCCTCCCGGCGCGCGCGGTGCACGTCAGCGCCGTCGCGCACTCGAGCCGCGACCGTCCGGTCCATCAGCAGCCCCGCGACTTTCGCGCAGGCTTCACTGGCGTTCTGCTCCGCCTCGCTGAGCCGGGCGAACAGGACGATCACCTGGGGATCACCGGTCGAGGAAGGATGCTTGCGCTCCCAAATCGACCGTTCATACGAAGGCGATCGAGGACTGATGAATGGCGGGTATGACATGCGTTCTCCTCGCGCGCGTCAGCGGTGGTAGATGAACAGCAGCCACAGGACGACCAGCAGCATGGGTGCCAGCGTCGTCCAGAAGACCACAGGCGGCGATCCCCATCCAGTGCTGACTGGCACGCGCCATGCCGAGATGTGCGCCGCTGGGGCCCGCCTTTGACCAACTCGCGCGACCACCGCAAGCGGCCTGACGCGCCGCCTGGACCGCGCGCGTTCCTGCCGCGCTTTCGTCCTGTCTCGAGCTGCGCCGCAGCCGTGCGTGCATGCGCATTAACGCCCCACGGTGATCCCGCGTGGGACGATCGTGTGCCGCTCGAGCGCGGCACGCGCCAGGCGGCCGTGAACCGTGCCAACGCCCGACGCGGATGGCGGCCACCGACGGTGCGTGTGACGCAGCGTGATGACTGTCGAGCGGTCCGCGAGCAAGTGATCGTCGGCGTTGCGCATCGGGTCATTCCCCGCTCAACACGGCATGCGTCTTGCGTGAGACGAGCGCTATGAAAGCGGGCGACGAATGATGATCTCCTGGTGGTTCCTATGGATCGTGTTCATGTTCGTGTTCCTCGTACCTCCGGTGGGCTATGGCTGGGGTTGCGGCTCAGCCGAAAGGAAATGCCAGCGGATCGGCTATGGACCAGTGCCGACGAGGACACCTCGTTCTCATCCATCATTGCGTTGCCCGGTCAGCGCAACCTCGGCATGGGCCGCCACTGGCACTTCTTCTGCGCGATCTTCTGGATCCTAAATGGTTGGATCTACGTCGTCCTTCTGTTCGGCACCGGCGGGTGGCGGCGGCTCGTGCCCACCTCGTGGGGCGTTTTCCCACAGGCGGCCAGCGACGCGTGGACCTATCTGCACTTTCATGCGCCGCTCGCCGGCCATCCATACAACGCGCTCCAGCAACTGACGTACGCCGGCGTCGTGTTCGTGCTCGCGCCGATCTTGATGCTAACGGGAGCGGCGATGTCACCGGCGATCGCGGCGCGCTACCCCTGGTACCTGCGACTGTTCGGCGGCCGGCAGCCCGCACGGAGCATCCATTTTCTTTCGCTGCTCGCGATCGTCGGCTGCACCATCGTTCACGTCCTGCTCGTCGCCGTCGAAGATTTCCCGCGCAACATGGCGTGGATCATCCACGGGCACTACTCGAGCCAATGGGTTGCGGTGTGGATCGGGCTCATGGGCCTCGTCGTCGTGGTGGCGTTGCATGTGTGGGCCACGCTGTTCAGCTTGACGCACCGCCGCTCGGTGCAGCAGTGGCTCGGCTGGGTCATCGAGCCGCTACGCAAGGCTCTGCTCCATCGCCTCACGTCTCGCCAGCGCTATTCCAAAGACGACCTGTCGCCGTTCTTCCGCGTCAATGGCTATCCGCCGACCTCGCCGGAATACCAGCGCCTGGCCGATCGAGGATTCGTCCAGTGGCGACTCTCAGTGGGCGGTCTCGTCGAGATTCCGCTCGAGCTTTCGCTGGCCGACCTGCGCGCACTGCCCAAGCAGACCCAGATCACCAAGCACCACTGCATTCAGGGCTGGTCCGCTGTCGGCGAGTGGGCGGGCGTCGCGCTCGCCGATGTACTTGACCGCTGCCGACCACTCGCGAGCGCCCGCTACCTCGTGCTTCGAGGTTTCGACGAACACGAAGGTCGGGGGTACTACGAGAGCATCGACCTCGAGCCGGCGCGTCATCCACAGACGATCCTCGCGTACGAGATGAACCGTGTTCCCTTGCCGATCCCGCACGGCGGGCCGTGCCGATTGCGTGTCGAGACGCAGCTCGGAGTCAAGATGGTCAAGTACCTGCGCTCGATCGAGCTCGTAGAGGACTATCACCAGCTCGGCGACGGTCAGGGCGGGTTTCGTGAAGACACACAGTTCTATGGGCAAGAGGCGGGCATCTGATGAAGACCAACTCCAGTCCCATCGAGCGGCTGCTTCCGCCACGCGCTGCAGAACGCAGAGCTGAAATGACGGCGTCGAAGAGCTGGAGGGGCATCCAGGTCTTTACGATTGGTCACTCCACGAGAACGCTGAATGAGCTTGTAGCGATGCTCCGAGCATTCGATGTCAGCGTATTGGCAGACATTCGGACGATCCCCCGATCGCGTCACAACCCTCAGTTCAACGGCGAAGCGCTTCCGTCGACCCTTCGCTCGCGACGCCTTCGCTACGTGCACATCCCGGAGCTCGGAGGTCTTCGCCGCAGCCGTAAAGACTCACCCAACACCGCGTGGCGCAACGCGAGCTTCCGGGGATTTGCCGACTACATGCTGACCGGAGACTTCGAAACCGGGCTGGCGAAGCTGCACGCGTTAGCCGCGGACCGAATCGTTGCCCTGATGTGCGCGGAGGCCGTGCCGTGGCGTTGTCATCGCTCCCTCGTCGCCGACGCACTGACGGCCCGGGGAGCCCATGTGGAGCACATCACCCGCGCCAAGCATTCGGCGCCGCACCACATGACGACGTTCGCTGTGGTCAAACGTGCACGTGTCACCTATCCCGCAGAGGACTCTGTCGGCGTGCCGCTCGCCACTCGCGCGCCGTTCCATCTCGAGGCGACGGTGCGCGTGCTGCAGCGCCGTGCGACGAACCTGATCGACGTCTGGGAGCACGAGCGCTACCGTCGAGTCCTGGCGACAGCTGACGGTCTCGCGCTGGTTGAGGTGACGAATCACAGAACGATCGACGATCCGGATGTTCGGTGCATGGTTCTACGAGGCGAGCTTTCTGCCGCCACGCGCGCCACACTCGGACAGACCGTCCGGAAGATGCTCGGCCTGGATCTTGACCCGGAGACGCTGGGAGGTCTGGCCGAGACGCAGCCCAGACTTCGTCCCACGGCGCTCGCGCTGCGGGGCATGCGGCCGCCGCGGTTCGCTGAGCTTTTCGAGGCGTTCGCAAATGTGGTGCCGTTCCAGCAGGTGAGCCTGGACGCCGGCGTGGCCATCGTGGGTCGACTGGTCGAACGCTTCGGCGAGTCGCTCGAGCATGACGGCCGCCGCTTCCACGCGTTCCCAACGGCTCAGGTCGTCGCCGAGGCTCGCGTCGCCACGCTCAGAGAATGCGGTCTGAGCCTTCGCAAGGCCGAGACGCTCCGCCAGATCGCCAGCGCGGTGGAAGCCGGCGAAATCACCGACGAGAAGCTCTCGCGCATGAGCAGCCAAGAGGCGATGCGGTCGCTGGCCGAGCTGAAGGGCATCGGCCCCTGGAGCGCCAGTCTGGTCCTACTGCGTGGTCTGGGACGCCTCGACGTGTTTCCTCCGGGTGACGTCGGCGCCGCGCGTGGCCTCAGCAGACTGATGCGCCTCGAACCCGGACCATCGCTCGATCGCGTTGTCGAGCGCTTCGGCGATCGTCGCGGCTACCTTTACTTCTGCTCCCTGGGCGGCAGCCTGCTGGCCAAGGGTCTCATCCACGCGGCTCCGCCGAGGCCACGCGCGCGGCAGTCTGAACACCGCCGTTCGACGCGCTCGAGCGGGATCTAGGG
>JADGRE010000393.1 GCA_017881185.1 Pseudomonadota bacterium | reverse complement strand
CTAGAAGCGCATGCCGCCGGTCGCGAGGATGATGATCGCGTTGGCGCCGCCCGTGACGAAGATGTGCTGGTAGCGCAGGTCAGCGCCGAGGAAGATGTCGGGCGTGAGGTCGTAGAGCAGGCTGCCGCCCAGGGCGAGGTAGGCGTCGGTCTCGCCCTTGGCGCCAGGAGCCGAATTGCCGATATGCGCCAAGCCGAGGCCGAGCTCGGGGCGAACCACGAGCTTGTCGGCGACATCCAGATCGTAACCACCCTCGACGCCAAGCTCCCAGATATTCACCGTCACGCTGGTCGTGCCGACGGTGCCAAGACCCGTCAGCGTCGGGATGGTTTGCGATTCGCCGAGGTAATACACGAAGCGCCCACCGAGGAAGATCTTGTCGAGGTTGTAGCCGCCGCGCACGCCGAAGCCGACGCCCCACGGGTTGACGCTGCCCTTGTCCGTGTTGATGCCGTAGCCGAGCAGCAGCGAGGCGCTGATCTTCTTCGCAGGTCCGGCGCTGCTTTCGCTGCCGCCGCTCGGAGCTACAGCGGGGCTCTCGCTGGGAGCAGGAGCCGCGGCCTCAGTGCCAGCCGCGCTGCCATCTTGTGCTCGGGCCATGCCCGACAAGCCCGTCAACAGTGCCGCCAAGACCACCAGATTGCGTAGGTTCATGTCTCATCTCCTGTGATTGGCGGTGCGCCGTGCCTGGGGCCGCGCACCGGAAGCGAATAGCCGCAAGTTAGACACACTGGAAACACAGCGCAATAAACCAGCGTGGGGACGGGTCTCACAGGCATGCCTACATGACCCGGGTGAGGTCTCGCAGCGCGGCGACCAGCGCACTGCGCCCGGCCGGCAAGCCACCTGCCACGGCTGCCGGGTTCGCGGGTGTGGTGTCAGCGTGGGTGGCAGCTGACGGACGCCGTGAGCTCTCGCGCTGGCGAGCCCATGAAGGTCATCACGCCCTTGTGCTCGCCAGCTTCGAGCTCGGCCGTCGTGGGCGAGGGGTTGACGTTGGTGGTCACGGTGGCTTCGGCCCGCCATTGGCCCAGACCGTCCCGGCCTTCGGCGCACGACCGCAGGCTGCGGCTTGCGGTCTGGCACCGTTGTCGGCGATCCTGGCTTTGGGAGCGCCGAAGATGGTGAACGAACAAGACTCTCTGGTGGTCAGCAAGCGCGAGGTGCGCGTGGTCTTGCAGTTGTCGACCGGGCAACGGGTGCCAGGGGTGGTTCACTGCAACATGCGCTCCGCCGTGCATCATGGCCGAGAACGCGTGAAAGACGTGCTCAACGGCCTCAACGCCATGCTGCCCGTGCACGGCGTCAACGACGGCAAGTGCACGCTCTTCAACAAGAGTTACATCGAAATCGTCGAGCTCGACGAGCCGGATCTCGCCGAAGTGGGTGAGACCGATCTTTCGGATCATCGCAAGGTGGTGTTGGTGCTCGCCGATGCTGTGCAGCTGACGGGAACGATCCTGGTCTCGACTCCACCCGAACGCGCCCGCACGTTGGACTTCCTCAATCGCGGCGAGCGCTTCTTCTACCTCGAGACCGCCCAGGGCTCGCGGGTGATCGCGTTACAGCATGTGGTATGCGCGCGCGATCACGACGTGGAGTGAGGCGCTAGAGCTAGACGCGTTCTTCTGGAACGGACGCGGCGGTTCACGACGCAGGCGCCGACGCCACCAGCGGTGATCCGCCAGCACGCTGCGCGAGCACGCAGGGCACGGTCACGAGCTCGCCATGCTGCGGCTCGGTGAGCGACTTTCGGAACGAGTGCAGCTCGGGCATCGGCATGTGCGGCTGCGGTCTGAGTGGCAGCCACGTCATTGCGCGCTGCACTTGCCCTGGCGCAGAGTGCTTCATGCCCGGCGTGGGTTGCGTGACGGCGGGCGGGTGAGCTCAGTACGCGCTCGCGGCAAGCAAGTGGGTCGCCCGGGATTAAGTACCCAAAGTGCAGGCGCAAGCCCCGCTTTCGTGGGTGTGCCGCTCCACGCTGGTGGTCGCGCTGGCGTGTGTGTGGCTCTCAGCGGCCAGCCACGCGGTCTGGGCGCAAGACTACAATGACCGTGCGCTGAGCACAGACGAGCTGCAGCGCCTTGCGAAGGGTGAGCTCGTGACGAGGCCGATGCGCTCGGAGCGTGGTGAGCTTCGGCTGTTCGGCGGCTCGAGTTGGCAGGTCATCGACGCCCTGCCCGAGGTGGTGTGGGCTGCGCTGCACGATACGCCACGTTATCCGCACATGTTGCCGCGGGTGCTGCAGGCGAGCGTGGTTGCCAAGCGGGACCACGAACAAGACCTGTTCATCTACCAAGGCAGCTGGCCCATCTACACGTCGTACTACCTCACGCTGCGCAGCAACGCCGTCGAGCGCAGCATCGACTTCAAGCTCGACGACAGCCGTCCGCACGGCATACGTGCAGGCTGGGGGCTCGTGCGCCTCCGTGCGTATGGGTCGGGTCGCACGCTGATGGCGCTGGGTATACTCGCCGATGTCGGACACGGCGTGCTCGCATGGTTCACCCGTGCGCTCGTGCAGCGCTGGATGCTGAAGATCCCGTCGACCGTGAAGGCGTTTCTGGAGAGTGGGGGCCGCGATCGGTACACCACGCGCGCTGCCGTTGCGCGCTGAGCGCGGCAGACCCTTGCGGCTACCCCAGCTTGGTCGCAACAGCGCGCGCCACACGCGTTTCGGATCCGCGCTCTCATCCAGCTCACCCTCCACCGGATCGAGGGTCTCACTCATGTGTCCTTGCCCTCCAGCATCGAGGTGTCGCCCTCGGGCAGACCCAGCTCACGCGCGCGTAGCAACCGCCGCATGATCTT
>JADGRE010000392.1 GCA_017881185.1 Pseudomonadota bacterium | reverse complement strand
CTGCTTCACAGCCGCCTGCTTCACAGCCGCTTGGCTTCTGCGCTGACTGAGCCACGTGGCGTCGATCATTACCTCGATCTGTTCGCACCGACGTGGTCGACCCGCGAGATTCGCGCTCGGGTCACCGGCGTGCGTCGCGAGACCTCCGACACAGTCTCGCTGCTGCTCGCGCCCAACGCCAACTGGCAAGGCTTTCGTGCCGGTCAACACCTGCAGCTGTCGGTGCCGATCGACGGCGTGCGTCACACGCGCACATTTTCGATCTCCTCTTCACCGCGCGCAGGAACGCCGCTGCGCCTCACGATTCGCGCCTTCCCCGGCGGTCGGGTCTCGGGCTGGGCATTGCAGCATGCGCGTCGAGGAGACATCGTCGTGCTCAGCCCCGCGCAGGGCGAGTTCGTGGTTCCACCAGAGCTGCCCGCGAGCTTGCTGTTCGTGACCGGCGGCAGCGGCATCACGCCCGTCATGTCGATGTTGCGCCAGTTGCTCGACTCGGGGCACACAGGTCGCATCACCTGCATGCACTACGCGCGCGACGAGATCATTTTTCACGATGAGCTCGATGCGCTTGCGCGCGAGTTCTCCAACTTTCATTTCGTTTCCTACATCACGAGCGATCGCACTGCGGGTGGTCCGCGTCCGCGCTTCTCGCGCGATGAGCTTGCAACGCTGCATCCCGAGTGGCAGCACAGCGAGACGTTCGTCTGCGGGCCCGCTGCGCTCGAAAGCGCCGTCACCGAGATCTGGGCCAAACACGACCTGGGTCATCGTCTGCACGTGGAGCGTTTCCGGCAGATGGTCACGAGCCCGACCGTGCTCGACGCCAGCGCCTCCACGGCGCGTCGCTTGATGTTCGCCAAGAGCGGCGTCGTCGTGCAAGGCAACGGGGCAGCGTCGTTGCTGGTGCAGGCGGAAGGCGCGGGTCTTCGTCCCGCCTACGGCTGCCGCATGGGCATCTGCCACACCTGCAAGTGCGTCAAGCGCAGCGGCGCCGTGCACAACGCAGCGACCGGGCAGATCAGCCACGCCGAAAACGAGACCATCCAGCTCTGCATCAGTACACCGGTTTCCGATGTGACGCTCGATCTCTGAAGCTCGCCCGAGAAAGACTGAACCTCATGCACCGCAAAGCCACAATCACGCAGACGCAGGCCGGCATGACGCACGAAGAGCTGCAAGCCTTCGGCGCGGAGCTCGACGCGATTCGCAAGCGCGTGATGAGCCAACTCGGAGCGGAGGACGCGCGGCACATCCGCGAGCTCGTCCGGCGCGCGCGCCTGGCCGAAGTCAGCGGTCGTGCGTTGCTGTTCGCGGGACTGTTCCCGCCCGCATGGGGCGCTGGCGTGGCGCTGCTCACGCTCTCCAAGATCCTCGAGAACATGGAGATCGGCCACAACGTGCTGCACGGTCAGTACGACTGGCTGAACGAGCCCTCGTTGAACGGTGCGACGTACGAGTGGGACTGGGCATGCACCTCCGCGGGTTGGCGCCACTCGCACAACTACGTGCATCACACGTTCACGAACATCCGCGGCAAAGATCGCGACATCGGCTATGGCCTCTTGCGGATGGCCGAAGAACAGCCGTGGCACCCTGCGCACGCTCCACAACCGCTCTATGCGTTCATCCAGATGCTCACCTTCGAGTGGGCCATCGCGCTGCACGATCTCGAATTCGATGCCGTGCTGAACGGCGACAAGACGCTGCGCCAGCTGCGCGACCACGCTCGTCCCGTCCTGCGTAAGCTCGCGGCGCAGCTTCTCAAAGACTACGCGTGGTTTCCGCTGCTCGGCGGGCCCGCTGCGCCGGCCATCTTCGCCGGTAACCTCAGCGCCAACGTGCTCCGCAACGTCTGGGCCTTCCTGGTCATCTTCTGCGGTCACTTTCCCGACGGCGTCGAGACCTTCGAAAGCCACGTCGACGAGAATGAATTGCGTGGGGCCTGGTATCTGCGACAGATCCGCGGCTCGGCCAATTGCACGGGTCCGCGCTGGTTCCACGTGCTGTCGGGTCACCTGAGCCATCAGGTCGAACACCACTTGTTTCCCGACATGCCGGCGCCGCGCTACGTCGAGATCGCGAGCGAAGTGCAAGCGATCTGCGCGAAGTACGGCGTCGCATACAACAGCGCGTCGTTTCCAAGACAGCTGCGTGGCGCGATGGCGCGCATCGTGCGCTGTGCGCTACCACCGGCGAAGCCCGCGACGACCGATGCAACCAGCGCACGCAGGCCCGCGCCGCGTCCCGGCCTGGCGCGCGCCGGCGTTGCATCGCTGCGTGCAAGAGCGCAGCGGTTGTCGTTGCACGTAGCATCGTAGGGCGCGCCGCGCCTCTGGGTGACCAGGCGGCCTCGGGCCCGACCGCGCGCACCGCTTTGAGCACGGGTGTCGCAGTTTGCGACTTGTCTGAGTAATCTAAAGTGACATCTTAGGTTCCTCAATGGCGAGCTACGCGCGTCGCGTCTGAGAGCCGACCCGCAGGGCTTTCTCGACTCGATCAAGACGCCCGCGATTCTCGATGAAATCCAGAACGTACCGGAGGTCTTTGCTTTCGTGCGTGCGCGCATCGATCGCTCTGCGAGCAAACGGGGTCAGTGGCTCTTGACCGGCTCGCAAGAGGCGCCGTTGATGCGGAACGTGAGCGAGTCGATGGCGGGACGCGCAGCAATCCTGGAGCTGTTGCCGCTGTCGGCGGCAGAGAGCGACAAGGTGAGCCCGTTTCGCGGTGGCGACCCCGAGGTGCTCGCAAGGCCGAGCGCGGCTCGCCTGTGGTTCAGCTCGTACCTGCAGACGTATCTCGAGCGCGACGTGCGACAGGTCCTGAACGTCC
>JADGRE010000391.1 GCA_017881185.1 Pseudomonadota bacterium | reverse complement strand
GGCGTTCTCAGCTGGCTGACGGCGGCGGCTGCGGTCACGAACATCGGGTTCAACATTTGGCTCGTGCCGCGCTACGGCGCGATCGGCGCGGCCCAGGCCACCACGGCTGCATTCTTCGTCAGCTTCGTGCTGACCTGGATCGTGGCCGCCCGCTCGTACCCCATGCCGTGGCGCTCTCCGCGCTGGTTCACGCACGACAGCGCGAGCTGAGCGCGAATTCATGCTGGAACCGCCGCGTTTGGCACAGTGTGGCCCACGCCGGTAGCCACTTTCCGCGCCGATCGCCGGCCAGGCCCTTCCGCACCCTGGCATCCAAGTTGCAGACTGCAGCTAGGCCATGGCGATCGACCCGCTCAGCGCACCCGAGCGCTCCCAGCTGATGCAAGCTCCGCGACCGCGGCGCCTGCCGCTCGCACCGAACGCTGCGCCCGCCAAGCGCAGCTTGCCGCTCGCCGACGGCGCGCGCGATCGCGATCGCAATGCGCGTCCGATCTACGCCGTGTGGGAAGTCACGCTGGCTTGCGATCTGGCATGTCGACACTGCGGCTCGCGCGCCGGTCACGCGCGCCCCGACGAGCTGTCCACCGCGGAGTGCCTCGACTTGATCGAGCAACTCGCGGCCCTCGGCATACGCGAGGTCACGCTGATCGGCGGCGAGGCGTACCTGCGCAGCGACTGGCTAGAGCTCGTGAGCCACATTCGCAAGCAAGGCATGACACCCACCATGACCACGGGCGGCCGCGGCCTCGACGCCACACGCGCGCAGGCCGCCAAACAAGCGGGCCTGGCCAGCGTGAGTGTCTCGCTCGATGGTCTGGCGAGCACGCACGATCGGTTGCGTGGCGTGGAGGGCTCGCATGCGCACGCGCTCGCCGCCATGCAACACCTGCGTGCAGCGGGCATCCCGGTCTCGGTGAACTCGCAGGTCAACCGCTTGAGCATGCCCGAGCTACCCGAGTTGCTCGAGCTCATCGGCGGTCAGGGCGCACACAGCTGGCAGATCGCGCTCACCGTACCGATGGGCCGAGCCACCGACGAGCCCGAGGTCTTGCTGCAGCCGTACGACTTGCTCGCGCTGTTCCCGTTGCTCGGCACGCTGTCTGCGCGCTGCAAGGCGCTCGGCGTGCGCCTCTTGCCCGGCAACAACGTGGGCTACTTCGGCCCGCACGAGGCAGCACTGCGCGGCTACATGCCGAGCGGCCATGGCGGCTCGTGCTCGGCGGGCCAGCTCACCCTCGGCATCGAAGCCGACGGCACCATCAAGGGTTGCCCTTCCCTGCCCACGGCAAGCTGGTCCGGCGGCAACATCCGCGACGCCACGCTGCGCGACATCTGGGAACGTGCTGCAACGTTGCGTTACACGCGCGACCGCACGGTGGACGACCTGTGGGGCTACTGCCGCAGCTGTTACTACGCAGACGTGTGCCGCGCCGGCTGCACCTGGACCAGCGACGTGTTCTTCGGCCGGCCCGGCAACAACCCCTACTGCCACCACCGCGCGCTAGAATTCGCGCGCCAAGGCAAGCGCGAGCGCCTGCTGCTCGCCGAGCTACCTCCTGGAGCGCCCTTCGATCAAGGGCGCTTCGACATCGTGATCGAAGACCTCGAAGACTCCACGGCGGCAACGACGCCGCCCGAAAGGCAACGACCCCATGACCCAACTGCGAGCCTGTGACGCCTGCTCCCGCCACGTGTTTGTCACCGAGAGCAGCTGCCCGTTCTGCGGCGCGCAGCTGACGGCGGCACCCCGCGCGCGTGCGCTGCCCATCTTCGCCGGCATGAGCCGGGCGCAGCGCATGGCCATCGCGGCCGCGGCCGTCGCCAGTCAGGCCGCCGTCGGCTGCTCGCAGCCGCCCGTGCCGCACTATGGTGCACCGCCCATCTTCGAGCCAGACGCGGCCGCGGACGCAGCCCAGCCCGACGCCGGCGCCGCCAAGCCCGATGCCAGCATGAGCACCAGCGAACCACCCGATGCCGGCGGAGGCGCCATCCCGATCTACGGTGCGTCGCCGAACCCGGGCGGGTGAACGACACCTTCAGGGCGCGACTTCGAGCACGCCCTTCATCATCACGTAGTGGCCGGGGAAGGTGCAGATGTATGGGTACTTGCCTGGGTCGGCCGGTGCGCTGAACGTCACCTCGCCGGTCTTGCCGGGCTGCACCATCTCGGTGTGCGCGAGCATGTCCGGCCCCTGCGCGATGTAACCGACCGCTGCTCCTGCCTTGAGACCGGCAGCTGCAACGGCGGCCTCGCTGCCCGCCTTCACCAACGCCCAGTTGTGGGGCAGCACGCCCGGGCCCTTGTTCTCGAGCACCACGTGCACGCTCTGCCCGGGCTTGGCGGCGATCTTGGTGACATCGAAAGCCATGGCGCTGGCGCTCACGCCGATGTGCACTTCGACGTCGGCCTTGCCGCCGGCTCCGGGCGCAGCAGGCGCTACGGCGGCTGCAGCTGTTGGCGGCGCGGCCTGAGCCGGCGGTGCAGGCGCGGCCGGTGCCGGCGCCGGGGCCTCGGCAGCCGGCGGCGCGCTGACACCGGGCGCGGTGTGGTCTTCGTGCGGGTTGCAGCCACTGAGGACGATGGCGGCACACAGCAGCAGGCTACGGGTCTTCACGCGCGTTCTCCTTGTCGTGATCACCGAGCTAGCGATGCAAGTCGAAGCTCGTAGTGGTGTCGCCGGTCACGGTCACGGTCTGGGTGGAGGTCTGCACCCCGGGCGCCCACGCGGTGACCTTGTAGGTGCCCGGGGGCACGTCCTTGATCGTGAAGTTGCCCTTGCCGTCGCTCTTGGCGAAGTAGCTCGAGCCGACCACCAGCACGTACGCCTTCATGTTCGGGTGCAGG
>JADGRE010000197.1 GCA_017881185.1 Pseudomonadota bacterium | reverse complement strand
CGTGATCGCGCAGGACCGAGCGCGCAGGGCAAGGCGCGACGAGGAGCAATAGCCGGCGCTATTGTGACGAGGAGCAACGCAGCCATGCGCGTTCGGGACAAGCGAGGACGCATCAAGACCCCTCGGTCAGACCACTAGTGGGCCAGCTGCTGGCACTCGCGTGCATAGGTGCCGCTGCCGAGCACGGCACACTTGTGATAGGCGGCCTGCGCCCCGGCGTGGTCGCCGAGCGCAGCGAGCGCCGCCCCCAGCACGATCCAGCCCTCGGAGTTGCTCGGACTCGCGTCCACCGCGCGGGCCGCGTATTCCTTGGCGAGCTTGTTCTCGCCGCGGTTGAGATGGATGTACGCGATGCGTGACATGACATCGGCGCCGCGCGGGTTCACGGCCAGAGCGCGGTGATAGGCGTCCAGCGCTTCCTTGTGCTGGCCGCGGCGATTGAGCGCTTGCGCCGCGCTCATGAGGTCGCCATAGGTTCCGACGACAACTTCATGGTGCGCAAGCTCGCCCGGGTGCGACACGGGAGCCACGGCGCGCGCGGGCGAGTGGGCCACAGCAGACGGCTGCGCGACCGGCGCAACGACCGGCGCAACGACCGGCGCAACGACCGGCGCAGCGACCGGCGCTGTGACCAGCGGCGCGCTCGGCGGCGCGACATCGGGCAGGGCCGCAGCCGGCGTCGGCATTGGGGGAGCCGCAGCTGCCACGGGCGCACTCGGAACATCGCGGTGCATCGACATGCTGGCAGGCGGCAGCGGCGTGGGCAGCGTGGCCCCGAGCGGACCACCGAGCTCCACGGGCTCCGGCATGAACCAGCTATGGTAGGCCGTGTAGCCGCCGATGAAGGTGAGTGAGACGGCGAAGATGATGGCCGTCGCGATCATCGCGCGCCGAGAACCATGCGCCATGACGGGCGGCGGATGCTCGTCGTCCCAGTGTTCGACGGCGGGGGCGACCGGAGGCGTGGAGAAGAAGTTCGCCGACAACGCATCGTGGTCGTCGTGGTGGCCCCACGCGCTCTCGCGCGGGTGCGCAGCTGTCGGCTCGGCGGCCTCGGCGGATGCTGCCAGCTGCACCGTGGGCGCGGTCTGTACCGAAGGGCGTGGCGGCTCATCCGCGTCAGCCGACGCCGGCGGACGAGTGCTGGCGCGTGCGACCGGTGCCACGCTCGGGCGTGTGGGTGGCGCCAGGCTCGGGCGTTCGGACGGTGCCAGGCTCGACTCGCGCTGCCGCAAGCTCTTGCGTCCCTTGGACTTGCGAAGACCGCGGCGTGCCATCGACTCAGTATCCTCGGCCCACGCGGGCCGCGCAATCTACGATGCTCTGACTACGGTCGCAGAACCGCGTGCTGCTGCGGCTTCGCTCGGCTCGTAGCCCAGGGCCGGTGCGAGCCATCTCTCGACTTCGGCGACGGGCATGCCCTTGGCCTGCGCGTACACCTCGACCTGATCGCGCTGGATGCTGCCCACGGCGAAATAACGCGCGCTCGGATGCGACAAGTAGATGCCGCTGACGGCCGCGGCCGGCCACATGGCGAAGTGTTCGGTGAGTTCGATGCCGACCTTCGGGGCTTGCAAGAGCTCGAACAGCTTCTGCTTCTCGCTGTGGTCGGGGCACGCCGGATAGCCGAACGCTGGGCGGATGCCCCGGAACTTCTCGTCGATCATGTCGAGCGGCGTGAGCCCCTCGGTCTTGCCGAAGCCCAGCTCGTCGCGCACGCGCTTGTGCAGCAGCTCGGCGAACGCCTCGGCGAGACGGTCGGCCAGCGCTTTCACCATGATGGCGTTGTAGTCGTCGCCCTTGGCCTCGTAGTGCTTGACCAGCTCGTCGCAGCCCAGGCCGGCCGTAACCGCGAACGCACCGATGTAGTCACGCACGCCGGAGTCCTTAGGCGCGACGAAGTCGGCGAGCGAGAGGTTCGCGCCGCCATCCTCGCGAATGAACTGTTGGCGCAGCATGTTGAAGCGCAACTGCTCCTGCGCCCGCGTGTCGTCGCGGTAGAGCACGATGTCGTCCGCGACGCTGCTGGCCGGCCAGTAGCCGTACACGCCGTTGGCCGTGAGCTGCTTGCCATCGACGATCTTCTGCAAGAGCGCCTTGGCTTCCGCGAACAAGTCCCGTGCTGCCTTGCCGCGCGTGGGGTGATCGAGCAGGTCGGGGAACTTCCCGCGCAACTCCCAGGCGTGAAAGAAGAAGGTCCAGTCGATGTACGGCACGATCTCGGCGAGCGGAAACGCGCGCAGCTCGCGCGTGCCGAAGAACGGCGGTTTGGCGATGTCGTCTTGCTTCCACTCCACGGCAAGCCGGCTCTCGCGGGCCTGGGCGTAGCTGTGGCTGGGCTTCTTGCGCTTGCGCGCGTGCAACACACGCAGGCGCTCCTGGTCTTCGCGGTTCTTGCGGTCGAGCTCGAGCTTGCGCGTGGGGTCGAGCAAGTCGGAGACCACGCCCACCACGCGCGAGGCGTCGAGCACATGCACGGTCGGCCGACCGTATGCGGGCGCGATCTTCACCGCGGTGTGCTCGCGGCTGGTCGTGGCACCGCCGATGAGCAAGGGGAGGTTCAGCTCGCGGCGCTCCATCTCGGCCGCCACGTGCGACATCTCGTCGAGTGACGGAGTGATGAGGCCCGACAGACCCACGATGTGCACGCCCTCTTTGACGGCGGTCTCCAGGATCTTGTCGGTCGACACCATCACGCCGAGATCGATGACCTCGTAGTTGTTGCAGCGCAGCACCACGGCCACGATGTTCTTGCCGATGTCGTGGACGTCGCCCTTCACCGTTGCGAGCACGATTTTGCCCTGCGTGCTGGCACCGCCGGCGGCGCGCTCGGCTTCCATCAGTGGCAAGAGCTGGGCCACGCCCTGCTTCATGACGCGCGCGCTCTTCACCACCTGCGGCAGGAACATCTTGCCGGCGCCGAACAGGTCGCCGACGATCTTCATGCCGTCCATCATCGGACCTTCGATGATGGTGAGCGGGCGCGGGTAGCTCTTGAGCGCCTCTGCGACGTCGGCCTCGATGAACTCGGTCAAGCCGTGCACCAGTGCGTGCGCGATGCGCGCCTCGACCGTGCCCGCGCGCCACGCCAGATCGGCCTCGCGCTTGACGCCCTCGCCCTTGAACGAGTCGGCCAGCGTGACCAGGCGCTCGGTCGCGTCTTCGCGCCGACAGAACAGCACGTCTTCCACGTGCTCGCGCAGCACCGGGTTGATGTCTTCGTACACCGCCAGCTGCCCGGCGTTGACGATGCCCATCGTGAGGCCCTCTTTGATGGCGTGAAACAGAAACGCCGAGTTCATGGCTTCGCGCACCGGGTCGTTGCCGCGGAACGAGAACGAGAGGTTCGAGATGCCGCCGCTGATCATCACGCCGGGGCAGCGCAGCTTGATCTGCTTGGCCGCCTCGATGAAGTTGAGCGCGTAGCGGTCGTGCTCCTTGATGCCCGTGGCGATGGCGAGCACGTTCGGGTCGAAGATGATGTCGTGCGGATCGAAGCCGAGCTGCTCGGTGAGCAGCTTGTAGGCGCGCGCGCAGATCTCGACCTTGCGTTCGGTGCTGTCGGCCTGGCCTGCTTCGTCGAACGCCATCACGACCACGCCTGCACCGTAGCGTTGCACCTTGCTCGCGTGCTCCAGGAACACGGCCTCGCCCTCTTTGAGCGAGATCGAGTTGACGATGCCCTTGCCTTGCACGCACTTGAGACCGGCTTCGAGCACGCTCCACTTGGAGCTGTCGATCATGATCGGCAGCTTGGCGATGTCCGGCTCGGTAGCGAGCATGTTCAGGAACTTGGTCATGCAGCGCTCGGATTCGAGCAGCGCCTCGTCCATGTTCACGTCGATGATGTTCGCGCCACCCTCGACTTGATCGCGCGCGACCGACAGGGCTTCGGCGTAGTTCTCCTCTTTGATGAGGCGCAGGAACTTGCGCGAGCCCGCCACGTTGGTGCGCTCGCCGATGAGCATGAAGTTGCTCTCGGGGCGAATGGTGAGCGGTTCGAGCCCGCTGAAGCGGCTGAACGGCTCGGGCGCGATGACCTTGCGCGGCTTCACGTTGGCCACGGCCTCGGAAATCGCACGCAGGTGGTGGTTCGTGGTGCCGCAGCAGCCGCCGACGATGTTGATGAGCCCGTCCTGCGCGTAACCGCGCAGGAGCTTGCCCGTGGTCTCGGGGGGCTCGTCGTAACCCGACTCGGAGAGCGGGTTGGGCAGCCCGGCGTTCGGGTAGCACAGGATGCGTACCGCGGCAGTGCGCGACAGCTCCTCTATATATGGACGCATCTGCGTGGCACCGAGCCCGCAGTTGAGGCCAATGGCCAGGGGCTTGGCGTGCGCGACGGAGGTGTAGAACGCCTCGACGGTCTGGCCGGAGAGAATGCGGCCGCTCGCATCGGAGAGCGTGCCCGAGATCATGATGGGCAGCGCGGTGCCCTTGTCGTCGAACACCTCGAGACACGCGTAGATCGCGGCCTTCACCACCAGCGTGTCGATCGCGGTCTCGATCAGGATGAGGTCGGCGCCGCCGTCGTACAGGCCGCGCGCCTGGTCGCGGAAGCCATCGCGCATTTCGTCGAAGGTGACGGAGCGAAAGCCGGGGTCGTTGACGTCGGGCGACATCGACAACATTTTGTTGGTGGGGCCGATGGCACCAGCCACGAAGCGCGGCTTGTGTGGCGTGCGCTTGGTCCAGCCGTCGCACGCGGCGCGCGCCAGCTTGGCCGCGGCCACGTTCAGCTCGTAGGCGATGTGCGACAGGCCGTAGTCGGCCTGCGCGATGGCCGTGGCACCGAAGCTGTTGGTCTCGATGATGTCGCTGCCGGCCTCGAGGTAGAGGTTGTGGATCTTGCTGACCACGTCCGGGCGCGTGAGGCAGAAGAGCTCGTTGTCACCCTTGAGCTCGTGGCTGTGATTGGCGAACTGGCCGGTGTGCAGATCCTGGCGGCCGAGCTTCTCGGCTTGGAGCATGGTGCCCATGGCTCCGTCGAGCACGAGGATGCGCTCGTCCATGAGGCGCTCCAGGATCTCACGCGTCTGACGCACGGGGCTCTGCTTCACGGTCATCGGCTGCTCCAGCTGAGGAGGGCGGGATTTAGCACAAAGCTGCCGGTCGGGCACCTCGGGGAGGGACGGCAGATGGGTGCGGGCGAACGGGGCGCTGGGGGCCTCGGGGTCCGGCGGGGGACGATCCGCTTGCAAAACAGCATCGACTGGCCCGCGATACACTTCGCGATCCGTCGTCGCTCGCTGCGGTGCGTGCTCAGCTACGAAACGTAGCCTCCGCGCGCTCCTCGCGATCGACGACGCCTCGCTCGCGTCTCACGGCCCAGTCGATACTGTTTACGAGAGGCGACCGCCCGCCCGCCGAGACGCCCCCGCCGGACCCCGAGGCCCCCAGCGCCCCTTGCGTCCGCGAGGCTCTCGCAGGCTGCGCTGCCGCACCGTCAGGTGCAACGGTGTGTTGCATGCGTCTAGCAAAGTGTCAGCTGACCAGTGGACTGATCGCGTTTTTGACTTCCGGGTGCCGCATTGGCCCGCGCGGCTCAGCCCGCGCGTAGCTCGCCGATGGCTTGGTGCACCGCTTCGAACAGCGGTTGCACCTGGGCGACCTCGAGGCACGAGAAGGCCACGCGTAGGTCGGTCGGGGCCGTGCAGATGAGCCCGGCGCCGTGTTTGTCGAGCAGGTGCAGGCGCAGCTTCTCGGCGTCGACGCCCTTCACCTTGATGAGCATGAAGTAGCCGCTGTTGAAGGGATACACGTCCCAGCTGGGTTTGAAGCGCGCTTCGTTCGCGACGCGGAACACTTCCTTGGCGCGGGCCTCGAGCACGGCGTGCTTCTGCTTGCGCTCGTCGGCGATGGCGGCCGAGGCGAGCGCCTTCTCCACCATGGTCTGCGAGAGCATCGGGCTGTTCGAGATGGCGCTGCGGATTGCGGAGCGCACCTTGGCGTCGAGTGCGTCCAGTAGAGATTGCGTGGCTTGGGCGTTGTCGCCTGAACCGACGCCAAACGTGATGAAGCCGCAGCGCAGGCCCCAGACGAAGAGCTCCTTGGTTGCGCCGTCGAGCTTCACGGGCAGGATGTTCTTGTGCAGGTTGCACAGGCGACCAAAGAGCGACTCGGTCATGGACGCGCCACCGAGGTGGTAGAACAGACCGAAGTACGCGTCGTCGCACAGCACCACGAGCTTGGTGCCGGCCTGGGCTTGCGCTTGCAGCGCGGCCACGATGCCCTGTCCTTCGGGCTCGGTCGGCATGTAACCGGTGGGGTTGTTCGGGAAGTTGAGCATGACCACGAGCTTCTTGTGGTCTTTGCCCTGCGCGCGCAGCGATGCCGCGAAGCCGTCGACGTTGAAGCCTCCGCCGGCGAAGAGCGGAAAGGTGACGATGCGCGCGCCCATGCGCGTCTCGTAGGTGAGGCTGTAGTTGTCCCAGAGCTGGTCGGGCGCGATCACCACGTCGCCCGGGTCGAGGAACAGGTCGCCCGCGAGCGCGATGCCGTGCGTGATGGCCTGCGTCACGATGGGCAGGCCGAAGCTCTTGCCCTTCATCGAGGGGTTCTCGGCCAGCAGCTTGTCGCGCCAGAGCTCGCGCAGCTTCTGACGACCACTCGGCGGCGCGTAGTTGTACGCCTCGTCGGGCGTGAGGCCCGAGAGCTGCTTGTGAATGGACGGCAGGTACATCGGCGCGTCGCCTTCGGTGGCGATGCCGATGGTGGCGTTCCAGCGCTTGGCCTTGGCCTTGGCCTCGGCTCCCTGGGCGAGAATGCCCTTGGGAAAGTAGAGCCGTTTGCCCAGCGCCGAAAGCATGGAGAACACCTCGGGCGAGGCCTTCTCGAGGCTTTGGTTCAGGGCTTGTGCCAGAGGATGCAGCGTGTCCGACATGTACCAACCTCGTTGTGCAGCAGCGCGCAGTGTATGGACGGCCGGAGCACTTGCAACCGCTTTCGACGGGTCGCAGCGCGCTGGCGCAAGCTCAGCGAAAACTGATCAGCCCCGGGTCGGCGAGGTGCGGGGTGGCATTGAAGGAGTCGAGCGAAACGCGACCGCGGCCGAAGAGCAGCTCGGTCAGCGAAGCATTGCGCACGCGCCAGTTCACCTCGAGCGCCACGGGCTTGGGGGCCTTGAGCGTTTGTTGCACGCACACCCCGATCGGCCCGCCAGAAGTGAACACCGCCACGCGGCGACTGCCGGTGGATTCGAGCACTTGCGCGAGCGCAGTGCTCACGCGGATATGAAACTCTTCATAGGCTTCCACGCCGTCCGCGAGCACTTCGCCCGAGGTCCAGACCGCCATCAGTACCTCGAACATGCGCTGAAAGTAGCGGTTGCGTTCGGGGCCGCCGACGGCAGCCTGGAAGTCTTCGGTAAGCTTGCGGAAGCTCGCGTCGCGGGCGGCCAGGTGTTGACCGAGCGTGGTGAGGATCGAGCCGGCGTCGTATTCGTTCCAGCCAGGGACCACGCGTGCGGTGGGCCACGGCAGCCCGGCGCGGGCGTAGGCGGCCGCGACCTGCGCTTCGGTCTGCGCGTGCCGGCGCAAGCTGCCGACGATGACTTCGTCGAAGCTCGTCTTGCGTGCGGCGAAGTAGTCGCCGAGCACCGCCGCTTGGCGTTCGCCGAGCTCGGTGAGGCGATCGGAGTCGGCCGAGAACGCGGCGGCTTGCCCGTGGCGAATCAGAACGAGGTCACTCATGCCGGGCAGCGTACACCAGCTGCTGCGCGCGGGCGTTACGCCAAGATGTGCTTGGCGATGGTCAGGATCTGGATCTCCGTCGTGCCGCCGCCGATCTCCACGAGCTTGGCGTCGCGCGCCAGGCGCTCCACCACGTACTCTTCCATGTAGCCGTTGCCACCCAGGATGTGGATGGCCTCGATGGCGACGAAGCTGCCCACTTCGGCGACGTAGAGCTTGGCGGCACACGCGTCCACCACGCTCAGCTCGCCTGTGTCGTACACGATGCGGCGCGCGTTGCTCAGGCCAACGTACATGCGGGCCAGACGCTGCTGGATGAGCTGGTAGCTCGCAATCGGCTGACCACCCTGCACGCGC
The DNA here is from genome assembly GCA_017881185.1 of Pseudomonadota bacterium. Lineage (GTDB taxonomy): Bacteria > Myxococcota_A > Polyangia > Polyangiales > JAFGIB01 > JADGRF01. The sequence goes on along the minus strand of JADGRE010000197.1, from coordinate 2,235 downwards.
GTCTTGGCGTAGTCGACGGCGATCTCGAAGCAACGCTCGGCGATGGCGTAGCTCATCACCGCAAGCCCGATGCGCTCGGCGGCGAGCGAGGTGCGCACGTGACCGCGGTCGCTGATGCCACCGCCCAGCAAGTGCTCGCGCGGTATGCGCACGTCGTTGAGGTAGACCGCACCTGTCGGCGACGAGCGCATGCCCATCTTGGCGAAGGGCTTGCTGGTCTCGAGGCCCGGCGTGCCGCGCTCCACGAAAAACGCCTGCACGCTGCCCGCATCGTCTTTCGCATACACCAAGAAGTAGTCGGCCTCGGGCGCGTTGGTGATGAAGGTCTTCTCGCCATGCAGCAGGTAGCTGTCGCCGTCGAGCCTGGCGGTGGCGCGCATGGAACCGAGCGCGTCGGAGCCTGCACCGGGTTCGGTCAAGCACCAGCTGCCGGTCTTCTCACCACGCAGGATCGGCGGTACCCAGCGAGCGATCTGCTCGGGTGTGCCGCGGCTGCGCACGTTGCCACCGAACAAGCCCACGCTCGCGAAGTACGAGAGCGCGAAGCCTGGGTTCACGCGGCAGATCTCAATCGCCAGCTGAACCTGCGCGAAGCGCAAGAGCGCGGCGGTCTCTGGATCGTGCGGCCGAGCCGCGTCGGGACTGCGCGCGGGTTTTGCTTGCGCGAGCTTGTCGGCTTCGAAGCCGAGACCGAGCTGATCGACCATCTGCTTGATCAAGGGGTAGATCGAACGCTGTCCGGCTTCGAACGCGGGCGTCGCGGGCACCAACTCCCGCTCCATGAACTGTCGGAAGGTGTCGCGAAGCGATTGCTGCGCTGCGGTGAATTGCATGGCTCGACCTCAAGCTTGGGATTTGTCAGCTGCACCGATCGCCGCAGCGTGCTCGGGCCAGCGTTGCTCTGGCCACGGTGGAATCTCGACGACCGGCGGCTGCGCCGGATCGGGAATGGTCCAGTTCTCGCCCCAGAGCGAGGCGCCTCCGTCGACACGCAGCGTGGCGCCAGTGACAAAGTCGCCGGCCGGGGAGAGCAAGTAGCTCACCGCGCCTGAGACCTCTTGTGCAGTGCCCAAGCGCTTGAGCGGAATGGTGCGCGCGGCGAGCTGAGCCATGCCAGGCGGATAGTTGTGCATGCCGGTGGTGAGAATCACGCCCGGTGCCACGCAGTTGATGCGGATGCCAGCTGCTGCCCATTCCACGGCAAGCGTCTGCGCCATGTTCACGACGGCCGCGCGCGCAGCCCCCGTGTGCACCATGCCCGGAAAGCCACGCCACATGTCGGCCACGATGCTGACGATCTTGCCACCGTGCTCGAGCATCCACTTCTGCGCTGCAACCTGACACATGTGCCAGGTGCCGGTGAGGTTGGTCTCGATGACGGCCTGGAAACCCTTTTCGGTGATGGTCTGCGCCGGAGAGAAGAATTGACCGCCACCGTTGTTGACTACGAAATCGACCTTGCCGAAGCGCTGCAGCGTTTGGTCGAAGAGCGCTTCGACCTGCGCGCGTTCGCGGATGTTGCAGACGACGGGCGCCACCTGCGCCGCGTAGTCCGCGGACAACCCGCGCGCCGCGATCTGCAAGCGCTGGGCTTTGCGCGAGGCGATGACCACGTGCGCACCCAGGCTCACGAGCTCCTCGGCGATGGCGAGACCGATGCCCGTGGCGCCGCCAGTGACGATGGCGACGCGGTCGCGAAACAAACCTGGAGCGAAGATGCTTTGTACCGTCATGTCTGCGCCCTCGCTCAGCCAACCTCGGGTTGTGCCGTGGCCCGTACTTCGACCAGCAGCTGCCGCGCTTTCACCTGCTGCCCACGCTGCACGTGCACGGCATGCACGACACCGTCCACGTCGGCGCTGACGCGCAGCTCGAGCTTCATGGCTTCGACCACGGCCAGCGTCTGGCCGCGGGTCACGGCATCGCCCACGGCGACCGGCGCATCGATGACCGCGCCATCCATGGGTGCGACGGCGCGCCCACTGCCCTGGCTCTCGGCCGTACTGCTCGGCGCGTAGGTCACGTCGCGCAGCGCCAGCGGTCCATCGGGCGTGTGCAGCCACAAGGTCTCCCCAGCCCAGGCGTAGTCGAAGCGCAAGCGCAGCGAGTCCGCCAGCAGCGTGAGTGTGGTGTTGCAGAGCGAGCTTTGCGCGATGTCCGCGTGCGCGGCGCCAGCACTCACCCGGTAGCTGCCTCGCTTGCCAGCCGAAGTCAGCTGCAACTCGTGGCGCTGCG
>JADGRE010000196.1 GCA_017881185.1 Pseudomonadota bacterium | reverse complement strand
CGCGCCGCTGCGCACGTTTCTGTTCGGCGTCGCGGTCAACCACTGCCGGCATCATCTGCGCGCCGCCGCACGTCGCCGCCGTGCCATGGCACGCTATGCGGAGGCGACGCCACCCGAAGCTGCGACCCTGCACGATCTGCGCTCCGAGCAAACACGGGCCTTGCGCTACGCGCTCGATCGCCTGCCGATCAAGCAGCGCGTGGTGTTCGTGCTGAGCGCGGTGCAGGAGCTGAGCATCGACGAGGTCGCAAGCGTCGTCAGCGCGCCCGTGGGCACGGTGAAGAGCCGTTTGCACTATGCGCGCGCCGCGTTGCAACGCCGCTTGAGCGAGGTGCTGCGATGAACGAGCCCGATTTGCTAACAGCCGCCAGCGCTGCGCTGCGTGACGAGCGCTTACCGGCTGATCCCGCGAGCACGCGCATGCGCTTGCTGGGCTCGCTGGTGCGGCGGCGCCAACGTGGACGCCTGCGCACCTGGGCCGCGACGCTCACGGCCGGTGTGTTGCTAGGCTCGACGGCGATGGCCTTTTGGACCGGCGCGCTCGGCGCTTGGCTTGGCATAGCGCCCGGTGCGCGGCAGCAGCCGCACGCGCGCGCAATGCACACTTGGCCGCCCAACATCGCGCAGCTTCAAGCACCGACAGAAGCCCAACCCATGCCTGCGCCCGCAGCGCCAGCCGCACGGCCGGCCGTGAGCACGCTCAAGCGACACGCCGCGAACAAGACCATCCCCACGGCCACCACGACGCTGCTTAAGAACGTACCGCTCGGCGCTGAGCCAGCGCGCGACGCCGCGCTAGAACAACAACGCTATGAGACGGCGCATCACGCCCACTTCGTGATCGGCGATGCGCAGGCAGCGCTGGCTGCATGGGATGCGTACCTCGCGTACGCGCCCGATGGCCGCTTTGCGCTCGAGGCACGTTACAATCGCGCGCTGTGTCTGGTGCGCCTGCAGCGCTGGCAGGAAGCTCAGGATGCGCTGGCGCCGTTTGCCAGTGGCGCGCATGGCAACTACCGACGCAAAGAAGCCTCGGCGCTGCTCTCTCGCATCGTGCTGCGGCTGGTGCACAACGTACGCAGCGGCGCTGGTGCAGGAGTCGCGCGATGAAGCGTTGGAGCACACTTGCGCTCGGCGTTTGCGCGTGGTGGTTGAGCGCGGGCTTACCGGCCGTCGCCGCAGCGCAATCGCAGTCACCACAGTGCGGCACCCAAGCGCCCGTGCTCTTGGTGATCGCACCGACGCTCGCGCGTCTCGACGCAGTGGCGCTGCGGCTCGCGCTCGAAAATGAGCTGCGCGTGCCGGTGGTCAGCAGCGCAGCGCTCGCTTCGGCTTGCCCCATCGCCGGCACGTTGGTGTTGCAAGCGCTGGACGAAGCCAGCGTGCGGCTGAGCTACGCGCCTGCCATCACCGACCGCGATCCGATCGCGCGCGAGCTGACACTTCCGCCTGAGGGCACCGATCCGTTCCCAGCCATAGTGATGTTAGCCGGCAACTTAGTGCGTGATGAAGCGAGTACGCTCTTGCCTGAGCCCAGCGCTGCAGCCGCGCCAACGTCTGCAGCCGACGCTCAACGCCTCAGCCGGAGCGCGCTGCTGGCATCTCATCTCGAAGGCATGCACCGACGCGCGAAGACGCTGCCGTGGCGAGCTGGCTTCATGCTCACCGTGGGCGTGGCCGGCATCGGTGCCGGGCTCTTTGTAGACAGAGATCTCTTGCCCGGTGCGTTCGTGGGCGTTGGCGCAGTGGCGCTGGTCGGCGGGTTGGGTGCGTTGCTTGCCCCCGAGGCTTACGCGGAACCATTCATCGCCAGCACCTTCATCGGCGGTCTGGGCCTGGCCCTGCTTGCCGCGGGCATCGACGCAAGAGCGCCCGTTAGCACGCTGTTCATCCCAGAGGGGATTGGCCTGCTGGGCAGCAGCGCGTTGTCAGTGGTCAGCAGCCTGATCCGCGTCCAGGTGCCCGCAAGCCGACTCGCGCACGACTACGAGCGCCTGCGCGACCCAACGCTGCGCGCACGCTTGAGCGAAGCCGAAGTGAGCGCCATCGAGGACCGCTATCGCCGCATGGCCCCGGCCCTCGACGCGCGCTTGCTGCTGACGCCCGCGTTCGCAGGTCAGGTCGTGGCCGGCAGCCTCATCATGACGAGCCCCGAGCGCGCCGGCACAATCCCGCGCGCGACATTGGGCACAATGATATTGCTCAGCGTGGGATTGGAAGTGCTCTTGATGTCCGTGATTCGCGTGGACTACGAGCGCTACAAGTCGCAGCTCAATGACGCGCACATCACGCTCAGCGTAGTGCCGACAAGCAGCGGAGCCGCGTTGGCGGGGCAGTTCTAAGGTGTTCGGGAGCAGGCGCAGCTCGAGTTGCACTCGCAGCCGGGCTCGTGGAAACACCGACGCAGCATGGCGTATCAGCGCGTGCGAGTGATGCCGGACGGCGCCTGACACTACTGCTCCCAATTCATGTCAACACAGCTTGGCACGCGGATCATCTCGTGATCTAGGGTTGCATGCGCGCGAGACTCGAAGCGGAAGCCGTTGAGCAGTGGCATACGTACCTCGATGGTGTTGGCAGCACGCTGCGCGACAAACGACAGCGAGCGTCGTTCGCGCTGTACGCGCTGGGCCTCTTGTCGGACCGGGAGCGCAAAAGCCTGGAGCCGATCGCGGCTCGCGCCTGCGGCGATCCAGCGCGCACGCACGCAGTGCACGAGCAGCTGATTCATTTTCTGGGCGCTTCGCGGTGGAAGGACCAACCCGTGCGCCTGTACGCGGCCAACCACGCTGTGGACGCGATGCAGACACAGGGTCCGATTCGCACGTGGGTCATCGACGACACGGGGTTTCCGCCGCGCGGAGGGGCCAGCGTTAGTGCGGGCTATCGCCCGCGCTGGGTAGGCGCATCGAGGTCTCGCACGGTAGCCAGATCACGCGCTATTCGTTCGATGACGATGCCATCGACGCTGAGTACGATGCTTCCAACTCGTTGGTCGCCAGTTATCTGCCGCCGCAGAAGATGGGTGAGCAGGGCCTCAAGGGTCAGGACGACTGACGCGAAGCTCCCGTCGTGTGATTGCATTTCGACAAGCCGCGCGAGCGGGTGGCAGGCGCGTGGTAAGGTGCCGCGATGCGACGCGGGGCGATCGGATTGGGCTGCGTGCTGGGCTGCGTGCTCGCGGCGGGCTGCGGCGCAGCACGACCGACGACCAGTGCGCAAACCCCGGCGGCCGACGCGCGAGCATCCGCGGCCCGTCCCACTGCTGCCAGCAGCAGTACCAGCGCGCAGCCCGCCCAAGATCCGCGCCGCCTGCCCGCCTACCCCACCTTCGCCGATCTCGTCGACGCCGCGCGCGCGCTGGACGACGCCATGCAGACCCACAGCGCCGCGGGCTGCCTGTTGCGCGGCGAGCACACGCTGCGCCTGGAAGCCGACCTGAGCGCAGGCGTGCGCCCTCTGCCGCGTGCGCCCGCCGAGCTCGCCAGCACCCTCGACAAGACCGCGGGACCCATCGCCGTGCTCTCGACCTGGGGGCTGAGCGCAGGCGAAAACCCGGAGCTAGGCCTCGTCGCGTTCAGCACCACCACGACCAACGCGGTCGATCGCCCGTCGCTCGCAGTGCTGTTCACGAGCAAGGGTGTGTACGTACGCGGCGCCGACCTCGTGTCCCGCGCGCATCCGCAGGCCATGCCGCTGACGGCGGCGGTCTCGCTCTTGTCGCAGCCCGGGCTCGCCAACGTCGCTACGCTCTACGTCAGTGCAGAAGCCTCCGTGCCGTTGACCCAAGTGCGTGAGCTCCTGCACGCCATCGGCCCGCGCTACGAGGTCGTGCTCGCCGTGGCGTTGCCCAAAGGCACTCACCTGCCCGACCTGGCCACGCACACCAACGACTTTCTGTGTCCGACCGGCCTGTCCGAGCTTGCCGCCGACGCGACCGAAGGCGAGCTGCCGGGCACAGTGCTACAGACCACGCTCGCGCCCCTGCGCGAGGCTGCCCTCGCCTGTGCGCTGTCCACCGCCGGTCGCGCAGCCCGCGGCGGTAAGCTGCAACTGGATCTGCGCATCGGCCCCGACGGCTCAGCCACCGAGCTGTGCCTGGAGCACGACGACATCGGCGAGCCGGCACTGCGCCACTGCGTCATCGAGAGCGCCCGTAGCCTGAAATTTCCTCGGCCCGACCCGGCCGGCTTCGTCGATGTCAGCTTGCCGCTTGCGCTCAGTCTGCAAGGGCCTACTGCGCAGCGCGCACTGTGCGAGTGAGCTAGGCAGCTAGCCAACGCTCACGGCGTGCCGAGCTTGGCCTTCAGCGTCTTGTTCACTGCCGCGTGCGCCTGCTTGAAGTCGAACCAGCCGCGCGCGATGTTCTCGTAGTACACGCGCGCGGAATCGGCGTCGTACTTGATCTCGGGGTTGTCGAGGTACGAGATCAAGGCACTCATCGCGCCGCGCAGCTTGCTGGTGGCCGTCTTCATGCCTTCGACGTCGTTCTTCATCTCGGCCGGCACGATCAGCGTGTCCAGCTGCGGCTCGATGTCGTCCAGCATCGGCAAGCACTTGTCGCGCAGGTGCACGCCGTACGCGGCGCCGCGCTCGGCCGCACGCCCGTCGAGCTGGCTCTGCAGCTCGGTGTTGGTCTTGATGTCCTTGAGGTTCGCGCCCTGCAACGCGCAGCCCCAGAACTGATCGAAGTGCGCCTGGCGCAGACCGTTGATCTTGCGACCCAGGTCGCCGTACACGCGCTCCTGATCGCCGCTGCTGAGCAGCGCGTAGCCGCCGCCCAGCAAGCCGAGCACCACGAGCACCCCCACCGCCAACATGCCGCCCTTGCCGCTCTTGAGCGCGGCTTCGTCATCGGCGATCGAGCCACCCGCGCCGGGGTTTTGCTGCACGCTGCTCATCCGGACCTCCCGACTCGCCCGCTGCAACGCGCACGAGCTGTTGCGGATGGACCGAACGAGACCGCGCTCAGTGCGACAGGTCGAGCTTCAGCTTCGAATCGGTGCCACCCAGATGCAGTTTCGGCGCGGGAGATCCGAGTTGCAAGTCCCCGGGTACCGCGGGCCGTGCGCTGGGTTGGTCGAGCAGGTGCGGAGCATTGTCCCCCGCTTTGGAGGGGCCTGGGCCGCCACCGAGCGTGAGATCCGTGGGCACGCGGGGCTCCGTCGGTGTCGGCGACGGCTCAGGCGCACTCGGTACCTCGAGCGCCGTCGGGCCGAGCATTTCACGCAAGAGCGCCTTGATGCGGTCGGTGTCCGCCACCGTCGCGAGCGCGAGCACCTGCTGTGCTTCGCGACGCATGTCGTCGTAACGCCCTGCTTGGCGATCGATGCGCGCGAGCACCAGATGCGCCTCGGGGTTCTTCGGACGCCTGCGCACGCCCTCTTGGGCTTTCGCCAGGGCTTGCGTGAGCTCGCCCGAGCCCGCGTAGAGCTCGGCCCACGCCAGCGGCAGCGCAGGCAGATCGCGATCGAGGCTCTCGCACTTCTCGAGCTCGGAGCGCGCGAGATCGCGCTCGCCACTCGCCATGTGCAGCGTGGCCAGCGTGAGGTGCGCGCTGGCGAAGTCGGGCGCTTCCCCCAGCGCGAGCGACACTTCCTTGGTGGCACGGGCGCCATCACCGCGGGCGAGCGCCACCATCGCCACGTTGTTGCGGCGGGCAGCATCGCTGCGCAGCTGCAACGCTGCTTCCATCTCGCGGCTACCTTCTTCGGCACCACCGCTGGCGAGCAGCACGGCTCCGCGCACCGAGCGCGTGGACGGCGAGCTGGGCAAGAGCTTGACGGCGGCATCGGCGTCGGCGAGCGCGCCGTGTTGATCGCCGCCATTGCTCAGCCGGTCCATCGCGCGCAGCGAGAGCAACGCGCCGAGGGCCTGCAGATCGTTCAAGACCGTGAACGCGCCGGCACTGGGTTGCGTCTGACGTGCACCGTACGCATCGAAGAGCTGCGTCGTAGAAACAGCAGGCGGCACGAGCGCGACCGCGTAGTAGCCGAGCCGACCGGAGGGATCGAGCGCGCTGGTCTCGCCCTCGTAGCGAAACACCTCGGCGATCGACGCAGGGACCTCGACGCTGCGCAGCGCAGCCACCGCGAGCGCCGCAGCCTCGAGCGGATACAGCTGCACGCGCGCGCCATCCTTCGAGATGGCGTCCAGAACCTGACGTGCCGTCATTGGGGCACCGACGCGCGGGTCAGTTCGCGACCAAGCCACGAAGCCTTGTTTCTTGGCGCGCTCGGCCAGCGCGAGCACCACCGCTTGCGCCTTTTGCGCCGCGCTGCCTTTGCCTTGCGTCACGCGCGTTGCGAAGGCCGCGACCTTTTCGTCGGCGACCAAGAGCTGCGCCAAGTCCCCCACCTCGACGCCAGCGCCGGTGCGAGCACGCTCCTGCAGCTCTTCGGCTTCGACTGGCGCCTGACCGACGGGGCCCGTGCTGCGTGCCGATTTGTGCCGCCACCACAGCCCGCCGCCCACGGCGCCCAGCACCAGTGCCGCCATGAGCAGCAGCGGCACGCGCGAGCGGGCGGCGGCCGCGACCGGCACGGCATCGAGCTTGCGCAGGCCGTGTTGGCGCAGGCATTTCGGACAGCGCGGCTTGTCGTCGCCAGCGGCGACCTCGAAGGACTCGTCACATTGGATGCAGTGGTATCGCATGGGTAGACCGGGAAAGACGCGGCGGACTGTACCCCAAACGGGCGCGCCGACAATGCGAGTCTGGCAGCGGCACAGATCGTGTATATCTGACGGCGCAGTGCCGCACCAGCAGACCCCGCGCACCCGATCTCGCATGCGCCTCACCCAAGAGCTCGCCCGCACCTACCTCCACTTCGATGCGCGCAGCCTCGGCCTGTTCCGCATCGTGTACGGGGTCGTGCTGCTCACCGACCTGTGCTTGCGATCGCGGGCGATCGACACCTTCTACACCAACGCCGGGCTCTTGCCGAACCACACCTTGTTGTGGGCGCCGCCAACCCCGCACATGTTCTCGCTCTTCTTCACCGCCTCCAATCGCGGGCTCGTGATCTTCCTCATGCTGCTGTGCGCCGCCGCCTTCAGCTGCCTGCTCGTCGGCTATCGCACCAAGCTTGCCCAAGTCGCATCCTTCGTCGCGCTCACCAGCATGAATGCGCGCCTGGCACCGCTCGAAAACGGCGGCGACATGGTGATGAACCTGTTGGGCCTGTGGACGCTGTTTCTGCCGCTCGGCCAACGCTTCTCGGTCGACGCCGTGCTGGCTTCGTTGCGCGGGCGCAGCGAGCACGACGCGGCGCAACTGCAAGATCGCAGCGCGATGCACGCGCCCCCGAGCGATTGGCGTTCACTCGCCGTGCTGGCGCTCATCCTGCAGTTCTTCGTCATCTACCTGTTCAACGTGGTGCACAAGAGCGGGCCCACCTGGCTCGACGGCACGGCCGTGCACTACACGCTGCACCAGGATCGCCTCATCAAACCCTTCGGCGTGTGGATGCGCCTGCACGTGCCACCCGAAGCGCTGCGCGCACTCACCTACGGCGCCGTGGTCATCGAGAGCATCGGCGCGGTCACCATCATCAGTCCGTTCTTCACCAAGTACACCCGCGCCGTCGCCGTGGTCCTGATGCCGCTCTTGCACCTGGGTTTCGAGCTGTGCCTCGACCTCGGCGTGTTCTCGTTTTCGATGATGTCGTACTTCGCGCTGCTCTTGGCACCCGAGCACTGGAGCTGGCTCGCACGCGTGTTCGCCGCGCGCCACCGCCGTCGCATCGTGTACTTCGACGCCAGCTGCGGGGTGTGCTTCGCGTGTACGCGCCTGCTTTCGCGGCTCGACCTGCTGCAGCGCCTCGAATTCGTCGCCAACACCGACAGCGCGCGCCTGCCGGCAGGCACCAGCGCCGAGCTCTTCGACACCACGATCGTCGTGGTCGACGCCGAGACGGGTAAGCTGCACACCAAGGCGCGCGCGTTTGCGGCGATCCTGCTGGCGCTGCCCTGCGGCTTCCTCGTCGCCTGGTTGCTCGTGCTCCCCGGGCTGCGCCAGCTGGCCGATCTCGCCTACGAGCAAGTCGCCAAGAACCGCGCCGCCATCAGCAGCTGGCTGGGCTTCGCGGCCTGCGGCGTGCCGAGCTTGGCGACGGCAGCGACTGCGCACGCCCTGCCGCCCCAAGTCACGCCCGCGCGCGCCAGCCTGCGGCAGGTTGGCCACTGGGCTGGGCAACTGTGCGTGGCCGTGCTGATGGCCGCGAGCTGGGGCGAGATCGTCAACGCCAACGCCGCCGCACCGTTGCAGCTGCGCTACCGGCAGCCGGAGCTCCTGCAGGCGGTCATCGAGTACCCGCGCCTCTACCAAGGCTGGCGCATGTTCGCGCCGCACGCGCCCACCGAAGACTTCAACATCGAGATCGATGCGGTCACCGTCGACGGTCGTCACGTGGACCCGTACAACGAAGTCGCCAGCGCCTACCGCGGCCCCGGCTTCACGGAGATCTCGCCGCGCCTGCACCAGAACCAGTTCTTCACCGCCTACTCGCTCTTCATCTGGCGCCCAGGCTTCCGCGCCTACCTCACGGCCTTCCGGGAGTGGATCCTGCGTTACCCGGAGCGCACCGGCCGCGCCAACGACCGCATCGTGCGCTTCCAGGTGTCCTGGTTGAGTGACCAGAGTCCGCCCCCCGGCAAGTACCAACCGACCGGGTTCAAACGTACACCCTTCATGCACTTCCCCGAGTGAAACGCCGCTCGGGCCGACAGCTGCGCTCGGATCCGCTCGCGGCACAACCCGGCGCATACGGTTGTATGCGAAACGCCAACGGCACAACTTGGCTCATAGGCAGCGTCCCCGGGCTTGCCAGGCATCGACGCGCATTCCGCTGAAACCGGGGACAAACTTGCGAGTGTGAGGCTGGCCCGGCCCTTGCACTGGCGGCCCTGCACGCGCGCATTCACCACGCGCGTTCAGGAGACTCCAGATCATGTCCATGCAACACATCCAACTCAGCGTGGTGGTCGGCCTGCTCGGTCTCGCCGCTTGCTCACCCGAGGCCGACCGCGGGCCGGTGCAGCCCAACCTGCAGAGCCTCGGAGGCAGCGCCGGATCCAGCGCCACGGTCGGCACGGGCAGCGCCGGCGTGGGCATGGGCGGCGGCTTCGCCGGCACAGGCGTCGTGGGCGGCAGCTCGGGTAGCGCAGGCCAGGACGCTGGTGGCTACGGCGGCATGTACGTCGACAACGACGCAGGCGTGGTCTCCTACGACGGCGGCTTCTGGAACGACGACGCAGGCAGCGCCACGGGAGGCGGAGGCGGCATGGGCTACACAGACGATGCAGGCACCGTGACGGGAGGCGGTGGCGGCTCTTACGGCGACGACGCAGGCACCGTGTTCGGCTACGCCGACGGCGGCGCAGCTGGCGGCGGCTACGCTGGAACAGGTGGCGGTTACGGCGGCACGGGCGGTGGCTACGCCGGCAGCGGCGCAGCTGGCAGCAGCGGCGGCTACGGCAGTGGCAGCGGTGGTGCCACCGACAGTGGCAGCGGTAGTGCCACCGACAGTGGCGTTGCAGCTGGCGGCGGTGGAGGTAGCGGCGATGCGTACGACGGCTACCGCCAGCATGGACAGCATGGCGAACACGGTGGCGATCACGACCACGCGCATTCGCACAAACATCCCGGGCGGCATCACCTGACGCTGCCCGAAGGCGTCGCGCGCTACCTGCAGATCCTGCGCTCGTTCAAGCACGCGCATTGAAGCGCGCTGAAAGCAGGCGCTCAGCCCGGATAGGCGACGAAGTAGAAGTTGCGCCCGCTCGTAAATTCGTCGATGAGCTCGCTGCGTTCCATCGCCGGTTGCTTTGCGAGGAAGCGCTCCATCAACGAAACCGACAAACCGCACTCGCCCCTGAGCAGGTCGAAGACTTGTTCGGGGGCGGTGCCGTAATAGTCGGCGCCACCGAGCCCGTGTTCGAACACCACCACGGGGCGACAGCGGCGCAAGGTCTCGAGGCCGCCGAGAAACACGCCATGCTCGCCGCCTTCCACGTCGACCTTCACGAAGCTCACCTGCACGTCTTTGGGAATCACGTCGTCGAGACGCGCGCGCTGCACCTCGATGGTGACGACCTCTTCGTCGCGCTCGTAACGACGGCGACGCAGACCGCTGTAGGTCGGCCGCGACACCACGTGCTGAAAGCTCGACACGCCGGCCTCTTCAGCCAACGCCGCCTGGAAGAGCTCGACGCCGCGCCGTTTGCCGAAGCGCTTCTGCAGCTTGGCGAAACAATGCGGCAGTGGCTCGAACGCGAAGTGTCGTCCGTCTGGCGC
>JADGRE010000390.1 GCA_017881185.1 Pseudomonadota bacterium | reverse complement strand
CGCGGAGCTCTGCAACAAGGTGGACGACGACTGCGACGGCCTGATCGACGAAGACGTCATCAAGTCCTGCTGGACCGATGTCGACGGCGACGGTTACGCGCCCGCGAATGCCACCCTCGATCCGCTGTGCACCCTGACCAGCCCGACCTGTCCGGCCGGGGAAACGGAGCGCCAACCCGTTGGCAACGACATCGACTGCGACGACGCCAAGAAGTCTGTCTACCCGGGACAGACCGAGACCTGCAATTTGGTCGACGACAACTGCAACGGCGTCGCCGACGAGGGTGTGACCGTCGTCTACTACCAAGACAACGATTCCGACGGCTACGGCAACAGCACTATCACGATGACCGTGTGCAGCCCGACCAACATGCCGACCGCGAACGCCGAGCCCATCACGCTGCCGATCGCAGCGCTCGAAGCGCTACGCGCGCAGGTGGATCCGAACTTCACCGACTTGAAGCAAGCTTGTACGTCGCAGACGGATCAATGTTTTCTTCCTTCGGAAGGCCCCGGCATGTGTCTCTCACCGTGCACGGGCACCGCGGGTAACACGTGTGCCGCCGGCTCGACCGCGACCACGTACCTCAATCGCTGCGTGTGCGTGCCACCCGCCGCGCAATTGAAGACGTGCACGTATACCGCTGCCCCCGTCAACGGTGGCTACGATCCGACGACTTCGTCGCTGTCGCCGAGCCAGACGCTGGCGTCGCAATATCCGACGCTGATGGTGCATCCCTACTACGACACGCAACGCACGATCTCGATCCGCGGCCAATCGCGCAAGCTGTTGGCTGCGATGCCGACGTTCGGCATCTACGCCTGGCACAACGGTACGTTTTATGGCTGGCTGAACGGCCTCGTCGACATGAGTGGCACGCCGCTCAAACAGATCGCGCCCGACGTCTACAAGATCAGCGTATCCAAGGCGGCAGGCGTAGCGGACATCCGCGTGCTCTTGTCCGCCGAAGAATCCGCGCACTACGACACCCTGAGCGAGATCGTAGGCACCTCGGTGCTTGGAGCAGGCTGGGGCACGTTCCAGCTGACGGCGACCGCGCATACCGGCACTGTCGACTTGCGCACGGTGAAGATCACCGTACAGAACCTGCTCGGCGATGGCGGCGTCGAACGCGTCGCAAGCTTGAACGCACCGGTGTTGCTGACGCCCATCGTCGGCGCAACGGCCAACAACGCCGTGTACACGTCGTCGGCGAGACCTGGTCTCACCATCACAGTGACGAACCTGCCGTTGATCGGTTACCTGATCAACGTCGTGATGACTGGAGCTACCGTCAACCGGCCGAACGCTTGCCCGTTCTTCTTCGGCAGCGCCACGCTGACGACGCAACTCAAGATCGACGACGGGGTGCACTCACCTGTCACGCTCAAGGGCGCCGACTCTTGGGCTTGCGCGCCTGGCGTGTTGATCAATCCGTAACGTCGATTTTTCTCGATTCGTGGAGTGAATGGGGAGCGGCGCGTGTCAGCCACGCGTCCAATCACGTGGCCGACATGGCCGCTCCCGCTTTCGTTGGAGGAGCATCATGCGCAAGTTGTCATTCATGGTTTGTGTGATCGGCCTGGGCATCGCCTATCTGATACGCGCGCCGGACGTTAGGCAGAACCTGCTGGTCGCGATGGCTGGAGCCATCCAGCGTTTCAGCGGTGATCATTCGCAAGCCTCCCGCGGCACTGCAGCGCACGCTGCCAAGACAGCGCGAGTGGCAGAGGCTTCGACGGCGGATCACTCGCGAGCGACAGCAGCCGGACCGAAAGATCCCTGGCAAGTCTTGCGCGACACCGGCGCGTTTCCTCGCAACGACGGCAAGACCGATGGCGAGGGATCGACCGTGGCAGCGACGACGGTGGCGGCATCGAGCACGACTCCGGCAGTGGCCACCGAGCGCGAAGAAGAAGTGTTGGCGCTGTACGGCGATCTTGCGGCCGCGTTCGATAAGCACGCCAGCGATTGCAACGAGCTTGCCAGCGCGCTCGACGGGCTCGTCGATGCGAACAAGTCTGCCCTAGAACAGCTAGCCAACGAGCGCGCGAGCATGACACCAGAGCAGCGGATGCTCGCGGATCAACGCGTCGAACGTGCAGCAGGTCCCGAGCTGGATCGGTTTCGCAAGACGCTACGCAGTGGAGTGATGCGGTGCCCGACGCACGAACGCCTGCATGCTGCGCTCGCGAAGCTCGCGGAACTGGGTCAGCCCTCGTAGACTGCGAGCATGGGTAAGCACGCCATCGCGCGCGGTCTGTTCGTGGCCATCGTATTGAATGGCCTATCCGTTGGATGTAGCAGTCACGGTTCTGGCAATCCGGCCGGCGCGGGAGGAAGCTCGGCCGGAAGTGCCGGCACGACGGCAGCTGTTGGCGGCGATGGCGCGTCCGGTGCAGCAGGTAGCAGCAGTGGCGCGGGTGGGACGGGCGCGGCATTCGACGCGGGGAGCGATAGCGGCGTAGATCGCGATGCCGCTCTGCCAGGCGACGGCGGCGATGCTGCCTGCTCTCCTGCGTGTGGTGCCCACCGGCATTGCAGCTCGAACGCTTGCGCGTGTGATGACGGCTATACAGGCAGCGCCTGTAGTGACTGCGCCACGGGGTACGCGAAAGACTCGACGTCGAGTGTTTGCGTCAAGCAGTCCTGTGCCGCCCCGGCGTGCGTCTACGACCAACACCAGTGCCAAGCTGGCAAACAGCAACAATGTGTGGTCGGTGCTGCGGGTTGCTTGATGTGGAGCGCGGGCCGGGACTGTGCGGCTGGTGGCTGCTGGTGCCCAACCGACGTGACCGGCGTGACCGCACAGGAGTGGGGCAGCGTCGGTGCGGAATCCGCGTTTGCCGTGACGACCGGCTTGCAC
>JADGRE010000389.1 GCA_017881185.1 Pseudomonadota bacterium | reverse complement strand
GGCTCCAGCTACCCCTCACTGGTTCTCGAGCACCACGAGCGTTTGCCCCTGCGTCACGCTCGCGCCCGGCTCGGCGCGCAGCTCGTGCACGCGTCCACTGACCCGCGCATTGACAGTGATCTCGGTCTTCATCGCCTCGACGATGGCGACCGTGGTTCCCGACTGCACATGGTCGCCGGGCTCGACCAGCATCTTCCACAGGTTGCCGGCCACGGGGCTCGTGATGGCGCTCGTTCCAGGCGGCAAGTCGCTGCCGCCCAGCACCCGTTCGCTCGACTCCACGCTTGCAGCTGTGACGACGTCTTGCCCTGCGGCAGCCCAGCGTTCGCGCTCGGCCACGAACGCATCGCCCTGCATGCGCTTGAAGCTGGCGATGCTGCTCTCGTTCTGCGATAGGAACTCGCGATAGCGCTTGAAGCTGAAGGTCTCGCTCTCGATGCGCAGCGAGTGCTTGCCCGCGAGGAAGTCGGCGCGCATGCGGAGCAGCTCGTCGGCCTCGACGGGATAGAAACGGATCTGGTCGAAGAAGCGGAGCAGCCACGGCTTGCCAGGCGTGAACTCCTGCGTCGTGCGGTGCGTGTTCCAGACCTGCAGCGTGCGGCCCACGAACTGGTAGCCGCCCGGGCCTTCCATGCCGTAGATGCACATGTACGCGCCGCCGATGCCCACGGCGTTCTCGGGTGTCCAGGTGCGCGCCGGGTTGTACTTGGTGGTGACCAGGCGATGGCGTGGGTCGAGCGGCGTGGCGACGGGCGCGCCCAGATACACGTCGCCGAGACCGAGCACCATGTAGCTCGCATCGAAGACGATCTTGCGCACCTCGTCCACCGTGTGCAGGCCGTTGATGCGCCGGATGAACTCGATGTTGCTCGGGCACCACGGCGCATCCTTGCGCACGATGCGCATGTACTTGTCGATCGCCAACAGTGTGGCCGGGTCTTCCCACGACAGCGGCAGGTGCACGATGCGCGTCGGTACTTCGAGCTCGTCGATCGAGGGCAGGTCGGGCTCGAGCTCTGCGAGCAGATCGAGCAGCCGGCGCGTGGACAGCAGCTCCGGTGCGTAGTGGATCTGCAGCGAGCGGATGCCGGGCGTGAGATCGATGATGCCGCGCGTGGGCTGGGCCTGCAGCGCCGTCATCAAGGTGTGGACGCGCATGCGCAGCGCGAGATCGAGCTCGAGCGGGCCGTACTCCACGAGCAGGTAGTCATCGCCGGCGCGGCGGTACATCACGCGCGGGCGGGTTTGCGTTTCGTCCAGCACGGCGAGCACGGCATCGTCCACTTGTTCTGGTCGGCTGGAACGGCTCGGGCTGCGGTACGCGCTGAGCGTGCGGATCTCGGCTTCCCGTTGTTCGAGCAACGCTTCGGCCTGCGCTTCGTCGAGGCGCACGAAGCGCAGCTTGGCGCCGGCCTTGAGCTGACCCATCTTCCAGCGCTCGGCCTTCACGATCGTCGCGGGGCACACGAAGCCACCGAGGCTCGGTCCGTCGGGACCCAAGATCACCGGCATGTCGCCCGTGTAGTCGACGGTGCCGATCGCGTACGCGTTGTCGTGGATGTTGCTCGGGTGCAGGCCGGCTTCGCCACCGTCTTTGCGCGCCCACTGGGGCTTGGGGCCTATCAAGCGCACGCCGGTGCGATCGGAGTTGTAGTGAACTTCCCAGGTGGTCGCGAAGAAGGTGTCGATGTCGCTCGGCGTGAAGAAGTCGGGTGCGCCGTGCGGGCCATAGAGCACGCCCACTTCCCAGAGCTCTGGGTAGTGCGGGCGTAGTGTTGCTGGCAGTGGCGCTGGCTTGGTCTCGGCGTGGCTTTCGCTGGCAATGCGCAACACGTCCGCGGCGCGTAGCGCGCGCCCGCCGTGACCACCGAAGCGACCGAGCATGAACGTGGAGGCGCTGCCGAGGTAGCTCGGTACATCGAGCCCGCCGCGCACGCTGAGATACGCACGCATGCCGTTGCCGTGTACCAGGCCCATCTCCAGCATGCTGCCGGCCGGCACGCGCACCGGTTGCCACAGCGGGATCGGCTTGCCGTCGAGCGTGGGGCTCATCGATGCGCCGGTGATCGCCACCAAAGCATCGATGTTGAACTGCAGCTTGGGGCCGGACAGTGTCATCTCGAGCGCAGGGCACACCGAGGAGTTGCCCACCAAGCGATTGGCCAGCCGAAACGCGTAGTCGTCCATCGGGCCCGAGGGCGGCACGCCGACCGACCAGTGATGCGTGCGGCCCGGGTAGTCTTGCACCGTGGTCTGCGTGCCGCCGTCGAGCACCTCGATGGTGTGCGGCTGGTACGCGAAGGTTTGCAGGTAACGCGTGGTGATGCCGCCGCTCGTGAACGCTTCGTCGGCGATGACCTGACGCAGGTACGCGAGGTTGCCTTCGATGCCATCGAGGCGCGTGGCTGCGAGCGCTTGCGACAGGCGCGCCACCGCCTGCGCGCGATCCTGGCCGTGCACGATGATCTTGGCGAGCAGCGGATCGTAGTACGCGGTGACCTCGGTCCCGCTCTGTACCCAGCTGTCGCAGCGTGCCGTGGCCGGCAACACGACGTTGGTGAGCACGCCGGTGCTGGGCTGGAAGTTCTTGCTCGGGTCTTCCGCGTACAGGCGCACCTGTATCGATGCGCCGCGCGGCTCTGGCGCGGTCGCCGGCAGCACGAAGTCGCCGGCGGCCTGGCGCACCATCCACTCCACCAGATCGATGCCGGTCACGGCTTCGGTCACTGCGTGCTCGACCTGCAAGCGCGTGTTGACCTCGAGGAAGTAGAACTCCTGCGTCTTGGCATCGAGCACGAACTCCACGGTGCCGGCGGATGCGTAGCTGACCTCGCGCGCCAGACGCAGCGCCGACTCGAAGAGCGCGC
>JADGRE010000053.1 GCA_017881185.1 Pseudomonadota bacterium | reverse complement strand
ACCCCGAGGTGCTCGCAAGGCCGAGCGCGGCTCGCCTGTGGTTCAGCTCGTACCTGCAGACGTATCTCGAGCGCGACGTGCGACAGGTCCTGAACGTCCACGATCTGTCCGTCCCCTGCTCGGATCGCGCTCAAGAACCGAACGTCAACGGCCAACCATGGCTTCCAAGGCCGAGCGCGCATCCACAGTCTGCTTTTGGGTCTTCTTCATGGCCTTACGCGAGGCGCTTGCTCAGGAGCGCGGCGAATGCGCGGCAGACGTCGATCGTGGTGAAGATGCCGACCACTTTCCCCTGCTGCATGACCACCGCACAGCCGTACTTGTGGTCGGCCATGGCGTTGACGACTTCGTCCAGAGGCGTCGTGGGCGACACCGAGTACACCTCCGTCGACATCGCGACTTTGACGCTCACCTTGGTCGGGTTCACATTGTTGAGCGATCCGATCAGATGCAGATCGCGAACGGAGAGCAAGCCGACGAGGGTGCCACCGTCCAGCACCGGCAGGTGACGAATGTCGTGCTGCTTCATGAGCGTGTGCGCGAGCGACAGCGACTGAGTCACGCCGATCGCATGCGGAGACGCGGTCATGTATTTCTCAATCGAAGGGATGGGCTTGGTCATGGTCGGATCGATCCTTGAGGTGGGCAGCGCGCGAGCACCACCAAATCTATCACGGCATCACCATGGTGGGTCGTTGGCGCAGCCTCTGGTCCGAGCCCCGGGCCACCCCGAGCCGCGCGAGGGTCGGACTGGGACAAATTGGCCGTAGCCAAATGATCCCGCGTGGCGCAGAACGCAGGCGCCAGGGAGGGCGGCGCCTACCGCCGGGGCACCTTGGCACCGGCGCGCCGCGCCTGCGACAGGCCGATGGCAATCGCTTGCTCGCGGCTTCGAACCTTCGTGCCCGACCCGCCAGAACGCAGCTGACCATGCTTGAGCTTGTGCAGGGACTCCTCGACCTTGGTCGACGCCACCTTGCCGTACTTGCGGACGTGCGATCGCTGCTTGCTTGCCATGGGATGGTCTCCGTCTGGCGCACGGTGTTGCAGAGTCTGTGCCGTCGACGCGGCCTCTCGGCTTGGCGCGAACGTTGCAGAGAGCCTGCGACGCAAGGAGGCGGCATGGGACGACAAACATGGAGCTGGATGGGGTTGGTCTCGGTTGCACTCTTCAGTGCGGGCTGCGGCATCCTGAGCAG
Source organism: Pseudomonadota bacterium (assembly GCA_017881185.1). Taxonomy (GTDB): domain Bacteria; phylum Myxococcota_A; class Polyangia; order Polyangiales; family JAFGIB01; genus JADGRF01. Next base: position 28,082 of record JADGRE010000053.1, on the reverse strand, counting down.
CAACGACAAGAAGCAGGGCTCCCTCGTGGTGCCTTTCGAGCTCGGTAACCACAAGAGTTGCGCCTCGGTCAACGTCGTCACGGTGCGTGCTGAGTTCGACGACGGCGGCGTCGCCAAGGAAACCAACTGCGAGGCCGGTACGATCCGCTTCGACGGTGTCGCGCTGGGCCCTCACCGTGTGGTCCTCTATGGCCTCGACAAGAACGACATCAAAATCATGGACAGCCTCGCGACCGGACCGCTTTCAGTCACGATCGAAGACGGCAAGACCCAGGTCATCGATCCGCCTGCCCAGCTCACCTTGGCTCCGGCCAAGCTCGCGCTGCGTTGGGACTTTGGCTTCTCGAGTTGCGGTAGCGCATCGATCGACAGCTTCCGCGTAACCGCTTGGCGTAGCGGCGGCAGTCAGCAATTGCTCCAAACCAACGTCAGCTGCGGCACGCCAGGCAAAGGCGAAGGGCAATACCGAGACGTACCCGACCCCGGGCGCGACCTGAGCGGCGACGAGCTGGGCGAAGTCGAGGTTCAGCCTGTCTCCGGCACGCCGGCTGATATGGGAGCACCAGTCAAGTTCACGTTCGATCCGCCCGGCCCCGGCCGCGACATCAAGTTGTCTCTCACGTGCACGGCAAAGAGCTGCAAGGGATCGGGGAAACCGGACTGAGCACGAAGAGTCGGCAACCCCACGGATGTAACGACCACGCTCTGAGTCCGCCCACGCCGGCCGCGGCGGCGCTGAAGGCGCGCACGGCTAGCGTCGACGAACCACCGCGCGTGCGACGGTAGCTTCCATGGGCTCGTGCACGCGTTCGGCATCGCCTGATTCGTAGAGCGCCGTTGCCAGGACCTGCAGCAACTTGTGACTGGCTGGTCGGACGCGCTGGTCGGTTTCGCGGATCGCAGCGGTGGCCACCACCGTCTGCACGCCGTCGTGTTCCTTCGTGAGCAAGATGGCGCGGTACGATTGTTCGCCGATCTGGACGTGCGACTTGGTCCGCTCGGACTCCGTCGGGATGTGCGCAACCAACGCCGTCGCGTCGTCGTTCAAGTCGTCGAATCCGGCGATCACGCTCAGCAGGTGCTCCTGCAAGGCGCTCGGTGGATCAGCGCCATGTTGCGGGGCGATCAGCGTCAGCGCGTGTTCCCGTGGCTGACGCGTGAACAGGTATCCTTCGCGGGCGTGCAAGTGGTGCAGGAGCAGCTCGAGCGCGCGCTCTGCCCGCTGCTCGGGCCCGGCACACTGGCTCAGGACCGAACGCACGGACTCCTCCAGCGACCGCAGCTCATCTTCGGCTTGCGTGGCCGGCGACGCTTCCTCGCCAGCCGCCTGCGCGTGCAAGCGCACCTGGCGCGCAACGCGTTCGCACTGTGCAATCAGCGCAGGGTTCTCCGTGGCGCGAAACCAACGTTCCATTTCGGCGTGGTGATGCCTCGCAGCGCCAAGGTCACCCAGCAGCATGGCGACGTCCGCACGCGCGCAGTGAAAGCTGCCCAGGGTCATCGGGCTCTGGTCGACCTTGTGTTTTTCGATGAGCGCGTCGAGGCGTGCTGCTGCGCTCGCGCCGTTGCCGAGCGCCGCCTCGGCCATGCACAGCGCGACCAGCGGCACCTGGTACATCCGTACGTACACTGCGTCGGCTTCGCTCATGTGATCGATGACTTGTTTGGCGATGGCCAGGGCTTCTTGCGGGCGACCAATCGCCAGAGCTGAGAGGGCCTGCGCGCCCATGGTTGCGGGCCAGCCTATGAAGCAGCGCGCAGGTGCATTCTCCAGGAAGGCGCGCCGTAGCTCGAACGCTTGCTGGTGATCGCCCTTGAGAGCGCAGAACGAGGCGCGTGCCATGAGAGAGTGGCGCCGGAAGGTCGGGATCTCTTTCTGCAGGCGCTCGGTCTGGTCCGCGACGGTCTTCATGCCGATCACGTCCGCGCTGTTCAAGTAGACCAGGTTGAGTGCGGGGGGTTGCCACGCTTCCACTTGCCAACCCGTTCCGGCCTGGATCGCGTGGGTCTCCACGCGCTCGCGGAAACGATTGGCGATGCCGATCTCGCCACGCAGCGCGTGATGAATCGTGCGCAGCTGGTCAGCAGCCATGGCGTAGAGCTTCATGCCCATGGCATCCAGGCGCTGGGCGCATTCCAGCGCGCGCGGCGCATCGCGGAAGCAGTTCATGGCGCCGAGCGCGTAGTAGATGGCGCCCAGGATCAACACACGCGAATCGGCGGTCGCGCCCTTGATCGGTATGGGGGACTCGAAGCGAGCGGCGACGCGTTCGCAACCCTCGGCCACTTCTGCGATGCGGTCCTCCGGCAGACGCATGAGCAGCTCGACGAAGTCGCACGCGAGCGACGCGATATGGTCGCGACCGAGCTCTCGCATGGGCGCGATGGCCTGCGCGTAGCGACGTGCGCGGTCCACGTCGAAGCAAATCGTGGCCGTGCCCGCGAGCGAGATGATGGTCGTGAAGAACATCGTGATCAGCCGCTGCAGCCCGGCGATTCCGCCACGGCCCTTGACGAAGATCGAACGCAGCGCGGCGGAGCCGAGCCCGAGGTAGAGACTGAGCCGTGCGCCGAGGAAGGGCCGCAAGGCTTCGGCGGTACGCAGGCCGATCAGGGTGCGCAGCAGCTCGACGGCTTCAACGCCGTACTCGGCCGCCAGGCGCCGATCGACGCGATAGCCCGCGATCGCGAGCGGTCCGAGCAGCAAGATGAGCTCGTGCGAGTGGCGGTGCTCTTTGCGAAACACGCCCAGCGCGGCTTGCAACGCGGGCACAGCGGCCGCGAGCTCGTCGTTTTCGTAGCACAGCTCGGTGCCGGCTTGCGCGAGCAGGTTGGCCCCTTGGGTTTCGTCACCGCCGTTGAGCAGGTGCCAGCCCGCATCCAGTCGAGCGTTCACTTCCAGCGCTTCGGATGCCAGCAAGAACCGACCCATCTGGCGATGCAGGCGGCGCTTGCGCTCGTCGTCGATCCCCGCGTACAGCCGCTCGCGTACGAGGTCCTGCTTGAAATGGTAGGCAGCGCCCTGTTGGACGAGGATCTCGTTGCTCGCGAGCTCGCCCAGCGCCGCGAGCGCGCCCGTCACGCCTTCTTGTTCGGCGATCGCTGAGCAACGCTCGATCGGCACATGGCCACGATGCACGCTCAGCGCTTGCGCGAGCTTCTGCGCGTCGGCACTCAGCGCGCCGATACGCGTCTGCAGCGCCTGGTCCACGCTCGCGGGCAGCGCAGGATCGCTGAGCTCCTGCGGGAGCACCCACATGTTGTCGATGAAACGAATCACCTGGTGGTCGACCAGGTGGTGAATCAAGTCCATGCAAGCCTGTGGGCTGCCGGCAGACACGGGGTGCAGCCAGCTGGCGAGCTTTCCCGTGTGCGCCACGTCGCCGAAGATCGCACGCACCAGCGTCTCCACGTCTTCATGTGCCAAGCTGCGCAGCTGCATCGAGGCGCCCGCTTCCTCGATGGCGCGCAGCGCGGCGGGCGACGCGGAAGTTTCGTTCGGATCGCATGCCACCACGAGCAGCATCGGGAACTCGCGTGCGGTGCGCGCCAGGGTGGCGAGCAAAGCGGCCGAGCCCTCGTCGGCGCGCTGGCAGTCGTCGACCACGAGCAGCAGCGGACGCTTGCGGCTGACGGCGCATAGCCACTCGGCCAGCGCGTTTTGCGTGCGGCGGCGCAGCTCACCTGCGGGCAGTGCTTCCGCGGGCTGGTCGGTTGCGCGCAAGGCCGCAAAGCGCGGCGACAGGTGCGCGAGCGCCGGGGCGAACGGCGTGGCTGCTTGCGCGGCTTCCTCGGGCAGCAACTCGAAGAGCTTGTCGACGATTGCGATGGCGACCCCGTACACGCCGCGATGTTGTTGGGCGTCCACCAGTGCGCAGGTGGCGCCGCCGAGCTGCGCAGCCACGGCGAGCTCGCCGATCAAACGCGACGCACCCATGCCTGCGCTCGCGTTGATCAGCAAGCTCGACCCGGTGCCCGCGATCGCGGCCGTCAGCCGTTTTTGCAAACGCGCTTGCTCGCGCTCCCGGCCGACGGTGCGCGCTCCATGCAGGTAGCTGCGTGCGGACAGCTCTTGTGGCTCGGGCTCGAGCTGTCCGATGACATCCAGGCGCGCGATCACTTCCGCTGCGCTGCTGGGTCGAGCGAGCGGGTTGGGCGATATCAACGAGAGGATCAGCTCATCGAGCGCGGGCGGAAGTCGCTCGACTACCGCGCCGTTGCTCGGGCCCGCGCTCGGCATGCAGGCGGATGGTGCCATGGGCACGGTCGCCCACATCTGCGGCAGCTCTTGCACCGTGCGCGCAGGAAAGGCGTGGCGGCCGGTGAGCAGCCAGTAGCCCACGGCGCCGAGCGCGTACAGGTCCGAGCGCTGATCCAGCTGCGCGCGCTGGACGGTCTCCGGTGCCATGTACGGCGGCGTACCTACGATCGTGTCGGTCAGGCCGAAGCTCGCCAGCGCACCGAAATCGAGCAATTTGCAGCGGTCATCGCTGGTCACGCGCACGTTGCGGGGGCTCACGTCGCGATGGAGCAAGCGGCGTGCGTGCAGCAGAGCCAGAGACGAGGCGATGTCGCGCAGATAGCGGCACGCAGTTCGATAGGGCACGTTGGTGAGCTGTCGCAGATCTTGCCCATCGAGCAGCTCCATCGTGTAGTAGGGCTGTCCGTCGTCGACGCCGTACTCGTAGGCTTCGATGATGCGTGGGTGTCGCAGCGCGACCAGCGTGTGGTACTCGCGCTCGAACATGCTGCGCAGGCGCGTATCCTTGGCGTTGAGCATGCGCTTGAGCGCAACACGACGCTGGGTGTGCGTGTCGAAGACCTCGAGCACTTCGCCCATGCCGCCCTGGGCGAGCGCGCCCTCGACGCGGTAACGGCGCGCAATCACTTCAATGGCGTTCGATGTTGGTCGCACGCAATCGCTCGCCCGCGCACGCGGGCATGAATCCCCAACCGTCCAGAGAGAATAGCGGTTCAGCCATGCGCGGGGGAACATACTCTTCGCGCACGCTTGTGGGGCGGGCGCGCCGAAGTGCGCCGCAGGTGTTGTGGTGTGGGCGAGCCGGCTGCCGGATGACGCCGGCAGGCGATCAGGGTCCGCGGTCTATCAGCGCCGCCCGTCCCAGCATGTCCCAGACCGGTTTGAACGCTTGCGTGCGGCCGAGGTGCAGCAGAAGAGAGTCGGCCCGCTCAGGGCGCTCGCTCTGGTCGCTCGCCGAGCACTCGTGCAGGATTGCCCGCGACGATCGCATAGGCCGGCACGTCGCGTGTCACGACCGAGCCGGCACCGATCATGGCGCCGCGGCCGATTCGCACGCCCGGCAGCACGATCGAGCCGACGCCGAGGTTGACTTCGGCGTCGATGGTCACTGGCGCGATCTCGATCGGCATCGACAGCGGTGCGAACGCGCGGCCGCGCTCGGCATGCGTCGAAGTCAAGATGATCACACCCGGGCCGACGCCCACGCGCTCGCCGATGGTGAGGCCACCAGCGCTATGGAAGAAGCAGTTCTGGCCGATCCACGTCTCTTCTCCGATGCGCATCACGTTGTCATGGTAGCCCTTGAGGATGCTGCGATGCCCCACATACACGTTGCGACCGAGGTGCACGTTGTTCGGATGAAAGATCAGCACGTCCAGCTCGAACACGCAGTCGGGCCCGCAGCTCGCAAGCTCTTCGGGCTGGAAGCGACCGTCGCCGTGGCTTCGATGGCGCATGCGCCAATCATACCGGAGCGCGCAAGGCCACGTCACGCTGGCGCTGCGAGCGCCTGGGGCGCGGCGCGGCACCGACGACCAAAACGGGGAGCAGCCCCCCCGTGCTAGCCTTGTTACGTGAACGTCGAGCCTCCCTGGTACGTCCTGGCCGTGCTCACCACATGGTTGAACGGGTCGACTCTGGGTTTCATCGCGTGGCGTGAGAGAAACGGGGCACTGCGCTTTTGGGCTGCTGCCTGGCTTGCCTGGGGGCTCGCGGTGATTCCGCTCGCAGCGCTCGGTTCGCCTCACGCTCAGCCGCTGGTCGCCGTGGCCTGCGGCCTGTTGTGGGTCGCGTCGACCTTGTGCTTCCTGCGCGGTGCGTACGCGCTGTCGGGGCGCATGATGTCGCGGCTGTGGTACGCAGTCGCCGCCGGTTGTGCGGTGCTGGCGCTCGCTCTGGGCGTGGGTCCGAATGGGGCGACCGGCATGGTGCCGCTCGTGTTGTTTCAGAGCGTTGGCCTCACGTCGACGGGTGTGGTGATCATCCGCGGCGGGCGAGGTCGCGCCGGTGGTTGGCTGTGTGGCGCCGCGTTGATCGGCCTGGGTCTGCACGTGCTGGATGCACCGTTCTTCGCCAGTCGACCGGGCCTGTTTGTGTGGGGATTCGTGCTGGCGATCGGATTGCAGATCCTCGCAGCTCTCGGGATGCTCATGCTCTACTACGAACATGCGAGGGCCGAGCTTCTGCAAACGCAGCACCAGCTCGAGCAGAACCGTCGCATGGAGGCACTCGGTCGCGTCGCCGGTGGTGTCGCGCACGACTTCAACAACATGCTGACCGTCATGCGCGGACAGCTCGACCTGATCCAGTTCCGCGGCGCGGTGCCTCCGGGCGCGAAGGAGGCTCTCGAAGCGATCGAGCAGGCCACCGAGCGCGCCGCTCGGCTGACCTCGCAGCTCTTGGCTTTCGGTGGGCGCTCGATGATCCAGCAGCAATCGATCGATGTCCGTGCGGTGGTCGCTGCCACGCTCGACATGCTGCAAAAGGTGATCCCTGCCAACGTGCGGCTGACCCTGCGCTGCACCGAAGGCAGCTACGCCGCTTCGGTGGACCAGTCTTTGCTCGAGCAGATCGTGCTCAATCTGGTGACCAACGCACGCGACGCGATCGCCGGCGATGGAAGCATTCAGGTCGAGCTCGCACGCACCGAGCGGCCGCAGCCCGCGCTTCGAATCCGCGTCACCGACGACGGCGCAGGAATGGAGGAAGCAGTCGTGCAGCGCGCGTTCGAGCCCTTCTTTACATTGAAGGCTGCGGGCCACGGCACCGGCCTCGGCCTGGCTTCGGTGCAGGGTGCAGTTGCCCAGCTCGGTGGCGAGATCCACGTCGAGTCCCAACTCGGGCGCGGCAGCACGTTCGAGGTGGTGCTACCGTGGCGCGAGCCCGTCGCTGCGCCCGCACCAGCCGCGCATGCCAAGCCCCACGACACGCTGCGCGTGCTGGTCGTCGACGACGACGAAGACGTGCGGGCAATCACCGTGCGCATGCTCCAGGACGCCGGCCACGACGTGGAGCAGGCCAGCGACGGGTTGGGCGCGCTCGAGCGGATCCGGTCGAAGGCGTTCGATGTGCTGGTCAGCGACCTGATCATGCCGCGCATGGGAGGCGCGGACCTGCGCGACGAGGTCTCCAAGCTCAACCCCGGCCTCGCCGTGCTGCTCACGTCCGGATACCCGAGCGATGCCATGCTGGAAACGGACAGAGTCGGCTTTCTGCCCAAGCCGTTCGGTCGGGCTGAGCTGCTGCACGCGATCGAGCGTCTCATCCGAAGCCACTGAGTCGCGGCCGGGCCCGACGCCGCAGGTCGCCGCCACACAGCGTTCCCTCACGCAATGCTCACGATCGCTGCTGCTGGCGGGCGACTAGCCTCCGAGCTCCTTGGACAGCCATCAGTCCATGCCAGACCCATGTCGTTGGCTGCCGGGCTGCCGCTGCGCCGCTCAAATGCGCAGCTGTCCTGCCTTCAGCTGAAAGCCGACCAGCGTGGCCCAGGCTTCCTCGGTACGATTCCACAGAAAGCGGCGGCCGTCGGCGTTGCCGAGATAGCCGAGCAGCGAGCGCGGATCGAGGTGACTGCCCTCGAGCAGCGTGAACAGCGCCCAGGCCCGCACTGCGCGCGTGTCCTGGCTGCGCACTTCGAAGTGCGCGCCGGCGAAGAACGTGTCGTCGCCGAAGCGCCGGCCCAGCCAGTCGTAGAGCGCGCGCGAGTGCGTGGCGATGTCAACCTCTTCGTGAGCCGGCAGCGCCGTGCTGGGCTTGCCGACGCGTAGCACGATCGCGCGTTCCAGGTCGACCAGGCGCACGCGCAATGGCCGGGTCAACGCTCCCAGGCCGGGAAAGTTCTTCGACAGACCCGCGCTGCGCTGATCGGCCGCGGCGCGCAGCTCGTCCCACGCCACGCTGGCGCCGTAGTCGTGCAGCTCGTGCAGCCGTGCGGGCAACGGCGGCACCCGCCGCGTCAGCTGACTGGCGCCCGCAGACAGGCGCAGCGAGTCACCCACGCGCAGCACGGCGAAGCGCGGGTCGGCGCCGGCACGCGCCTGCAGCTCGTCGAACGACAGCAGCGACGCGTTCTGGCCGCGCGACCAGACGCTGCGGTAATAGTGGCTGGACGCAAACGGCACCACGGTCCGCGGCGCCACGGTATCCACGACGCGCAGCAGCGCGTTCCAGAACTGATCTTTGACCAGCGCATCGGACGGAACGTCGAACAGCTTGCCGGCGTGGTTGTAGTTGGTGAGCAATACGTCGACGTGACCTATGCGCTTGCATACGGCGCGCAGCGCCCCCAGCGGCAGGTTGCAGTCGTTGTAGTTCAACACGGACCACTCGTCGGTTACGAGGTGCAGCATGTTGTCGATGCCGGCCGTCGGGTGGCGTGTGACCCGTACGTGGCCTGCCAGCAGCAGCGGCTCGCGCTCGGGTACCGGTAGCACGTTCGTGAAACCCAGCTCGCGCATGCGCTCGACCATGCTGAAGTTGGCCGACACGTTGGCCAGCACGCAGAGCTCGGGCCGGCGCGCCGCGAGCTTCTGGAGAGTCGGTGCGTGCAGGTGATCGCTGTGCCAGTGCGAGATCCACAGGTGCGTCGCCGCATCGGCCGCCGCGAGCGCTTCGGGGTTGTCGTACTCCAGGCCCCAACCGCCGGAGAACGCCGTGCCCTCGAACCACGGGTCGCTCAGCAGCTTGACGCCACCGAGCTCGAGCAGGATGGCGGCGTGGTTCAGGTAGGCGAGCTCGAGCGTCATGGGGCACAACCTCCGGCGAATCCCACGCCAGGATACCACGGGCGAGTCGCACCGGACGCTTCGGTCGCCCGCGCGCTTGCCGGCAGTCGAGCGCCCGTCAGTGCGGCGGCAGCGTGCTGCCGACGGCGGCATCGACCACGTGGGCCCGCGCCAGGAAGTACGGCGCCGAAAAGCCCACGACGTCGTCGACGTGTAGCCAACTCGCGCGGCTCAACACGCGCACGTCGCCAGCGATCAGCAGCGTGCTGCCGACGGGCTGTGGCGCCGGCGGAACCAGCGCGATGTCTTCCACGTATTCGCGCACCACGACATAGCTTCTTCGGTTCCCGGTGAGCAGCACGAGATGCCGTTCCGAGTAGAACGAGAGCGAGGGGCCGTACCATTCGTACGCGTACAGCTTCTGGTCCGGTGTGGTGATGCGCTGCGCGATGCGGCCCAGATCACGCCCGGCTTCCCGCTGGAACAGGTATTGATCTCCGCCGGGGTACAGCCGGCTCACCAGCAAGACCAGCATCGCGCACGTCGGCCCGAGCAACAGGCCGAAGCGACTGCGAACCAGCGCGCCGGCTTGCGTGATGTCCGCGTACAGACCACCGACGGACAGCGCGGCCGCCGGATACGCCGGCAGTATGTAGTGCGGTAAGCGTGTCGCCAGCAGTGACATCCCAAATACGACCGACAGCGCGTACGAGCCCAGCAACACCAGGTCCAGGCGACCGCGCCGCAGACCCCAGACGATGCCGCCTAGCACGCCGAGGCACAACCACGCCGCGGTCAGGGGGCCCTCGGACTGGGGCACCCAGTGCGTGTAGGCGAAGACGCCGCCAGCGATGCCGATGCCCTCACTATCGACAGCGCGGTGTGCCAGGCTGCGCAGGAAGTGCTCTCTGCCGAAGCGGGCGCCATGTAGCGCGAATCCCAGCGCGTAGTACGGCAACGCAGTGCCGGCGAACCACGCGCTAGCGAACAGCAAGGTCTTGCGATCGGCACGCCGCACCGCGCTGCGGAGCAACCAGGGGGCCAGCGACAAGAGCGGCACGGCAACCACCAAGCTCTTGCATGCGATCGCCAGACCCAAGCCTGCCGCCGCTAGCTGCAGGGCGCGCGGATTTTCCAGCGACTCGACTGCGCCGATCAGCGCGAGGGTGATCGCGAGCAGCAGAGGGGGCTCGCTCATCAGCGTGCGGCTGTAAGCATGAAAGCTCGGCGAGCCGGCAAGTAGCAGCATCGCCACGAAGGCCGCGTCGGTGCGTCCCCACCACTTGCGCGCCGCCCAGAAGACCAGGACCAGTGTGGCGAAGCTCGCGAGCGCCGAGCTGATTCGCAGCCCGACCTCGCCCGGAATCAAGTGTGCAAAGGGGGCGGCCAGCCAATACGGCAGTTGCGGGCGCTCCAGCACGAGCATCCCGTGATATCGCACGTTCAGGTAGTCGCCGGAGCGCATCATGTCGCGCAGCGCGGTGGCGTGGACGCATTCATCCCCATCGCCGATAGCGCGATCGAGCCCGATGAAGGTGAACGTGCCGACCCAAAACCACAGTGCCCAACCGAGCACGCGCCGCATGATGACCGACATCGTGCAAGCATCATCACTCGTGCGCACGCCCCGACGCAACCAAGTGGGCGTCAGCGCCAACTTGATGGGCGACGAAGCGTTACACAGCACGTTCTACGGCACGAGCTGCACGCTCTGAGGCGACTCGACGTGGATCGTGATGCGCAAGGGTATTAGCTGATCACACTTGCATCACGACGCTCTGCCGCGGATGGCGGCGTCAGGCCCCGAGCGCACGCTGCGGATCGTTGAGCACCGCCTGAAAGCGCTGCGCGAGCTTGCCCGCTTGGTAGCCATCGAGCAGGCGATGATCCAACGTGACGCCGAGTGTCACGATCGGCCGCACCACCACCTGGCCGTCTTCCGCGACCGGTGCATCGCGGATCGCGCCCACGGTGATCACGATCGGCACGCGCGTGAAAGGCACCAGCGGCGCGAACGCGCGTGGCAAGCCGAACACGCCGATGTTCGTGATCATCGCACTGCCGAAGGCGTCGCTCGGAATGCCGAACGACGACAGATCCAAGCCCAGGTCATAGATGCCCAGCTCGATGGCCCGCAGGACCGCGCGGCGCAACTGTGCCGGCACGTGGCGCAAGCGATCGTCGGAGCTCTTCAAGTCGTGGTGCGCATGCTCGCGAATGCGTGCTGCCTTGTCGGCGAGCTCAGCCGCGATCTCGACCAAGCTCTTGCTGTCGGCTGCGCCGACCTTGGCGCCCGAGAGATTCTCGCCGCCTTCGTAGGCCACCTGGAAGAACACGTCGACCGTGTCGCGCACATAGACCTGTTGACCACGCCGCACCACGGCGTTGATTTCCGGTCGCTCGGCGATCGCCAGGGCCACGGCCTTGCCGACCAGATGCGTGAGCGTGACCTTGGTCGACTGCGCGCGGTTGAGCGCGTCGAGGTATACGCGCGCACGGCTCACGTCGATGTCAAGCCAGCCGTAGATGCTCGGGTCTTGCGGTCGTGTCCACGCACCGAGCGACAAGCGGCGCCAACTCGAGGGCTCCTTCACGCGACGAAATTGGCTCATGCCTTGCCCTGCACAACAAGTCAGTGCACAAGTCGCGACCCACATCCCCTCACTTGGGAAACGCCTTCTTGCACGCGGCCAGCTGCGCTGCGTCCACGGGCGGTTCGGTGAGCTTGGGCACGTCCAGCCGCGGTGCGGCCGAGAAGTCGAACAGATCGAGCATGGCATCGGAGTTCGCGTCGCGCTTGGTGAGCGCCGGAAGATCGAACTTGGCCTCGACAAAGCGCAGGATCGACGTGTGACTGTGCACCGTGTGCGAGACGTAGTGGCGCCGTGCGTACGGCGAGACCACGATCACCGGCACGCGAAAGCCCAGGCGATCGAAGCCACCCAGCTCGGGATTTTGCGCGGGCGGTGTGGCGTCTGGGGCGCACGCGGACGGCGGGCTGACGTGGTCGTACAAGCCGCCATGCTCGTCGTAGGTGATGAAGATGGCCGACGAGCGCCACTGCGGCCCGTGCATCACGGCCGTGACTCTTTGCCACACGTAGTGCTGCCCGAGCTGGATGTCGGCCGGTTCGTGCTCGTCGGTCTCCACATCGGCGGATTCCTGGAAGCCCGCGTCGACGAAAGCCACCTGCGGCAGCGTTCCGGCCGCGGCGTCTTTCAGGAATTGATCCGCCGTCACGATGTGCGCGGCCTGGGCTGGATCGTTCGCGAAATCCGGGAACAAGAACACGCTGGGCAGGTCCGTCTTGTAGGCTTTCCAGCTGACGTGCTTGTCATTGAGCGCGCGATACACCGTGGGCACGCCCTTGGGCGCCAGCGAGGTGAGCTGGGTGGTCACGATGCCGAACGAGGTACCAGCCACGGAGAACATGCGGTTGGGATAGGTGGAAGCGAGCACGGAGCTGAAGTACCGGTCGGAGATCGCGAAGGTCGCAGCAAGATCGTAGTAGAACGGCAAGTCCGAGTGATCGTAGTAGCCGAGGGCGCGTTGGCCCGTAGGATCGCCCGCCGTAGCGTTGGTGATGGCGAAGCCGTCGTTCTTGCCGTTGTTCCATTGGCGGTGGCCGGCGGCCCAGCCGTGATCAGTGTCCGCCACGCAGTACGCCGATTCGTGGTGCCACGCGATCGGCGCGCCCGCGTCGGGTGCCGGGTTGCTGGTCGTGGCGTCGGGCACGTCGATGTCGTCCTGTCCGTGGCCTTTGAGGTGGCCGAAGTAGTGATCGAACGAACGATTCTCTTGCATGATCACGATCACGTGCTCGATCGGGATTTGTTTGCCCACGCAAGTGCCGATGGTCGCCTTCGCCAGCGCACCTTTGTCGAACTCGCACGCACCGCGACGAGTGGCCAGCGCGGGCAGCGGCTGGCTACACGGGCCTGACCTCGCCGCCCCGTCGTCGGCACCGCCATCAGCGTCGACACCGCTGCGCGGCGCCTTCGGGGTCACGGATGAGCAGCCCCCGAGCATCAGACTCCAAGCGATCATGCAGCGCAGCAGCCGGTTTCGGTCCATGGCTGAGCAGTGTAGACAAGGCGAAGCGACGGCGATAGTGCGCCGGCGTGATTTGTGTCGAGCCGCGCGCACAGGCGGGTCCGTTTCGGAGAACAGTGCGACGACGGCACCAACAGCGGTGGCTATGGCCACTGCGCGCCCGACTGTACGCTCGGCCCGCGCTGCGGCGACCACGTGCTCCAGGCCAAGCAGGGCAAGCAGTGCGACGACGGCAACCTCGTGAACCGCGACGGCTGCGCGCGCGATTGCACGTTGGAGCGTCCCGGCTGAGGCGCGAGCGTGCCGGAGCGGCACACTCAGTGGGCGCGAGCGACCACACTCCAACGCGCTCTTACGAGCCGCCGGCGCAAAGCTGAACCTCCGCTGCAGCTGACACCGCCGATCGCCGTACGGCACGGTTGTTGCTCCGCTGCATCGGTAGCCATGCTGTCACTCTCCCCACCTTCCTGGTTGTTGCGCCATGTCACTCGTCTCGCGCTGGGCTTGGCCCTCGTGCTCGGCATGCCCGTCTGGGCTGCGGCGCAGACACCCGCGTTGCAGCTGCAAGCACCACCGCCCACGCCGCTGCGCGAGCCTTCGTTCACGTTGCGCGGCGGATTGGGCTTGGGCGTTTCGGATTTGGGGATCGGGGGCATGTTCGAGGCCGATGCCACGAAGTGGCTCGGACACTCCCTCGGCGTCGGTGCACTGCTGGGTACCTCCGGCGCGATCAAGGCGCCACTGAGCGGCACTGAACGCTCGACGGTGTTCTTCGAGCCGCAACTGTCGTTGCACTTCGGCAGCGGTCCTTCGTACTGGGTGGTGAGCGCGGGAGCCGGACTCGCACACGTCTCGGAGCAGGACGGTCCCGGGTTGTGCATCAACTTCGGCGGCGGCTGCGGACCGACCGTGCGACACAGCCTTTGGAGCGTCGCAGGCTCGCTCGCGGCCGGCCGAATCTTCCACCTCGGGAGCTTCGCAGTCGCACCCATGCTTCGCCTCGATGCGAGCCCCGAGGGACTCGTGGCCGTGATCGCGATCGAGCTCGGTGGCACGGTCTGGCGCAACGCAAAGCCTTGACGGGTCGCCGCGAGCGAGACGGCCGAACGAGCGCGCCATGGTATCATTCGCAGCGTGCTCAAACGAAGCCTGTCTCTTGGGGTCACGGCGATTTCGCTCATCGCATCGTCGACGGCGTGCTCGAATGCGCGCACGACCAGCGCCGGCATGCCGAAGCGCGACGCAGGTCAGCCGCGCTCGGATGCGGGTGCGGTCATGCTCGACGCCGGCGCCTCCGATGCCGGCACCGGCCACGGTTCGTCGGCAAGCGATGGCTCCGTGGCCAGCTTCGATCGCTCGATCGTGGTGACGGAGACCCTGGCGACCGACCTGCTCGTCGGCGATGTCACGCCGCCCGTCTCGCAAGTCCGTCAAGCGAAGGTGCTCGCCATCGAGCCCGCAAGTGGTCAGGTGGAACGCGTGGCTGTGCCAGCCAGTGGGGCCAGCAGCGCAGTCGCGGCCGACAGCACGAGTCCGGCCATCAGCGACGACGGCACGCGAGTGGTGTTCGTGTCAGCGCTCGCGTTGACTGCGGACGACAGCGATTCCGTGGGCGACATCTACCTGCGCGATCGAGCAAACGCGACCACCGAACGAATCTCGAAACCGCATCCGTGAGCCGCTCGCTTCGATCACTAGCGTGCTACTGACGCGCGTAGCCGGCGAGCGTCGTGCTTCCGCTGCACACCGTCGCTCCGCCCTGGGACCTGGCCCAGCTCCACGCAAAGGAGCCGTCGAGGGTCGTGGGTGTCGAAGCCGCCGCCGGCGTAATCTTCACGCTGACCTTCGTGATGCTCGTGTAGCCGTTGTTCTCCGAATACGCCGCGGGAGTCGGGGTCCAGCTCGCCGTGTTCGTCTTCGGGTCGATCGATCCAGCATAGGACACGTTTGCGAAGAACGAATTGGTCATCGTGAACCGGCAACTTCCCGCGACTTGCACAAATGTGAGCGTCGGCGATGGCGACACCACGTGAGGTGTGATGCGACAACTGTTGGTGCTGATGGACTCCACTCCGGCGTAGGTCCCGGCGATGTTCACGCAGCTGCCGCCGCCGCCACCACCGCCGACGCCGCCACCGCTGACGCCGCCACCGCTGACGCCGCCACCGCTGACGCTACCATCCCTGACACCGCCATCCCTGCTGCCGCCGGCGGTGCTACCGCTGCCGCCACTGCTGCACGCGGCCACCAACCATGAACATGCGAAGAGCGCGACAACTCTGGCCTTCATACTCGCATCCTTCTTTCGCGGGCCGCGCCAAGCACTCGCTCGCCGCGCGGGCGTCGGGGCGACGCGACGAGATGTGTTGGCCAAGAGCATGCACACGAATCGGCGGCTCGCCAGCGCAGTCGCGATGTCCGCACGCTCGTCGCTGGGCCCCGTTGAGCACTGTCAACGCGGCAACCCGCGGTGCAGCTGCGACTCGAGCGATTGTGTCAACACAACTGTGCACACAGCGGCTGTGTTGCGCTGTTCATGTGGCAGCGCCGGAGATCGGCCCGCGGGCGGGCAGTGCTACACGAGTGGGTCTTTTCGAGCCGCGGGCGGCAGCTCGAGGCTGATGCGTCCGATCGCGCCGCTGCGAAACTCGTGCACGAAGATCTCCGCCGCCTTGTGCAGGTCGACGATGCCTCCGGGGCGAATGGCACCGCGCCGCCGCCCGATCTCGCTGAGCAGTGACTCGGCGCTCGCTGGCGTGGCAGCGAGCTTGTAGCGCGCCACAGTGAGTGACGCATAACGCTCGAGCACCAGCTGCGCGCCGAAGATCGCGATCGTCAGGTAGTCGATCGCGGTGTCAGGAATGGAGCCGGCGAACGCCAAACGAAACGCACCGCGCTCGTCTTCGATCTTCGGCCACATCAGCCCGGGGCTGTCGGTGAGCGTGGTCCCGTCCTTGAGAATGACGGCTTGTTGTTGCTTCGTGACCGCAGGCTTGTTGCCGACCGCGGCCACGGTGCGATGCATCAGCGTGTTGATGAGCGTCGACTTGCCGACGTTCGGCACTCCTGCGATCAGCGCGCGCACGCGCTTGTCCGGTCCGCGATGACGTGCCAGGCCCCGCGTCAGCTCGCTGATGCGCTGCCGCGTGTCCTGCGGGCGGTCCGTCGTCGCTTCGAACGCCATGACGTTGGGCTCGCTGCGCAGGTACTGCAGCCACGCCTTGGTCGCCTCGGGGTCGGCGAGGTCACTCTTGGTGAGCACCTTGATGCACGGGGTCTGCCTGCGCAGCTCCGTCACCAGGGGGTTGGCGCTCGAGCCTGGCAAGCGCGCGTCCAGCACCTCGATGACCACGTCCTGCGACGGCATCAGCGCCGCGAGCTCGCGCCGCGCCTTCGTCATGTGACCGGGGTACCACTGCAGCGACATCGCGGTGGTTCTACCCTGTTCGCGACCCGGGCGCCGGCCCAATGCGCGCGGCGGCTGCTACGCTCCGTTGGCCCGCTGCGCATTTGCGGCTCAAGCGCCTGTGGTTAGAGCCGATCTCAATACCCGTTCGCGGCGACTTTCGGGCGGGACGGGCCCGATCGCGGCGTTGCGCGACCTCGAAATACATCGAGTATTCCTTCGGTCACGCGCCTCGCGCTCGAGCCCGTCGCGCTCCGAAATTCACTCGCGCACGGTATTGAGATCGGCTCTTAGGCGACCAGCATCACACGTCGGGCCGCCACGCGCAGTTGTCTGCGACTTCTCCACGCTCAGCTCGCTGCGCTGCTGCCGGCGGCGGCCATGCGCGCTTGCTCGGCTTTCATGCGCTTGTCGATCTCCTTCGGCGAGAGGTCTTCGATGTGCGTCGCCACCGACCAGTTGTTGCCGAACGGGTCCACGAAGCGGCCGAAGCGATCGCCCCACGAGGTGTCCGTCGCGGGCATCAGCACCTTGGCGCCAGCGGCCGTCGCCTTTGCAAAGACTTGATCCACGTCAGGTGCATACACGAACATGCCTGACACGCGCGCGGGCTCGTTCACCGCATCGCTGACCATCACTACGGATTTCCCGATCACCAGCTCGGCGTGCATGATCTTGCCGCTCGGACCCGGCATCGTCATGCGCATCTTCGCGCCGAACACTTGCTTCATGAACTCGATGGTCGCGGCCGCATCGGTCTGGTTCATGTACGCGATGGCTTCTTGGTAGCCCTTCGCAAGCCAGCTCACTTTGGCTTTCTTGGCAGGCTTCTTCGCGGGCTTCTTCGCGACTTTCTTTGCAGCCTTCTTCGCAGCCTTCTTCGCAGGCTTGCCAACCTTGGTCTTCTTAGCGCTTTTCTTCGCAGCCATGAATGTTCCTCCTACGGGTGGACGGACATCCTAAGCGCGTGGCGCCACGAAGGGTAGTGGCGGGCAACCCGCTCCCTCACATCTCGGCTTGGGTCCAACTGCGGCCGTCGCGCACGGCGGTCGCGGTGCGGGCTTGCCAGGTGTAGCCGCTCTGACCTTCGAGCGGGATGATCTCCAACTCGATCTCGATCGCTTCGCCGGCTTTCACGTCGAGCCGACGCTCGAAAGGAAAATGAAATTGCAGCCAGTGCGTAACTGGCGAAAAGGGACTCGTGCTGAGCTTCACGCTCTCGGACAACTGCGCGTCGAACCAACCGCACAAGCCAAACACCGTGGCATCCTGTTTGCTCGTAAGCGTTCCCGAAAGCCTGCGCGGCGTGCCGGTCACCGTGTGCAGGTCGAGCTCGCCGATGCAGACCGTCTCGGGCAGCAGCTCGGCGGGCTCCATGCGAAGCATGCCCACGTCGCGAAACGGCCAATCGCCAACTGCAGAAAAATCGATGCCGTAGGGGCGGGTGCACAAGAACGACAACTCTTCGAGATACCTGTTCGTCGAGACCAAGCCGATGTGCAGCGAGCAGCTCGCCGGGATCATGCGACCGCCCTTGCGCAAGAAGTCGTCGCGCAAACGCAGCAGCGGCTCGAGCATCTGCTCGGCGAACAGAAAGTGACCCATCCATTCGGACACGATCACATCGACTTCGCTGGGGAGCTGCACCTGACCACCGTCACCAGACACCGTTTCGATGTTGCGGCAGCCGTTTTCCTCGAAGATGGTCCGCGCGGCGGAGATCATTCGCGAACGATCCACGGCGTACACACGGCTCGCTCCCGCGCGCTCGGCGAAGATGGACAGCACGCCGGTGCCGCAGCCGAAGTCGAGCACGCGATCCCCCGGTCGCACGACCTCTTGGATCGCATTGCGGTACGCCTTGGTGCGCACGCTGTCTTGAAGCATTTCGAGGTGAGCGGGGATGGAATCGTAGCTCATGGTGGACCCAGCATAGGCGGCGAGCGCACCCGCCGCCACCCAAGCGAGCGCGGCAGGAAACAGCAACGCCCGGAGCTTTTGTTCGCTACAGCGAACAACGAACAGTGCCTAGCCCCGGGCGTCTTGCGCTGGTGGTGAACGGTGGCGAGCGCTGTCTTCAGCTCGCTGCGGCGGCCGTGATCTTCGCCGCCAGCTTCGCAGCCTTGGCTTTCACGTGCTTGTTGGCGTGCTTGGTGTAGACGTCCAACGTGGGGTCCGCGCCGTGTGTCAGGGTGTACTCCGCCTTGGCGCGGGTCATCTTGGCGTCGATCTTCGTGCTCGGTTTGCTCATCGCTCTGTTCTCCTGGCCTCGGCCATTTTGTTTGCTGCGGCCCTTGTAGCAGCTTTGCCACCGACGGCGACCCCTTTTGCGGGCCGAGCGCTCACGGCTTGAAAAGGCCGAACCCGCGTGCGAAACCCTGTCGTCGCTATGACTGCCGTTCTCCCACGTCTCGACGCGCAGGCGAGCGTCGACCCGAAGGTCACAGGCTTTCTGGCTGCGCTCTTGCAAGCCGGCTTTTGCGGCGAGGTCCGCACCGACTACGGCACGCGCCTGTCGGCCGCCACGGACAACAGCATCTACCAGCTGCTGCCCGCGGCTGTGATCTTCCCGCGAACGCCGGCGGACGTCGCAAGCGCCCTGCGCCTCATCGACGAGCCACCTTTCCACGAGGTTGCGCTCACCGCCCGCGGCGGCGGCACGGGCACCAACGGACAGTCGCTGACCAGCGGCGTCGTGATGGATGTCTCGCGGCACATGAACCAGATCCTCGAGGTCGACCTCGAGCGTGGCTTCGTGCGCGTGCAGCCCGGAGTCGTGCTCGATGATCTCAACGCGCGGCTCAAGCCGAGCGGCGTGTTCTTCGCAGCAAACCTCTCGCCGAGCAACCGCGCGACGCTCGGCGGCATGATCTCGACCGACGCCAGCGGCGAAGGTTCGCGCCTGCACGGCAAGACGAGCCAGCACGTGCTCGACGTGGACATCGTGCTGCGCGGAGGCCTCGTCCATCGCACGGGGCGCATCGAGGGCAAGCAGCTCGACGCGCTCTGCGCCGAGCCCGGCCTCGTCGGCCAAGCCCACAAGCTCGCGCGCGAGATCGCCGTCACGCAGCGCGACGTCATCGCCGCTACCTTCCCGAAGCTGCGTCGTTACATGACGGGCTACAATCTCGCGCACATGGCCGCCGCTGATGGCGGCAGCGTAGATCTGACGCAGCTCGTCTGCGGCAGCGAAGGCTCGCTCGGCGTCATCACCGAGGCGCGCCTGCGCCTCACGCGCTTCGAGAAGCATCGCTGCCTGCTCGTGCTGCGCTATCCGAGCTTCGATGCCGCGCTCGCGAGCTCCGAGTGGCTGGTCTCGACCGACCCCGGCTCGGTCGAGGCGCTCGACGAGACGGTGCTGAAGCTCGCGCAGGGCGACGTGATCTACGATCAGGTGCGCAACTTTCTCGTTGACACCGGCAGCGAGCTCACGCGCGCGATCAACCTGGTCGAGTACAGCGGCGACGACGAAGCGAAGGTGCAAGCCAAAGTGCAGGCGCTGCTCGCGCAGATCGCGGCTCGTCAAGGCGAGCTCGGCGCCCCGCACGGCCACACACTCACCTGGCAGCCCGGCGAGCGCGAGAGCCTGTGGAACCTGCGCAAAAAGGGTGTCGGCCTGCTCGGCAATGCACCGGGCAACCGCAAGCCCGTGCCCTTCGTGGAAGACACGGTGGTGCCGCCGGAGCACCTGCAAGCCTACGTGCGCGAGTTCCGCGCGCTGCTCGATGCCGAAGGCCTCTACTACGGCATGTTCGGTCACGTGGACGTCGGCTGCTTGCACGTGCGTCCCGCGCTCGATTTGAAAGATCCGCAAGACGAAGTGCGCGTGCGCCGCATCACCGACGCCGTGAAGCAGCTGGTGACGAAGTACGGCGGTCTGCTGTGGGGCGAGCACGGCAAGGGTTTTCGCTCGGAGCTGGTGCCGCATCACTTTGGCCCCGTGCTCTATCCCGAGCTGCAGCGCATCAAGGGGCTCTTCGATCCGCGAAACCAGCTGAATCCTGGCAAGATCGCGACGCCTGCAGGAGGTCGTCACTTGCTCACGCGCGTCGATGGTCCGATGCGCGGTCAGCAAGACCGCCAGATTTCCGTCGCCGATCGTGAGGCGCTCAGCACGGTGATCGACTGCAACGGCAATGGCCAGTGCTTCGACACCAATAGCGACACGCTGATGTGTCCCTCGTCGAAGATCACGCGCGATCGCATCCACTCGCCCAAGGGTCGCGCCGCGCTGATGCGCGAGTGGTTGCGCCTGCTGTCTGCGCGTGGGTTCGAAGCCACGGCCGCGCTGCGCGCCCAGGGCGCGTTGCCGCTCTTGTCGCGCATCTGGCAGCGCGTGGCGCACAGCCAGCGCACGCACGACTTCTCCCACGAAGTCTACGACGCGATGAGCGGCTGTCTCGCCTGCAAGGCCTGTGCGACGCAGTGCCCGGTGAAGGTGGACGTGCCGGACTTCCGTGCGCAGTTCCTCGAGCTCTACCACCGCCGCTACGCGCGTCCGCTCGGCGACTACTTCACCGCGCTGCTCGAGCGCATGCTGCCGCTGCTCGGCGTGCTGCCGCGCCTCTCGAACCTGCTGATGGACAACCCCGTCGGCCGCTTCTTCACGACGCGCGTGCTCGGCATCGCGGATGCGCCGCTGCTCGATCCCAAGCCCGCGCGCACGCGCTTGCGCGAGGCAGGCGTTGCCGTGTCGGATCTCGCCGCGCTCTGCCAGCTCGGCAAGAGCGACAAGGTCGTCGTGCTGGTGCAGGACGCCTTCACGACCTTCTATGAGCCCGAGGTGTTGGTCGCTGCGTGCTTGCTGCTCCGCAAGCTCGGCTACGAGCCGCACGTGCTGCCCTACTTCGAGAACGGCAAGGCGCTGCACATCAAGGGCTTCTTGCACCAGTTCGGACGCGTCGTCGCACGCAACAGCGAGCTCTTGCGCAAGGTCGGGGCGCTCGGCTTTCCGCTCGTCGGCGTCGAACCTGCGGTCGTGTTGACCTACCGCGACGAGTACCCCAAGCAATTGCAGAGCGAGACCGGCTACCGTGTCCAGCTGCTGCAAGAGTGGCTCGCAGAGCAGAAGCTACCGACCCGCACGGCCACGGCACAGCGCTATCGTCTGCTGTCGCACTGCACCGAGCAAGCGCTCGTCACGCAGGCGCCTGCGCTTTGGGCCAAGGTATTCAGCGCACTTGGCGTGCCGCTCGAGACCGTCAAAGCCGGCTGCTGCGGCATGTGCGGCGTCTATGGCCACGAAGTGCGCCACAAGACCGAGTCGATGGGCATCTTCGAGCTCTCGTGGAAGAAGAAGATCGACCCCATGCGCGATCGCGAGCTCGTGCTGGCGACCGGTCACTCGTGCCGCACGCAGGTGGAGCGCGGACTCGGCTTCACGCCGCAGCATCCGGTGCAGGCGCTGCTTGCCGCGCTCGAAGGCTGAGCGCGCATCGCTTCAGCGCTGGGCAGGCGCGGCATTGCGCCGTTGCCAAGCGAAGTCCTGCGCCTATGTGCTGGGCGTGGGTGGCAAGCAAACCACGCCCCGTCACAGGCAACTCTGCTGGCTGCCGTGCATCGTTGCGCTCGTGATCTGCGTTGCCGGCTCAGCGCGCAGCGCGCATGCGCAGAGCGACACCACGGACGCGCCGCGCCCGCGCGCCCACGGTCTCTTCGTTCAGCCCGTGGGCGCGATCGCGATGGCGGCGGCCGGCGATCTCTACGCCCCGCTCGGCCTGCAGTGGCCATTGGGTGCGCAAAGCGAGCTGGTGGTCGAGGCCACGCTCGTCTCCGGCAACTGGTACGGTTGCAGCTCGCGCTCGCAGGGAGGGTGGCTTGCAGCGGGCCTTGCGAGCTACCTGAGCCACAAGACCAGTGGCTCTCGCGGCTGGTTCGTCGAGCCGAAGCTCATCGGACGTTACTTCGACACGCACGGCGCGCACGGCGCGAGCGGCTGGTTCGGATGCTCCGCGACGGAGGCCGGAAACCTCAACCAAACCGACTTCGAGCTGCACCTGGGCGTCGATGCCGGCTACGAGATTCGCGTCGGCGCGCTCGAGATCATCCCGCTGCTCGGCGTGAGTGCCGGCTTCTGCAGCCAGTGTGTCGGAGGCAGCCCCTTCTTCGTCGGCAGCCTGGCCCCCCTCTCAGGCCCCGGGCTGCGCAGCGATCGCCCTACCCTGGGCCTGAACCTGAATCTCTTGCGCTTGGGACTGCGCTTCTGAAGCTCTAGTGCCGGTCCCTAAGGAGGTCTCGGTGCAACGATGGCGTCAGAGCGCGCAGCCGATGCGCCGCGTGTCGACCGCAATCTCGTCGATCCATGCATCGAAGCCCGCCACTGCACTGCTGTAGTTCTGGTAATGGGTGAAGCCGAAGTCCAAGTGGTCGTACTTGGGGATCGCCCACAGCTCGCCCTTGTCCCCGCGATGCGCAGTCGAGTAGTGCAGCGCCGGGTGCTCGAGGCCATCCCAGAACACGCGCACCTCGGCCGTGTCGGCCTGGCCCGCGTACTCGAACTCGAAGCACATCCACTGGTTCACGTGGGAGGCGTCGAGCGCACCGTAGCCAGTCGGAGCGCTGCTGTCGTCGCTGACGCCAACCTCGGCTTTCGGACCGCCGTCGAGGTTCACCAGCAGGTTCTGGTTCACCGCGCCGACCGCTCGGACATCCGGTTGGTAGCTCATGCTGTTCTCGGCGTAGACGCCGCCGGCGGCGGCGGCCGTCCAGTGCACGAGGTTGTTGCAAGTGCCGTTCGGACACTGCAGCGCGGGCGCGGTGTACGGCAGATACAGGAAGAAGCGGCCGAAGAAGTGGTTGCCCGTGGTGGCGAAGGTCTTGGTCTCGCGCAGCATCACGCGACTGACGTCCGCCGGCTCGTTGATGTGCACCGAGTGCGAGCCCCGCGCGGCGCGCGCACCGTCGATCAGCGCCGTGCCCTTCCCCCAGGTGTCGATGCTCCAGGTGGCTGCGTCGATCGCGCCGGACTCGAAGCCCTCGCAGAGCAACACATCGGCGCCGGTGCAGCGGCTCGGACCGCCGAGACCGAATTGGCTTCGGTCGCTTGGGAAGCTGCGCGCGCTGCCTGCGTCCGGCGCAGCCGCACTCGAGCCGTCGCGCGTACCGGTCGAAGCGTCGACCGCGCCGGCACCACCGGCACTGCCGTCCCGTGCTCCCGCGTCGCGCGCACCGCTGGCTACCGCCGCGTCGGGCTTCAGGCCAGCACCGGCATCCACGCTGGGCTGTCCGCCGTCGACCGCACGGCCCGAGCCTCGGTTGGCACGCTTGCAACCGCAAACGAGACCGAAAATCACAGCGACTAGCACGAGGCAGGAGCGCGTTCGCATGCGGAAAAGTACCACGAGCGGCCGCCTGCGGCTCACACCATCAGTGGCAGCAACGGCCCCTGGTAATTTGCGTTGGTCTTCATGTCACGATCGCCGAAGAAGCTCACGTCGCCGAGCCCCATCGCGAGGCAGATGCTGGTGAGCAGGCGGTTGTGAGGCACGCGCGTGCTGCCTTGGATGTCGCGCAGGCGCAGGTAGCGGCCGAGCTTCAGTACCTTGCCACCACCACCGGCGATGATACAGGGGTGCCGTGTCTCTTGGTTGTCGTGCGCGTCGTGACCGAACTCGTTGTGCCAGAACACGATGGTGTTTTGCAGGATGGTGCCGCCCTTGGGGTCGAGTGGATCGGGCGTCTTGTCGAGCTCCTCGAGCACCGCGGCGAAGTGCGTGGCGCTCCAGCGCAGGCCTGCGCAGTAGGCTGTCCTCAGATCGGTGCGCTTTTGGCCGGTCGCGGGCCAGTAGTCGTGCACCAGGTTCTCGTGGAAGCGAAAGCTCTGGCCGTAGAGCGCGAGCACCGCAGGCGTGCGGACCTGGGGTAGATCGCTGAAGTAGTTGGGGTAGTCGTTCAGGATCTGCAAGGTGGCCACGCGCGAGCGGCCGCAGGCGAAGGCCTGCGCGATGACACGTGCGTGGGCGCGAGCGACTTCTTCCACCCCAGCCACATTACCGACGTTGCCATCGCGCGTGGGCACATCTGCGCCGCTGGTCATGCACATGCCGGCCGGGCCACTGAGCATGCCCGTTCCAGCTGTCATGAGCAGGCGATTCATCCCATCGAGGTGGCGGTCGATCTTGCTGCGCTCGCTGCCGACGAGGCGGCTGCGCAGCGCTTGCAAGGCGCTTTGGTCGTAGCCGGCGATCAGTTGCTCGCCGGCGCTGTAGTCGACGGCCCGTACGCCCGCGGCCGGGGGCTTGAAGTCCGCGGGGAAGGCTTGACCGAAGAGCGTGCGTGGATCGGTCTCCGGGTCGCGTGGGTTGCCCGCGTCGTCGTAGCTCATGCACTTCCACGTGCCCGAGCCCTCGACCGCCGCCGTGAGCAGCGCGGGCGATGGCAGGCGCGCGTGCAGGTAGAAGTCGAGCGAGGGATGGTTGTCGTAGCCGCCGTTGCGATCGGCCGGCGGCTCGGCACCCGTCAGCAGCGTGCCTTGCTCGTTGTGCCCGTGATAGTTCCGGCGGTCAGAGCGCGTCATCTCCTTGGAGATCTGCGTGTCGAGGCCGTCGAGCACGCTGATCTTGTCGCGCCAGGGCATCATCGGGCCCAGCACGGAGTCGGGATAGTCGAAGCTCAGCTCGGCAAGCGCTTGGTCGGTGGATGCAGGGTCGGCGCCGCTGGCTTGGCGAGGGATCCAGTAGTCGCGATCGACTCCGTGCGGCGTGCGCACCGCCAGAAAGCGCATGGGCGCCTGTGCGCTCTGCGCGCGCACGCCAGTGGCCCAGCGCGGCAAGAGCGATGCGCCGAGTGCCGCGCCTGTCAATAGCTGGAAGCGTCGTCGTGATAACTTCATGGGCTGTTCCCCGCAGGACGTTCGATGAAGGCGGGATGGCGCACGATCGACACGAGCATCTCTTCGAGCGAGGTGCCTGTCGCCTGCAAACGTTCGTGCACTTGCTGCGTCCAGGCGACTTGCTCGGCTGCGCCGAGATCGATGCCGAGCATGAAGTGCATGAAGCGCTGCACGAAGCAGCGCTGAAACATCGGATCGTCGACGAGCGCCGTCGCCAACATGTGGGCGTTGTCGAAGCTGCCGAGATCCATGACGTCGGATTTGCTGTCGACGGCTCGCCCATCGGCGTAGGTCGTCTGCCAGCGTGCGTCGCTCGTGAAATTCTCGAAGACGATGCCGATCGGGTCTGCGAGGTGATGACAGCTGCCGCAGGGCTGCGTTTGATCGCGGGCATTGAGGGTTTCACGCACCGTCGCATTGGGGCCGACCAGCTTCATTTGCACGGCTTGCACGTCGAGGCCGGCAGGCGGCGTCAGGGCGTTGTGACACATGGCTTGCTTGTAGAGGCTCATGCCGCGGCGCACGACGTTGTCACGACCGCGCTTGCCGTGACTGACGAGCCAAGCACCCTGCGTAAGCAAGCCGCCGCGCTGTGCCGGATCGAGCTCGACGCGTGACATGCCGGTGCCCGGGTGCGTCACGCCGTAGAACTTCGCGAGCTCGGGCTGCATGTAGCTGTACGACGCGGCCATCACATCTCGCAAGGTACCGTGCTGCGTGACGACGACTTCTTGCACGAAGGTTCGGTACTCGGCTTCCATCTGCTTCACCAGCGCCGGGTCGAGACCCACCTCGTTGCCCTGGCTGTACAGCGTCGCCATCTGCAGCCACTCCCAGAAGAAGCGCTGCCAGACTTGCTCCGAGCTCTTGAGCAAGCGGCGCGCCTGTTGCTCGCGCACGTCGGGGTTGGTGAGGTCGGCGGTCTGCACGGCCGCGAGCAGCGTGGCGTCCGGGCTCTGATCGGTGATGGCGAACGCGAGCAGGTTTGCGATCTCGGCGGGCGTCATCAGCTTCGAGCTGCCGTTGGTCAGCTCGCTGCGATACAGGAACTCAGGCGAGAGCAGCACCGCGCGCACGACACCTGCAAACGCGTAGTCGTACGGGTAGCTCCCATGCAGGTCGTCGAACAGCTTGCGCAGTGCGCTGATCTCCGTCGCGTCGACCGCGCGGCGGAACGCGCTCGCCGGAAACCAGGCGAGGAAGCTGTCGACGCACGCGCTCTGGCCGTAGTTCGTGCAACGCGTGGCCTGCGCAGCGTTGGCGGTGACCCAGGTAGCAATGGAGCGCGCGCCATCGGCGAAGAAGCTCGCATTGCCGAGATCGACGATGGCGTTGGCCGCGATGTTGGTGAGCCCGTCTTCGGCCGCGGACTCGGGGATGCTGGCCAGCGGCACGCCACTGCCGAACATGCGCTGTGTCTCGGTGTTGAATTGGGTCGGCGTCAGACGCCAGATGCGCTGCGCGATGCGTGGGTCCGCGGGGTTGTTTCCGGCGGTGCCGGAAGTGGAGCGCGCTTTGCTTGCGCCTGGAGCTTCGATCGTGCCCTGGCAGGCCCCAAGCGCCCCCAGTGTCAGCCAGATCAGCCCCCAGCGTGCTCGCCACGGTGCTCGTGAGCCACCGCCTACCCGTCTTTGCGTCCTCAATGCGTACCCCTCGTAGCCCCGTACGACAGCTTCCCGATGTAGTGTCCCGGCGGGCGCGATCAGGGTCACTTATACTAGCGGCTCACAACACGCCCCGGCAAGGGCACGGCGTAAGCGCCGAGCTCGATACCCTGAGCGAGTGGATTTCGGCGCGCGACGGGCCCGAGCGCAAGGCGCGTGACCGAAAGAATACTCGATGTATTTCGAGGCCGCGCAACGCAGCGATCGGGCCCGTCCCGCCCGACGCCGCGAACAGGTATTGAGATCGGCTCTAAGCTCTTGCAGTCACTTCGTGCCGACTGCGATCACCAGCTCGCACGGACCCACGAAACCATCGGAGCCGCGCTCGAATTCGCGGAGTGCTGAGCCTACTTGCGCCCACGTGGATTCGCGCTCCGCCGGCTCGAGCGACGACAGCATCTGGTGCAGCGCACCGAACGATTCCTTCTCGAAGCGCAAGCATTCCTCGGCGGACTGCATGCGCAGTGGCGCTGCAACGCGCTCGGCTCTCACCTCACGAAAGCCGGCACGCGCAAACGCCGCCTCGATTGCACCCTCGGCGCCGAGACTGAACGGACCCGGCTGTCCCGGCAGCGGCGTACCCAGCTTGGCCGCGCGACGCACGATCGACACCGGTACGCTGAAGAACCCGTTCTTGTCCGCCGCTGCGTACACGATCGCTGCAACCCGACCACCGGGCACGAGCACGCGGTGCATCTCCCGCAGGGCCTGCTGCTGGTCGGGGAAGTAGATCAACCCCACGCGCGAAATCACTGCATCGAACGACGCGTCGCTCAAGTCGAGGTGCTCGCCATCCATGACGCGGGTCGTGACGTTGGTATGGCCGGCACGCTGGGCCTCCGCAGCTGCAAACGCGAGGATCGCGGGTGAGATGTCGGTCGCGAGCACGCTGCCGCCGGGACCCACTCGCGCCGCGGTCTGCAGCGTCTGGTCGCCTGCACCGGCCGCGACGTCGAGCACGCGACAGCCCGGGCGAACCTGCGCGAACTCGAGCATGCGCTCGGTCGCGGGGCCGAGCCAACTGCGCAGCACGGGTCCCCAGCGATGCCAGGCGGCGGCCGTGGTCTCCCACTGTTCACGCGTGGCTGTCTTGTACTTTGCGGGGTCGAAGCTGGTGGGCGTCGTCATATGCGTTCTCCGG